>CAYYMD010000001.1:0-114477 GCA_964472875.1 uncultured Planctomycetaceae bacterium
TATCCAGTACGGACATATCAAATCCTTTCAAAAATGTTCGAACACCCAATTATCATATTACAGGCCCAATTTCAATTCCCGCCCGGTACAACCGACCCAATAGTATTGATAATAAAATCGATAATTCATTCCAACTCTTTAATATTACAGTTATTGGCATTATAATCTCATGCTTAAAAATGAAAATATACGGTACAATATTTTCCGCCACCCTCGTATTTATACTCTGCCTCGCAGTCGGCGGCTGCGTGCACCCCGGCGTTTTCAAGCCCGACCTGGTGAGCCGTTACCAGGAGGAACTCTCGTCACGCGGTGCCGGACAAAGAATGGATGACAGGGGTCTGGACCTGCTGCGGCCGGCTTCCACCACCGCCCCACCTGGAATCCAAATCGACAAAGATCCTAAAACGCAGGGGGCGTTGATAAATCTTTCGCTGCAGGAGGCCATCACCGCGGCGCTTCAGAACAATCCTGATATCCGCGTGGTAAGCTTCTCTCCGGCCATAGCCCGGCAGGAGATGGTAAAGGCCACAGCCCAGTTCGATTACATCATCTTCGGCGAATACGGATATACCAAGGTCGACGAGCGCCCGCTGGCGGAGTTCTTCGGCGGGCAAAGCAAGGTGCAGGAATTCAAGGCGGGGCTGCGGGAAAAAACCGTCACAGGGGCGGAATGGTCGCTGAGCTGGACGTTCACCCGCACGTGGGACGATTCCAGCTTCGCTCGACTCAGGAAACGCTACGAGCCAAGACTTATGCTCGAGGTGACCCAGCCGCTGCTGCGCGACGCCTGGCCGAAATTCAATCTTGCCTCCGTCCGGCTGGCCAGAACAAATTACAAGACATCGCTGGCGCAGTTCCAGCAGAACGCCGAGGAAATCCTGCTTGATGTCATTTCCGCCTACTGGACGCTGTGGCGGACCAAGCGCGACGTAAAAATCCAGGTAAACCTGCTTAAAGACACGCTTGAAACCCTCGGGCGACTGAAAGCACGGGCGGACCTTGACGCCACGGCCGTGCAAATAAAGCAGGCCGAGGCGGCCGTGCAAAACCGCCGCGTAGCCCTCGACCTGGCCGAAAAACAACTGAAGGATGCACGCGATGAACTCGGGCGGCTGGTCGCCGACGAATCTTTGAATACAATATTCGACGGAAGCGTCGAAACTACAACGTCACCTACCGTCAAGAAAGTGACTATGGACACGAGCGACCAGTTGCTGTCGGCGCTTACATACAGCCCCGCCCTGCGACAGGCGCGGCTGGGCATAGAATCTGCCGACATCAACATCGACATTGCGGAGAACCAGACGCTTCCCCGGCTGGATATTTCAGCATCTACCCAGCTGCATGGCCTCGGCGAGTCGCCCGACGATTCCTACCACTGGCTGTATACCGGCAACTACCTCGGTTACTCGATGTCGATGCTGTTCGAATATCCCATAGGCAACCGCGAACGGGAGGCCCAGTTGCGGCTGCGGCGGCTCGAGCGTCGCCAGGCAATATCTCAACTGCAGGCAACCGCCGACCGGATATCGCAGACCATCCGCGAGCGAATAAGGGAAATACACAGAACGTTCGAAAAAATCAAACTGCAGCGAGATGCGGTGGCCGCGACTGAAAAAGAACTCCAGGCCATCGAAGACATCGAGAGAATCCGCGGGCGACTCACGCCGGAGTTCCTGCAACTGAAACTGAACACTCAGGAGCGGCTGGCCATAGCCAAACGGGAGGAACTGGCCGCCATTGAGGACTACAACATCGCGATGGCTCAGCTCGCCCGGACCAAGGGCACGCTCCTGGAGCAATACCGCCTGCTCGTTCCCCCGGCCGGGGCCGAAGAGGAATAACCCCGATCCCGTGACGCATCGGTCGGTTACATCTATTTATTTTCCTGCTGGCCCTGTTCTTCCTTGGAGCCGGGTCCGACACCCCGAACGGCCCACCGGGCAAACTTCATGCGGGTGTTGCTGGCGTCATCCACGCGAATTGTGACCTCATCTTCGGCAGTGTCCACGATGGTTCCGACTATTCCGCCGATGGTGGTTATTTTGTCGCCCTTCCTTAGGTTGGACAACATCTCGCGGCGCTGGGCCTGCTGCTTGCGACGGGACCTGCCCATCCATATGTAAAGCAGCAGAAAACCGCCTATGATTATGATGAAAAACCACGGACCCTGAAGCAACGACCCGCCGCCGTTGCCGCCGGGACCCTTCTGGGGCTGTTTCTGGCCGTCGGCTTTTTCACCCTGGTCCTGGGGCGGCTCGGCTCCTTCGCCGCCTTCCGGGGCTTGGCCTCCCTCGCCGCTGCCGAGTTCCTCGCCCTGGCCTTCACCGGCGGGATTGTCCGCAGGGGCGGCCGTGGGCGTGTCCGCTTCGGTTGACTCATCCTGGGCGAATGTCGGGACGGCCACTGCGACCAGCATTAACATCATAAGTGCGAGATATCCGTAAGTCTTCATATCAATATCCTTTCAAAAAAGATTATTTCGAGCGGGGCATTGTGCGCTATTAGGACTCATCAGTCAAATATTAAGATCTGAGGCCCAAATGTCAATCATGCCTCTTTGGGATACATCGACTCGTTCCACCGGGCGGCGCGGGCGGCCAGTTCGCCGGATTCTATCGCCTCCCGCACCTGTGACATGAAAACAGCGAAGAACCGCAGGTTATGTATGCTGACCAGTATGGGACCGAGCATTTCACCGGCCATAAAAAAGTGCCGTATCGCAGCGCGGGGGAAATTGCGGCATGTGTAGCAGTCACATTCGGTGTCTATGGGGGATTCGTCGGCTGTAAACCGTGCATTACGGAGGCGAATACGCCCGCCCCATGTAAATGCCTGGGCGTTCCTGCCGTTGCGAGTGGGCAGGACGCAGTCGAACATATCGGCCCCGCACGCCACCGCCGCAAGTATATCCCTGGGCTCGCCGATGCCCATTACATACCGCGGCTTATCCGCAGGCAGGTCAGAATCCATCCGCTCCAGCACACACTGTCGCTTGGAGGCCTCCTCGCCCACGCTAAGACCTCCCACGGCGTATCCCGGCAGGTCGAGCCGGACCAATTTCTCCGCCGATTCGCTGCGGAGGTCGTAAAACAGTCCGCCCTGCTGAATTCCAAAAAGTGCCTCTCCGCCGGGCGATTCCCGCCACGCCTCGGCCGCCAGTGCCGCCCAGCGGGCCGACCGCTCGACCGCGCGGGCCGCGTGCTCGTGCGAAGCGCCGGCCGGAGGACACTCGTCAAGCTGCATTATGATATCGGCCCCCAGCGACTGCTGCGTCCGGACGGAAGTTTGAGGCGTCAGTCGCACCTGTGAACCATCCACATGCGAACGAAAAGTAACGCCGTCATCATCAATATCGCGCAGCCGCGCCAGTGAAAATACCTGATAGCCCCCGCTGTCGGTCAGAATAGGCCCATCCCAGCCCATAATCCGGTGCAGTCCGCCTGCCGCGGCAACTGTCTCGACGCCGGGACGCAACATCAGATGGTAGGCGTTGGCCAGGAGCATCTGTGTCTCCGCCTGGCGAAGTTTGTCGGGCGTTATTCCCTTTATCGTCCCGGCCGAGCCGACCGGCATGAACGCCGGGGTTTCCACGGCGCCGTGCGGAGTATGGAGCAGCCCCGTGCGGGCCTTTCCGTAGTTTTTGCGAACTTCAAAGCGAAACATATCGGGCGGTGTTTGGGCCGGTTCGGCCGCTGTTATAGACTCACGAAATTGCTCAGAAGTTTAAGTCCCGCATCCTGGCTCTTTTCCGGATGAAACTGCACGCCGAAAACATTGCCCCGCCATACCGAGGAGGTGAATTCGTATCCATAGTCGGTGACCGAGGCGGTGATGTAGCCGTCGATGGGAACCGTGTGATAACTGTGCGCGAAGTAGAAATACTCACCATCGCCAAGGCCGTTAAACAGAGGATTCGGGCGGGTGATACGGACCTGATTCCAGCCCATATGCGGCACGGGAAGCCGCTGCGAAGCGAGGGGCTCGGTGAAACGGAACTTCTCCACCTTGCCGGAAAATACGCCCAGTCCGGTGTGCTGGCCTTCTTCGTGCGATACGTCAAACAGCAACTGCAGGCCCAGGCAAATGCCCAGAAACGGAACATCCTTACGCATGGCATCCAGCAACGGCTCGACAAACTGCATCTGACGCAACCAGCCCATCCCCTCGCCGAAAGCTCCCACGCCCGGCAGCACTATTTTTTCGGCCGAAACAATATCGCCGATGGACGAGGCGATCTGCGCATCTGCGCCCACCTTCTGAAGCGCCTTCTGGACGCTGCGGAGGTTGCCCATTTTGTAATCTACAATGGCTATCATCTACGAACCGCTGCCCCCAAAGGGTTATGGGCGGCCCCCTCCCCCTCGGGCCGCCCGTTTGCATTTATCCTCTCGATCTTAATAAATCCGCGATTGATCGGTTATTATTGTTTCTTGCGTATCACCACTATCTCAACCCGCCGGTTCTGGGCCTTGCCTTTTCGTGATGAATTACCGGCCACGGGGTTAGTTTGCCCCATGGCGATAGTCTCGATACGGTCAGCGTCCAAGCCCCTACTTCGCAGGTAGCGTGTCACCGCCATGGCACGATTGGCCGACAGGTCAAGATTGTCATCCCAAAGATGCTTGGTCCTCTTAATAGGGTCACTGTCCGTGTGGCCGTACACTCGCACAGGCAAATTGGAATAGGTGGATTTTAAATCGGCGGCTATTTGGTTCAATGTGCGCTTCCCCGCGGATGTCAATGACGCCTTGCCGGATGAAAACAGAATGTCGCCGCCTACGGTTATCCTGTCGCCCACGGCGGTCCTGGTCCATCCCTCGGCCGATTCGCCGCCGGCCTTGGCGGACTTCAGTTCGGCCTTAGTTCGGGCAAGTTCCGCCTCGGCCGAATCCAGTTCCGAAAGCAGGTCGGCCTGACGCGAGCGGCAATCGTCCAGCTGGCTGTTAAGTTGCTTTCTCTGGGCCATCAACTCCTGCTGTTCGTTGTGGAGCCGCTGGATTTCGGCCTTTTCTTCCTTGCAGCATCCGGC
The DNA here is from genome assembly GCA_964472875.1 of uncultured Planctomycetaceae bacterium. Taxonomy (GTDB): domain Bacteria; phylum Planctomycetota; class Phycisphaerae; order SM23-33; family SM23-33; genus CAYYMD01. The sequence goes on from CAYYMD010000001.1 coordinate 5,036, forward strand.
CCCAAAAACAAGTCCCGACAGCATTACCGCCACGAAACCCGTGCTTTTGGCTCTTATCATTTGAATTCTCCTTGTTCTAATTTCGTTAAATTGTTAACCGGCACTTCTTTTCGACAAATTATAGACTTTCAATAAGATATTGAAAGCCCCGTTTCGGGTCAATTTTCAAATTTTACGTTTTTGAGTGCGAAAAATTTTCCGACGCCTTCGCCGCCGCGCGGCGGGCGCGGCCTATGGTTATTATCCCGCGAATCATCCGCCGAGTAAGCCAGAACAGCACCACACCGCCGGCCGCCGACAACAGCATAAGAAGCGCCATGTCTACTCCGCCGACGATCTTTCCGCCTTTCTTATCCACAGTAAGCATGGTTCCGTAGAGGTTGAATTCCACGTGATTGCCCCACTGCATAATCACAAGCAGAACCGCCGCCAGGATTACGAGCCCACCGAATATCGCAAAAAAATATGCCTTGATGAGATTGTCTTTCATAATATTCCTATCTGATAATGGTTTTTATCGTAATTATATACGGCTCAAGCAACACTATTATACCGTCGTAGAAAAGCATTACCACTACGGAAGCGGCCGCCAGCCACGGCCCGTACGGCAGTTCCCGCTGTTTTCGCGAGCTCCAAAGCCAAAGAGCCCACAAAAGCCCCATAAACGGAGCGGCGAAAAACGCCACCACGGGTACGAGCCATCCCGCCACGGCCCCCACCGAAGCCAACAGGTGCACATCACCCAGACCCATCGCCTCCTTGCCGAAGCCCAGTGTGCCGAATATTCTGGCCGCCCATACTATCGCCCCGCCGACAAGGTAACCGAAAACCGCCGAGACAAAACCGGTCAAATAAGGGCCTGCCGCGCCATCGAACAAATTCTTCCAAACTTGCCCGACCGCAGGAACGTATTCGACCAGAATGTATGCTCCCGCCGCCAATATCACCGTAGGAAGCAAAAACAATAACTCCAGCAACACCTCTCGCCTCGGGCTCACCTGGTCCGACTTTGTCACCGCCACGCTTTTGGGTGAATCATCCTCTTTCTGGGGCGCATCTTCGCTCGCTGCCGATATGCCAATGAAACTTTGCCTAAGCACACCTGCCCACAACAGAATACAACCAATGATTATTCCAATCGCGGCCCCTATGGCCATAGCCCCCGTCGTGGGTGAGACGCCCGGCACCCAGGATGTGGGCTGGGCAGTGGCTGCGATTATTCCTGTCGCCGAGACGAACCAGCATACCTCCAGCGGCACTATCCACTGCTCGACATCCACCGCCGAGCATACCAGCAATCCGCAGAACAGGGTTACGTGGGCCGCATAAGTGGGCCATGTTTCCACAAAACGCCCTGCGCCGGCCCTTCCCTCGGTCATGTAATACCACACATACACACCGGCGAATATAACCGCCGTAACGCTTTCTATAACCACGTACCGCGATGAAATCCGAGTCTTGCAGAAGCGACACTGGCCGCGCAACAGAAACCAGCTGAAAATGGGGACGTTGTCGTACCATTTTATCTTTCGCCCGCATACCGGGCAGTGGCTGGCCGGGAATACTATCCCCATGCCGCGCGGAAGGCGATGAATGACAACATTCAAAAAACTGCCTATGCACGCACCGAGAGCGAATAGAAATATAATCCAGAATATGTCCACGCTGGTTTTTTATAACTTTATTTGCCGATTGTCCAGATAATACCATCAGCTGGACATCTACGGCCAGAGGAGGCAATGTTTGCCTCTTGCCTAAATCCTGATAGAATTGTTGAAAATGTTCGAAAATACCGTCTTTGAGGTATAACTAAAGTAATGAACGAACGAATACATACAAAAGTGCTGAAGGATGAAAATCAGGTCGCAAAAATTGTGGCCGACGAAATTGCATCGCTGATCCGGCGGCGGTCGGAAGAAGGTCGGCCGTGCGTGCTCGGCCTGGCGACCGGTAACACGCCCATAAATATCTATCGCGAACTTATACGAATGCACCGCGAGGAAGGGCTGGATTTGGCCAACGTTGTGACGTTCAACCTCGATGAATACTGGCCGATGCAGCCGGACGCAGTGCAAAGTTACGTTCGCTGGATGCACGAAAACTTTCTCGACCACGTCAATATACCGGCAGAGAACGTCCATATTCCGGACGGCACAGTAGCCCAGGAAGATATCGACGAGTACTGTCGCCAATACGAGCAGCAGGTTCAACAGACAGGTGGAATCGATCTGCAATTGCTCGGCATCGGGCGGACCGGGCACATCGGCTTCAACGAGCCAGGTTCGTCCCGCCACAGCCGCACTCGCCTCGTCCGGCTCGACCGCATCACCCGCATGGACACCGCCAGCGATTTCTTTGGCGAAGAGAATGTGCCTCAATACGCACTGACCATGGGAGTGGGTACTATTCTGGAATCGAAATCCATCCGGCTCCTGGCCTTCGGTGAACACAAGGCCTCCATCCTTCGGCGCGCAGTGGAAGAACCCGTCGATTCCCACGTAGCCGCCAGTTTTCTCCAGGAACACAGTGATGCAATAATCTACGCCGACGAGGCAGCGGCCGCAGAGCTGACCCGCTTTGCCACGCCGTGGAAGGTTCACCATTGCCGCTGGGATACGCGCCTGGCAAAAAAGGCGGTAGTATGGCTCTCCCGAAAGGTCGGCAAGGCCATTCTGTCTCTCCGTGCAGAAGACTACGCCGAGAACCACCTGCATGAACTACTTCTGGACCGCAAAGGCGCTCACAACGTTAACCTTGAGGTGTTCAAGGGACTGATGAACACGATTACCGGCTGGCCTGCCGGTAAAATGTCCGGACAGCGAATTATGGTCTTCAGTCCGCACCCGGATGACGATGTCATCTGCATGGGAGCCACACTTCATAAACTCTGCGCGCAGGGCCACCACGTCTACTGTGCATACCAGACCAGCGGCAACCTGGCTGTCTTCGACCACGATGTGATGCGATTCGCGGATTTTGTGCGGGAGTTCAACGTTATTTTCGGGCTTGCCGCCGAGCAAACAGACCGCATCGATAACCACATCGAACAGTTTCTTCGGCAAAAACCGCAACCGACAAGAGACAGCGAGGAGGTTCAGGCAGTCAAGACGCTTATCCGCAAAACCGAAGCGATTGCAGCCGCCGGTTTTTGCGGTGTGCCACGGGAAAACTGCTACTTTCTCGATATGCCTTTCTACAGGACGGGAACTGTCGAGAAACGGCCAATAACTCAGGCAGATATCGATGTCATCATCGAGTCGCTGCGAAAAGTGAAGCCCGAAATTATATTTGCCGCAGGAGACATGTCCGACCCGCACGGCACCCACCGAATGTGTCTGCAGGCGCTCCTGGAGGCCTTGCAGCAATGTGGAAATGAACTGGACAAACCCGACCTTTGGCTTTATCGAGGCGCATGGCAGGAATGGGAGCCACACGAGATAGACATGGCCGTGCCCATAAGTCCCGACGAGCTATATCATAAGCGCCATGCCATTTTCCGTCACGAAAGCCAGAAGGATAAGGCAATGTTTCCGGGGCCCTACGACAGCCGTGAGTTCTGGCAGCGGGCCGAAGAACGCAGCCGCGACTTGGCCGCAACCTACGATGCCCTTGGTCTGCCGGAATATTATGGCATCGAGGCGTTTGTACGCTATTCAAACCCAGACAAATGAGCAAATTCAGCATCCGTAATTGGTAAATCCTGTCGAAATCCTGCACTTTATTGTGATTTACGCCAATCAGGCTCGTATAATGAGTTGAAAATTAGGTGAAAATATTTAATTTCCGTCCAAACTTTTAACTTGACTAAGCAGTATTAATGAATGTAATTGGGTTCTTCTTATGCGGCTCTGTGTGATATAAAACCTGAAGCACGGAGGACAACACGACATACCAGGCCGCGGAAGACCCAACCGCAAAGAATTTACCCACGCCTAAATAGTTTAATAGCCCAAACTAATGTGCCGATAAAAATCCAAGACGCTCACGGGCTCGCACTCACGGTAAAGTTCAGCACATGCCGCGGCGCGCGAAGCAAAATTAAATTTAGAATCACCAAGAGATTTTGAGAGGTGTGCTGTGATTCGGGAACTCTATAAAAACGAAGAAGAAAAACACGAAAATTTCGTCAATAGCGATCGCGAGCACGTGTTGCTCATAACCAACCATGGCGTTCACCAGTGGAGAGTCGTTCCCGGCCTGCCCGACACCGGCGGACAGAACATATACGTAAATTATCTCGCCGAAGCGCTGGTGGAGCTGGGTTTCCGCGTAACTATTGTTAACCGCGGCGGATACCCTCACCCGGCTGACGGACATGTGTTAAGCGGTGTGGATTATCATCCCTCGGGCTTCGCCCGCATAATGTACATCAAAGATAACCTCAGGCAATTCGTCCGCAAGGAAGACATGTCCGAGCAGATACCCGCGCTGGCCAAAGATCTCGTCAATAAACTCAAGGCCGACGGTGACAAAATAGACCTGATTATAAGCAACTACTGGGATGCCGCCGTTATTGGTAACCTCGTTAATACCAACGGCATAACCGGCGGCCGCCACGTGCCACACGTGTGGATTCCTCATTCGCTTGGGGCACTGAAGAAAAAGAATATGCCGCCTTCCACCTGGAAGGACCTTCGCGTCGACGAACGCATTGAGAACGAAAAACGAACCATCCCGCAGCTGGATGGCTGTATATCGACCTCTACAACCATTAAGAACACATTCGCCAACGATTATTCTCACCAGCCGAAGTATTTCATGCCCCCCTGCATAGATACCGGCCGCATACACCCTATGACGGCCGAGGAAATCGAGCCGGTGTGGTCTTTCCTGGCCTCCGGAACGAAATATACTGCGGAACAACTTAAACATCGCAAAATCGTTGCCGAAATCAGCCGCACCGACAAAACAAAACGCAAGGATGTGCTTATCAAGGCATTCGCCGAGACACTGCGGCAGGTTCCTGAGGCGCTGTTGCTGGTTGCGATTGACCCCCGTGCCGAGAATCTCCACGCGGAACTGGTGCAACTGATAGCCGAACTTGAGATTTCAAACGAGGTGATAATACTCGGCTCGGTGTGGGAACAGCTGCCCATGATATATAACGCCACAGACCTCTACTGCACTCCGTCGGTTATGGAGGGCTTCGGCATGGCAGCCCAGGAAGCGGCCGCAACGGGCAAAGCGGTAATCGCATCGGATCTGGTCCCGTTCGCGGTGGAATACCTGCTGGGCAAGAACCCCCGCAGGCATACCATAGGCAACGATAATAACCAAACAACGCTCGAGTTCGGTGAGGGCGCCGTGGTTGTGCCTGCCGACAACGTGGCCGGCTTCTCTGAAGCGATGACCACACTGCTCAAGGATGACGAACTCCGAGGAAAAATGGGCTGCCGCGCCAACGAGATTACCGTGCCCTACTTCACGTGGATACGCATGGCCGCATCGCTGGTAAGGGACCTTGGCTTTGAGGTTGACGATGAAGCCGTAAAGAGAATGGAGAAGAGCATCCGTCGCGTGCCGTCCCAGCCCAGCCCACGCAGTCGGCATACCGTAGGTGAACTTTCGCAGGAAGGTAACGCATGAGTTTGCACACGCGTCCCGGCGAAAACTCACTGGCGGAGACACTTACTCAAACGTGGCGGCAGCAGGGCCGGGATGGTTTCCTGTTGAGCGACCTCGATTCGGCCGAGATAGAAACCCACCTCATAGAGGATGAATCATCCGGCGTGCTGTGGCGGTACCGCTGGATGCCTCACCGCGAAATACGTGGCGACGTGTGTGAACTTCAACAGCGCGGGATACTTAATCCCGACCGGGACGAATCCAAGCTTTATCGCGATCCGCGCGACGCCAAAGGGCGACACTGTTTTCTGTGTCCACAGAATATCGCGGAATGCCACCCTATGGAGCGGCTGGTCGAGATGACACTGGCCGGGCGCAAGTACTACGCGGGGGCTAATTTCGCGTGGATTGAACCGAACCATTTTACCGTTTTCGACGCCGAGCACGTCGACCAGGCGTTTTCTCGCCACGCCCTGGAGGCGGCGGTTGAACTGCATCGCAAAACCCGGGGCGAATACCGCGTTCTTTTCAACGGTGCCGGCGCGGGAGCATCGATTCCCTGGCACATGCACTTTCAGATTACGACCGAGACAATGCCTATCGAGAGTTTATCGCACGAGCATGAGGCCGACTACCCCACCGTTGTTCGCAGGTTCGACCTGGACCGCCACGATGGCCTTGCCGAAGCACATGATTACGCCGTCAAATGGGTGAACGCCGACAGCGACAATCACACCATCAACCTGCTGATAACAACCATAGACGAGGCATCAATGGCTGCGTTTATTTTCCCGCGCGACTCGCGGCATTCAACGGCCGAGGGTAAGGGACTGGTCGGCGGATTCGAGGTATCCGGCGATTTCTGTCTAAGCGCCCCCGCCGAACGCGAAACATTCGACAAGGCCGACGCTCGCACCGCGCGCAATATTCTTTCGCAGATCCACCCGCCTGAACTGAAAACCTGAATCTCGACTCAAACCACGTGTTCAAAAAAAAACAAGGATCGTATAACAAGAAGGCTGCACTTTCAGCAATGTCACTCTGCCATTTATGTAGCCATTCCTACACCTGAAACGTTGAATTGCTCTCCATGGTGCATAGAATGAAATGGTATAATCAGAATTAATGCAGTGAAATCCACGGCGAGAATAACATGTGGGAATATACGCAAAAAGTTAAAGATCACTTTCTCAATCCCCGCAACACGGGCGAAATTGAGAATCCGGACCTGGACGCCACTGTTGGCAACATGGTCTGCGGCGACGCCCTGCGGATTATGATACGATTGGACGAGGAAGGCAAAATCGCCGACGCCAAGTTCCAGACGTTCGGCTGTGCCAGCGCCATCGCCTCCAGCGATGCGCTCGTCGAGGTTATCAAGGGCAAAACCGTGGATGAGGCCGCCGAGGTATCCAACGACGACATTGCCGATTATCTCGGCGGACTGCCCAAGGCCAAACTCCACTGTTCTGTGCTTGGCATGGAGGCCCTCCAGAAGGCAATCGCCAAATATCGCGGCCGGCCGTTCGACCTCGAAGAGGAAGGCGAAGTTGTCTGCCAGTGCTTCGGCGTCACGGACCGGCTGATAGAGAAGGTTGTCCGCGAGCACGACCTCAAGACGGTGGACGAGGTAACACACTACACCAAGGCGGGCGGCGGATGCGGGTCCTGCCACGACAAAATCCGTGAGATCATTTCCAGGGTTCAAGGCGAGACAGAAACGGCCCCCGCGCCAAAAGAGCATCCGGCCGGTAAGCCCATGACAAACCTCCAGCGAATCCGTCTTATAGACGAAGTCATCGCCAATGAGATCCGCCCCATCCTGCGCAAGGATGGCGGCGACATCGAACTTGTGGACGTGGACGGAAAGAAGGTGCAGGTCGCCTTTCGCGGAAACTGCGCGTGGTGCCGCACGCGCGAATTCACAGCAGACAGCACCGTCGGCGCTAAACTGAGAGAACTGGTGGACCCACAGATAGTCGTGGATGACGTGAGCGAACGGCTTGAATAGTTTGAGAAGGTCGGGTATGTGCGTATGAGCGAAGACGTTATATACATGGACAACAACGCCACCACTCGCGTGGCCGACGAGGTCCGAGAAGCGATGGCGCCGTTTCTGAGCGAGTATTACGGCAACCCATCAAGCATTCACAATTTCGGCGGGCAGGTTGCCGCCCACGTGGACAAAGCCCGCCAACAGGTGGCACACCTGCTTGGCTGCCATCCTACCGAGATAATCTTCACCTCTTGCGGCACCGAGAGCGACAACACTGCTATACGAAGCGCGCTGGAGGTAAACCAGGACCGTCGGTACATCGTAACCACCCGCATTGAGCATCCGGCCGTTCGGAATCTCTGCTTGAAATTATCCGATTCGCGGGGGCTGACGCCGCAGTATCGCCTCAGCGAAGTACCCGTCGACAGCCGTGGCTCACTGGCACTGCCGGATGTGGGAGATGCAATCAACAACGACACGGCCGTGGTCTCGGTCATGTGGGCTAATAACGAAACTGGAAATATCTATCCTGTAGAAAAGATAGGTGCGATGTGCCGCGACCACGGCGTGCTGTTCCATACCGATGCTGTCCAGGCCGTGGGCAAAGTCCCAATGAATCTCTCGCAGACGCCCATCGACATGCTGAGTCTCTCCGGCCACAAACTTCATGCGCCCAAGGGCATAGGCGCCCTGTATGTGAGGCGGGGAGTGCGATTCAGTCCGTTTATGGTCGGCGGGCACCAGGAAAACAACCGCCGTGGCGGCACCGAGTCCGTGCCGCTGATCGTAGCCCTTGGCAAGGCCGCGGCAATAGCCGCACAACGGCTGGAAGACGAACAGACCCGCGTGCCGGCGCTGCGCGACCGCCTGGAGCGGGAACTGCTCGCACGCTGCCCCGACGCGCGCGTAAACGGCGACCCGGAACACCGCCTGCCGAACACCTCAAACATAAGTTTCGAATATGTTGAGGGCGAGAGCATTCTGCTGATGCTCAACGAGCACGGCATTTGCGCATCCAGCGGCTCCGCCTGCACCACCGGCTCGCTGGAGCCCAGCCACGTTCTTCGCGCCATGGGCATTCCATACACGGCCGCACACGGCTCGGTACGGTTTTCGCTTAGTGTGTACAACACGGATGAAGAGGTCGACAAGGTCATCAAGGTGCTCCCGCCGATAATCCGCCGGCTGAGGGAAATCTCGCCGTTCGGGCGGGATTCCGTAAAAGCAAAGGCGTAGCGGTGTCTAAAATGAAATGTAATCCCCGAAAAAGATGAATTCGTGGGCGGGTGATTGTAACCGGGTGTATATCATCAAAGGATGTGATAAAAATGCTCAAACCGCAATGCCCCGGACAGGACAGGAGATACTGGAAAGCCCAGGACGTTGTGGAGGAGCCATGCCCCTTCTGCGGCGAGGTGCTGGAATTATGGAAGGACGACGCCCGCCGGCGATGCAGCGGCTGCGGAAAGGTCGTCAGGAACCCGCACTTCGACATGGGCTGCGCCAAGTGGTGCAAGTTCGCCTCGCAGTGCCTGGGCATACCCGACTCGCAGGTCAGGGATGAGTCGCTGTGCGACCTGCTTATAAGGAAGATGCAGAAGGTCTTCGGTACCGACCAGCGCCGCATCCGCCACGCCTATCGCGTGCTGGATTTCGCCGAGCAGATACTGAACCGGCATGAAGCCGACCCGCTGGTGGTCATGGCCGCCGCCATTCTGCACGACATCGGCATAACCAAGGCGGAAAAAAAGTATGGATCTTCGGCCGGTAAATACCAGCAGATGGAAGGCCCGCCCATAGTCCGACGTATACTCACCGAAGCCGGTGTGGATGAGCAGCGCACGAAACACATTTGCGGCATAGTAGGTGACCACCATTCCGCAGCACACATGAACACGCCGGAGTTCCACATCCTGCGGGATGCGGACAATTTGGTGAACCTCTTCGTCGAGGCGGAAAAACCTTCCGCCAGGAATATTGGGGATGTCATCGACCGCGTCTTTAAAACTGACGCCGGCAAAGAAATCGCCCGGCGCCTGGCGGACTCAAAACACACTGCGTACTGAATAAAGTTACACATAAGCGGCTTGGAGGCATCGAAGGGCGCCAAAGACCTCCATTTTCTTATAAAGAAATATGAGCAATGACCATTCTTCGTCAGGACTCCGCCTACACTACAAATAAAAGATTCTATGCCATATAATGCGCTGCCGCTAGGTGCAATAATGAAAATACGAAAAATCATCCCGGCTGCAGAAACAACCTGGCAAACAGTTCCCGGCACCGCGATCTTGTCGAGAAGCATCGAAAATCGCTTGAAAAATTTATGCGGGAGACCGAAGATCCTGCTCTTCCTCTCTTTCTCAACCGTCACGACACCGATTTTTGCGAGAAGTTTATGAAATGATGAGTGGCCTCTAAAGTTGACCCCACAATCCACCGCACAGCCAGGACAACGGCAAATTATTGCCTTGAGCGGGGGCTTGATTTTAACTACATATAAAAAGCTAAACACAAAGCAGAAGGGAGTTCCAAATGATAAAGAGAAGAGTCTTTCTGAAAAACTCGATTTTAGCAGGTCTTGCCGCAACGGCTACAAGCAGCTTCGCGGTCACTGTGAAAAGACCCAATATCCTGTTTATCTTCATAGATGATATGGGTTTTGCGGACCCTTCCTGCTTTGGCAATTTCATGGTCGAAACTCCCAACATAGATAAACTCGCCGCAGAAGGTACAAAACTAACCAATTTCTATGTAAACTCCCCTATATGCTCTCCTTCCAGGGTTGCGGTAATGACCGGTCAGTACCCTCAGCGCTGGAAGATACATTCATACCTCTGCTCGAAAAAGAACAACGAGAAACGCGGCATGGCGGACTTCCTCTCGACCAGGGCCCCAGCTACTGCTCGGGAGTTGCAGAAAGTCGGTTACAACACCGCGCACTTCGGCAAATGGCACGTCGGCGGAGGCAGGGACGTGGACAACGCCCCGCTGCCCCAGGAATACGGATTCGATGAATCTCTCGTTGCCTTTGAAGGTCTCGGAGACAGATTGATATATGAAGGGCATAGACTTTCTTCGCAAAGCGCAAAGTTGGGAAAAGGCGAAATCATCAGGACAAAGAAACACAAGGGGACGAAACACTACGTCGACCGGGCATTGAAATTCATGGAAATGAGTAGCGACAAGGACGAGCCGTTCTATATTGAGCTTTTTCCGAACGATGTTCACGATAAACACAATCCTGAAAAAGGTTCCGCCGAAAAGTGGGAACAGGTAACTGAAAATCCATGGAAGCAGAAATTTTTTGCCGTCCTCAAAGAGATGGACCGCCAACTCGGAAGAGTGTTCGACAAAGTCAAGCAACTCGGCATAGCCGACAACACTCTTATCGTATTCACCAGCGACAACGGTCCGACGGATTGGCGTTTCTACTATCGCGATGGTTGGTCACCGCCGGGATCCACGGGAAAATTCTACGGCCGGAAATGGAGCCTTTACGAAGGCGGCATAAGAATGCCGTTCGTCGCAAAATGGGAAGGCAAAATACCAACCGGCGCTATCAATACCAAGGCAATATGCGCGGGTATAGACCTTTCGCCAACATTCATTAATATTGCGGGCGCCGATGGCTCGGCAAAAAAGGATGGCGAGGATATCATGCCTGCGCTTCTCGGCAAGAAATTCGAACGGGCAAAGCCCATTTGCTGGCAATATGGAAAACCTTTCGCCAAATTGATGCCCGGTAATAAAGAATTCGTCAGCCCCTCTTTTGCGGCCAGAGACGGCAGGTGGAAGTTGCTTGTCAATCCTGACGGGTCACATGTCCAGCTTTACGACCTCAGAGGCGACCCAAAAGAAACTATAAATCTGGCTTCACAAAAGCCGGAAAAAGTGAAACATCTTAAGAAAGAAATCAAGAACTGGGCACAAAACGTAGGAATTGCAGACAAGGTCATATTCTGATTACGCCGAGGCATATTTTGGCATGGCATAGAGAGTATTCGCGAAGGTGCAAATTCTCCTAAGTATGGAAGAACAACATTAATGTCGAATTACGAAACCTGCCCGTCCGCCGTAGACGAAACATAAGGCAAAAATGTAAAGTACTATAGAGTTAGGTTTTAGCCCATAGTACTTAATCATCGGAATACTACTTCGTCAGTTCTTTCCAGAGTGCCTGCTCGGCCTCGTCGAATCTGGAAAAAGTATTTTGTATCTGTTCCTTAATCTTCAGCATCTGCGGATCGTCGGCGGGGATACCTTCCGGATGCGCCTTTATCAGTCCTGCAAGCTTTGCCATCGCCTGGTCGAGCTCAGATGCCCCGGCCGAGAACGCCCTGGCTGCATCGTGTATATTCTGCGAGCGAAGTTCCTTGTCCTCCGGCCTGTACAGCAACCGCCACGGACTTCGGCGGATTTCCTTGCTGGCGGATTTAAGGTTGGCCGAAACCTGGGCCATGTTATCTATAATCTCATCCACGTTGCCACGATGCATCAGAACGATTTCCTTGGCGTTTTTGGAAACCGTACCGAAGTTCTTGACTATCTGGAGCACCTCGGTGTTGGTCTTTCGAAGTTTTTTGAGGATTTCAGCTACATCATCCTTGGTATAGGTTTCGATGGCCTTGGTCGTTTTGACTATCGACGTTAGAGACTTGTCTATTTTCGGCCGGGCATCGGTGGTTATTTTTTTTATGTTCGTCACGGCCACGTGCACCTTGGCGATGATGGAGTCATCGCTTTCGCGGTCGAGTTCGGTGCGAATCGAGGTGGTTGCTTTGTTTATATCGGCTACACTCTTGCCGATTTTGGCCAGCAAAGAATCCACTTTCTCCGGATTAGTCTCGTTTTTAAGCGTCTTGGTGATATCTTTGATATCAGTCATTGCAGTCTTCATGGTGTCGACAATTTCATGAATCTTTGCAATCAGCGCATTTTTGACCTTGGGATTCATTTCCTGCTTGAGCGACTTTGAAATATCGTCGAGATTAGCCATAACCCCCGCGCGCCTGAGTGCTATGGGATGTTTCTCATCAGCCGGGGGTTTTTCGCTGCTACCCCTATCTGTTATTACCAACAGTCCCCCACCAATAGGCGGGACCTTAGCATGGGCCCGGCCATCAGTGTATATTTCCATTCCCTCCCGCTCTATCCTGGCTACGTAAATTGTTCTGCTGCGGTCAGGATCGAAATAAATTTTCGTAATTTTGCCTATCGCGTCATCGTTGACTCTGACTTCGTTACCGACCTCCAGCCCGACCGAACCGGTGGATTCCTCCACGTAAAAGTGCGCCTCGGACGCCGTCGGCGCGAAAACCTCTGCCACGCCAAGCCATAGCACCACGGCAATGGTTACAAGTAACGCCGCTATAACAAAAATTCCCGCTATCAGTTCATTGTGTTGTTTTTTCGCCATGATGCTTGTCTCCAATGATTAATCGCCTAAGACTCTGATACTGCGCCGAGTATATCTTCACGATACCCGGTACTGAGACGTCGGCGTGTAATAGGCCCGTCAGAGTCGCCTCGCAAAAACTGGCGGATTAGCTCCGTGGTTTCATCATCCGTAGGAGGACCGTCGCGGATTTCTTCGAACTCTTGGCGCGCTCCTATTTTCAAAATACGGCCGGCGTCGAGCATGGCCATGCGGTTTGCAATGGTGAATGCCGAGTCCATCTCGTGCGTAACGACCACAGATGTAACGCCAAGTTTACCCGAAAGATCCTTTATCAACTGATCGATTTCGGCCGAGGTCACCGGATCGAGTCCGGCCGAGGGTTCATCGTAGAAAAGTATCTCAGGGTCAAGTGCTATCGCCCGGGCCAGGCCCGCCCGCTTTTTCATGCCGCCGGAAATCTGGGCCGGCATAAGGTCAACCGCCCGCCGCATGCCCACTAATTCAAGTTTTATCCGTACGATAATGTCTATCGTGGCCTCGTCGAGGTCGCTGTGCTCCTTGAGCGGAAGGGCCACATTCTCGCCCACGGTCATAGAGTTGAAAAGGGCTCCGGACTGAAACAGTATGCCGAAACGCTTTCGTAGCGCATCCATCCGCTCTTCATCAAGCGAGGCGATATCCCTGCCGAAAATCTCCACTCTGCCCTCATTCGGCACAAGCGAACCGATCATATGCCTCAGCAGCGTGCTCTTGCCGCACCCGGAGCCGCCCATGATGACCATCGTCTCCCCCGGGTATATGTTCAGGTTAACGCCGTCAAGGACAGGACGTGAATCGAACCGTTTGACCAGGTCGATCACACTTATGACGGGCTCGGGTTTTTGGTTTTCTTCAGGCATATTCAATCCACGAATTACATTAGCCGGGCGGATCTCAGGAATTTTTCAGCCCATTAGTGAGATTCGCGTAATTCGTCAATTACAAACCAAACACGTAAAATACCATGGTAAACACGCACGCGGCGGATATTATCGCAACGATAGAATAAACAACTGTCATCGTAGTGGCCCTTCCGACTCCCTCTGCCCCACCACGGACGCTGAGGCCCTCGTAACAGGCGATAAGTGAAATAAGCACACCAAACACGCCACCCTGGATCAATCCGGTGTAAAAATCGCGATACAGTATTTGCTCCTGCATCCGCTGCCAGTAACCGACATACACCCGCGGGCCAAGTACGCCCCAGGCCGTTAGCCAGCCGCCGAAACCTATGACCACATCCGCAACAACCGTCAACAGCACCATCACAACCAGCGTCGCCAGTACGCGTGGAACGACCAGGTAGCGGATGGGGTTCATGGCCATTGTCTCCATGGCCTCTATTTCCTCGCCGACAACCATCGTGCCAAGCTCAGCCGCTATGGACGCCCCCGCGAAGCCGCTTAGAACCACCGCGGTTATTATCGGCCCGAGCATACGGAAGCCCGCCTTGCCGATTATCAGCGAGACCTGGTGCTCCTGTCCGTAGACCTTCAGGGGCGGTGTCATCTGAAGTGCCAGTATTACTCCTATGAACACCTGGACCAGCGCTACGATTGGCAGACTTTTGAGGCCGACCCGCACAATTTGCTTGCTGACCGCTTCACCGCGCAGATGAACCTTCCGCGAGAATATTCCTTTGCCGGCCCATTGAAACGTGGTCCCACCCAGCAGCGACATTCCACCGGTGTATCGCACGGCCGTTAGGAACCGTCGCCCCACAGCCCGGACAAAATCACCCAACATTCGACCGGAAGAACTCATGCAGTCATCGCCTCGTCAATACTATCGCAAATCTTAAAAATACCGTTAAGTCGTGTTATTTCGAAGAGACTTTTGACCCGAGGATTCAGGCCGGCCAGTACGATTTTTGCGCCTGTCTTCCTGCTTCGCGACAGCAGTTTCACAAGCGACGCCAGGCCGGATGAGTCCATGTAGTTCACGCCATGCAGCGAAATCACAATACGCTGCGGGTTGCTGTTTAGAATTTTCAGCACCTCCTGCTGAAACGCCACACTGGAGGACATGTCGATATCACCTGTTGCGCTGACGATCGCGGTGGCGTCTTTCCAGTCGACTGACTCTATCGGTTGATTCACTGGAGTCTGGCTCACTTTAGCTCCTTCGAATCTGATGGTTCAAGCTGCTTTTCCATGGTCAGGACGGTCCCTCCGCCCTCGGCCGGATTGTATTCCACCCGGTCCATGAATTCTTTCATTATGTGCACGCCGAGCCCGCCGGGACGCACCTCGCCAAGGTCGCGAGATCGGATACGTTCTGCATCCACGTGTTTGCCGTAATCGCGTATGCGAATCCGCAATCCTCCCGGCGGCGCGGACAGCGGCGCCAGTTCGACCTCGATTCGCCCGTCGCCGGCACCGTCGTAGGCATGCCGGATAATATTGGTCAGCGCCTCATCCACGCTGACGCTGGCGCCGTGGGCGCCGTCTTCGTCAAAGCCGACCATATTGCAGAAACGCCCCACCGCAGCCCTGACTACAGGCAGGTGCTCGGCCACCGACATTATCGTTATGCCAACAGTTTTATCCGCAAGTTCACTCATTTTGTTGTTTTTCTTTGGCCGGCCGTGTCCGGGGACCGGATGTTTTTTCAAGCCACCGACGCCAGCGTCTCACGGCCTCTGCCCGTTTGCAGGCGTCTTCATAATGACAGTAGCCCATATTCTGCCCGGTAATTTTTCTCAGGGCCATTATTGCAAAAAATCGGACATCCGCCTCACTGTCCGTGAGACGGTCAACGAGAAAAGGCAAGGCCTTCTTGTCGTCGGTCTTTGCAGCCAGCTTGACGGCCTCGATTCGCCTGTCAGGGTCTTCAGACTGCAGGCCCTTGTAAATATCCATGTTACTTTCGGCACAACCACCGATTATGCACGTCACGTATATCTGCAAGAAACAAAACTTTCGAAATATGCTCATGTCCGGGCCCTGCTTATTTCACGAAACGTAATTACGGTAAGATTATAACCCACGGGCGTCTGGGTTCAACGACTGATGTTATATCGTTTTTTTATTTTCGTAACATATTCGTGTGCCCTGCGCGTCGGCTCGGGCAATCTTACGCCTTTAGCGGCACGTAGAGTCCAGCGTATTGCGTCCTCAAGCGTAACTCTGTGGCCCACCGAAACATAGACCGGCTTGACCGCCGTTCTCGTGCGCAGCACCGCTCCGATTACCCTGCGCTCGTGTCGAAGTTGTGTGCGGCAGCGGCGCTTTTGGCCCGGTGGGCGATGTTCACCCACAAGGCGGCTCTTGGCCACACCTATTGTGGGCACATCCAGCCAAAGTCCAACATGGCTGGCCAGGCCAAGCCCGCGGGGGTGAGCAACACCCTGCCCGTCACACATAAGCAGGTCGAAGGCGGGCATTTTCTTCAGCGCAGCGATGACAACCGGTGCCTCGCGAAAGGACAGCAGTCCCGGAACATACGGAAACTCACATGGCATGGCCGCCTCGGCGTCCGAGATTATTTCCATGGAGCCCGCTCTGCACAGCACTGCAGCAGCGATTATTTTTTTGCCGCCCTCGACAAACGCACAATCCACTCCCGCCACAGTGCTAACCTTTTTTCGCAACGGCGTCACGCGGACCTTCCCGGCCAGTTCGCGCTGAAGCGCTATCGCCTCCTTAGGTGTTACATCCCAGCGATGATTTACATTTAGGCCAGGCACAATTCTCGACCTGCAATCGGCGTTATCCTGCTACTTAATACCCAGCACGTCCTTCATGGAATACAGCCCCGGCTTCTGCCCGGTCACCCACCCGGCCGCACGAAGGGCGCCTCGGACGAAAACATCCCGCGTGTGGGCCGAATGTCCCAACGTTACAGTCTCGCCCAGCGAGCCGAACCGAATTGTGTGCTCGCCAACTGTGTCGCCCAGCCGTACGGCGTGCATGCCTATCTCGCCTTTTTTTCGCGGACACTGGCCACCGCGGCCAAAAGTTACGGTTTCGCCGTACTCCTTATCAGTGGCGCTGCATATGGACTTGGCCAGCGCTGCGGCGGTGCCGGAAGGTGCGTCTTGTTTGAATCGGTGGTGTGTTTCCGATATTTCAATGTCGTAATCCTCTCCGAGCGCACGAGCAACATCGGCCACGAGTTTCAAAAGCAGGTTCACCCCGGGCGAAAAATTAGCCGCCTTGACGATGGGAATCTTTGCAGCGGAGTCGGCAACTTCCGCCTGTTGCGATTCGGTCAGTCCTGTAGTGCCGATAACCATCGCCACTCCGTGTTCCCTGCAAACCTCAAGCCAGTGCATCGCACCGGCGGGCGTGGAAAAGTCAATCAGCACATCGGGCTGGTCACGAAGAGTTTCGGTAACATCGAGACCGAATGGCCCGACCCCCGCCAGTTCGCCTATGTCACCGCCTATTGCCTCGTGTCCCTTCTCTTCCAGGGCCGAGACAATATCGTATTGCTCGGATTCTATCGCCAGTGCGGCAATCCGTCGTCCCATGCGTCCTGCCGCACCGGTAATCGCTATCTTTAACATTATTTGCTCCTGTGAAATTTTGTGTTTGTTGTTCAATTATACATTTTTCATTACACACTCATATCATCGATTCGGGCTTTCTGCAACCGACGGCATTTCGCTATTACTTGCAATTTCGCCATCGATAAATAAACTTTGTCCGTTATGGCTGTTTTAATAATACCTGCGCGATACTCCTCGAAGCGGCTCCCGGGCAAGGCACTGCTGGCCGAAACGGGCAAACCGCTCATCCAGCACGTAGTTGAGTCGGCGGCCCCCGCCGAGCGCATCTCTCGCGTAGTGGTAGCTACCGACGACGAACGAATCAGGGATGCTGTAATCGGCTTCGGCGGCGAGGCGATTATGACGGAACAAAAGCACCGATGCGGTACCGAACGCGTGGCCGAGGCGGCCGGCAAACTTGACATAGGCGAAGATGAAATTGTTGTAAATCTCCAGGGCGATGAGCCGGATATGCCGCCGGCGGGCATTGATACGCTGGTTCGGTTGCTGGATGAAAGCGACGCTCCGATGGCGACGCTGGCCTGCCCGCTGCCGGCACAAGAGGTGAATCAGCCACACAGAGTAAAAGTAGTCTGTGACATAAACTCCAAAGCGTTATATTTTTCACGGGCGCCGATACCGTTCGACCGCGACTCTTTAGGCGGCGTGCAGCATCTGCTGCATCTGGGTATTTATGCATATCGCGCGTGGTTCCTGAGGCGTTTGGCGCAATTGGACCAGACCCCTGCCGAGAAAGCGGAGAAACTCGAGCAACTGCGGGCGCTGGAGAACGGTTTTGAGATAATCGTAGGCCTGGTCGAATACAATTACCATGGAATCGATACTATAGAAGATTACCACATGTTCGTGGCCAACCATACTCAGTAATTAACATTATTTGATGAGGATATAAAAATGGCGGAAAACGAGAATAAAAAACAGGAAAAAGCCAAAATAATCGCCGACGATGATTGGAAGTCGCAGGCCAAGGCGGAAAAAGAGAAACTGGCCAAGGAAGTGGAATCAAAGCAGGCCGCTGCCGCCCAGGGTAAGGGCGGCACCGGGCAGCAGCGCGAACTACCCCCGGCCAGTTTTACGTCGCTGGTCAATTTTCTTGGAGCCCAGATTATGTTCGCCCTGGGCGGCATGCAGGACCCGAAATCGCAAAAACGATACGTTGACCTGAACCTGGCCAAGCACTATATAGACACTCTCGAGGTCCTTGAAGAAAAGACCAAGGGCAATCTAAGCGATGAGGAAAAACAGCTTCTCGACCGCATTCTGTACGAAACGCGGATGAACTACGTGCAGTTGGCACAGCAGATGTAAACGGCTATTTGCGGCTGGCGATTCTTTTCGTTTCTTCCATGACTGCATTGACTATTTCGCCAACCGATATGGTGCGGATTTTTTGGCCGCGTCGGTATAAAACTGCCTTCTCGGCCCCGGCAGCGCAGACTGCTATGTCGGCATTATCCGCCTCTCCCGGTCCGTTCACTACGCATCCCATCACTGCTACTGTCAACGGCACCTGCACGTCGGCCAGTGCCTCCTGTACTTTCTCCACTATCGGCAGCAATTCCATCCGTACCCGTCCACAGGTCGGGCATGCGATAATCTCCGGCCGCAGCCGTGGGCGAAGACGAAGACTCGCCAATAGCTCCACAGCGACACGCACCTCCGTCACCGGATCACCCGCAAATGATAGCCGTATCGTATCACCTATGCCTTCGCTCAGCAGTGTTCCCACCGCCGCAGCCGACCTGACCACCGCCGTTTGAACAGGACCGGCGTGGGTTACGCCCAGATGAAGAGGGTAATCCCACCTCTCGGCCAGCAAGCGATTGGCCGCGACGGTTGTGAATGCGTCACGACTCTTGGCTGAAAGCACAATGTCGTTAAAATCCGCCCGTTGGAATTCCTCCAGGTATTCTTTAATTTTATCGGCCATGAGTTCCTCCAGTGGCCGGGACATATCCGCCGTTCTGCGGGCCGAGTCCTTCCTCTCTACTACAGACCCTTCATTTACTCCAACGCGTATAGCCACCGAGTTATCGGCAGCGGCGGAGATGACTTCTCGCAACTGAGCAGGGTTAGATATATTTCCCGGGTTGAGGCGTATTTTTGCGGCCCCTGCGCTGATCGCCTCCAGGGCGCGTCGGTAATTAAAGTGTACATCCGCTATTATTGGCGTCGGCGAACGATCGACAATCTGCTCAAGGGCCTTTGTATCGTCCCTCGTGGGGACAGCGACGCGAACCAGATCGGCCCCAGCCTCTGCCAGCTGCTCAACCTGCGCGCAGGTCGCCTCAACGTCGGTAGTAGCGGTCTTGGTCATACTCTGAACGCTGACCGGTTCTCCGCCTCCGATGGCTACCCCCCCAACCTGCACGCAACGGGAATCGCGCCTTTTTATGCGTGGATATTGCACAAAATTATCATACCCCCCTCACGTGACAAATAAAAGAGGCCGCTTTTGCAGCCCCTTTCGGTGAATCTTTGCTCATCTGGAAGAATCTAAGCCCCGACCAGCTGAGTGCGGGCATGATGGCGGAAAGAAAGAACAAGATTCTTTGTCGACGCGCCTTCGCCCGAACCGGTGCACAAACGCGGCGAACGGGCTATATGAAGATGGCGGAGGTACTCATCGAGGTCTTCCTGGTCGAATTGAGCCAGAAATTCCGGCTTAGCCGAACGGTTCATGTTCAGTATCTGATCGATTGTCTGTCGTTTTGTCATTTTAGTATCCTTGCACACTTAGAAAATATTTCAGAGAACCACGAATTCTCTGGAATTTATCGGTTCACAGGCCATGATAACTTTAGGCCCAACGATTTCTGTTCACTCAAGTATTACTGGTTTGATGGACGAAATACTTGTATACTGAAAGCATCAACAAGGAAGGCAAACCACACCAGGACAAGACATGAATATTGATACCTCGGATATAAATTTTGAGCGCCACGGGTCTGTTAGGAAAATTTTAAAGCGCTCGATGGTGAATCCACTGGCCAATTACCTGCCCGCCGGATTACTCAGGGGCCTTCTGCGTTTCGGTAAAAGTGAACTGGCCGCGGCGAACTGGACCGACCCTGGCGGTTGGAAGAGCATGATAATCAGCTACACCGGCAGGACCAGCCAGGTAGCCGACATACTGCTGCTTGCCGGTGGCACACTTCATATGGCCCTGCGAAACCGCAGGCGACTGGCCGGAAAGATGCTTTCGGAACTTATAGACTCCAGCTCCAGCAAAAAACCGCACTTGCTTTCTCTCGGTGCCGGTCCGGGCCAGATTATCTTAGACGCCCTCTCGCAGGCAAAGTCTCCCGCAGAAGCAACTATGGTTGACCTTAATCCTGAGGCGTCGGATTATGGCCGCCAGCTGGCCGCGGACGCCGGTCTGGAAGACAGGATATATTACATAGTCGGCGACGTCCGAGATGTATCGGAGATGCTCTCCAAGCCGCCTGACGTAGTCGTCATGCTCGGGATATGCGAATACCTGACGGACCACCAGATCAGCAGTATCGCCAAAACGGTCTCAGAAGTTATGCCACATGGCTCATCGATTGTGTTTAACAGCATTTCGCCCGCCCACGGCACTGACAGGTTCTTCAGGCGGATATTCGGTCTGCATATGAATTACCGCACACCACAGGAATTGCAGAAATTGATCGGAGAGGGGGGATTTGGAGAGTTTGCCTCGATTCCCGAACCCCTCAACGTGTATCATGTTGTTGTAGGCCAGAGGCAGAAAATCTACACGCGGCAAGAAAATACTGAACGTTCCCAAAACAGCGTGGTGAGCAAATAAATCCACGCACCCTGTTAATAAGGGCGCCCGTCAAATGGCCAACGTATCACTACCCTGGAATAAAGGCGAAATCACACTGGATCTTCCGCAAAACTGGACGGTTCAGCAGACCGCTACTCCTAACCTGCCCAAGGCGCCTCAGGACTGGCGCGAACGTCTGGCCAGGGCGTGCGCGCGGGGAGAACCCGGAGATTCTTTGTCCGAACTTGCGACGGAGGCCGCCAGACATAACTGGCCAGTGGCTCTTATCGTCGAAGACCTCACAAGACACAGCCCCCTGGCGGATATAATGGACATCCTCATGCGGGAAATGCGTCACGCGGGAGTGAAGGACGAACAGATAGAGATTGTATTTGCCGTGGGCATGCATCCGCCCATGACACCCCCGCAAGCTCGTGAGAAATTGGGGGCTTCATGTGATGGGGTTAAATTCACCAGTAACCCCTGGAATGACCCGACAGCATACAAACACCTGGGGAGAATCGGGAAAACCGAAGTCTGGGTCTATCGCCCAGTGGCAGAAGCACAACTGCGCTTAGTTGTATCTTCAGTCTCACCGCACCTACAGGCAGGTTTCAGCGGCGGATATAAAATGATTTTTCCGGGCTGCGCGAACCTGAAAACCATTCGTTCGCTGCATAAACTCGGAGTAAGCTCGACACCGCGGCAATTAGTCGGCACGGATGCAGACCGGAATCCGATGCGCGAGACCTTAGACGCCGCCGGCGAACTGCTTGACCGCCACGGTGGTCGTACATTCACTGTACAATATCTTCTGGATGATAAGGATATGCCGGCAGTAATCGCCACAGGGGCCGCCACTCCGACCCAGCGTATGCTTGCCAAGCAATGCGCCGTGGGATGCGGGACGGTCATGGACGCTCCCTCCGATGTCCTCATTACAAACGCATATCCCCGCAATGTCGACCTGTGGCAATCGTTTAAGTGCATTATAAACACCCTGTGGGCGCTGAAACCCAATGGTGTGATAATATGCACCACCCCCTGCCCCATGGGTACAAATAACATGGATATCCCGCGCTGGCCTATCAGCGCGGCATGGACGCGGCGGTTTATACGATTGCTGGGACACGAGGCGCTGTATAACCTGCTTACGCGACTGGTGCCTTCACTGGGCGGAGAAGCGGAATTTTTTGTACGCATGGCTCTTCAGACCATACATCGTAACCCCGTATTATTGGCCTCTCCCACCCTTGCCGAACAGCAGCTCCGTTTTCCGGCGATGGAAATTTACGCGCAGCCCCAGGATGCCGTTGAGGCGGCTGCAAGACTCCTTGGTGACGGCCCGCAGCGTGTATCAGTATTCCCTGCCGGAGGAATTACTTTCCCGGTTATGCCGTCGCAGTAAAATCAGAAAATACTATGAAGCCGCACAAAACCACAAAAATTCATGACCTGCAGAAGGTTCTGGAAATTACGCGATCGATGGTTGCTGCCGAGGATTTGCACTCGCTTCTGCAACTTATTATTGACAGGAGCATGGAACTTCTCGACGCCGAGCGTGCTTCTCTGTTTCTCTACGACCCCGACAATAATGAACTGTACAGCCGCATAGCCGCCGGCGTTGAGGAAATTCGCGTGCCCGCCAACAAAGGTATCTCCGGCGCTACCGTGAAAACGGGAAACACGATCAACGTCGCCGATGCATACGGCGATTCGAGGTTCAATCCGGATGTGGACAAACGTACGGGGTACCGCACACGAAACATCCTTTCGACTCCTCTGAGCGACCATATGGGCAATCTGGTGGGCGTTCTACAGGTCATAAACAAGCGCAGCGGCAATTTCAGTGACTACGACGAGATGCTGGCAGAAACGCTCGGCGCTCAGGCGGGAGTAGCTATACAACGCGCTAATCTTATCGAACATTTCATGCAGAAACAGAGGATGCAGCGGTCACTTGAAATCGCCCACGAAATTCAGCAGGGCCTGTTACCGAGAGGGCAGGCGGCTATATCCGCATTTGACGTATCCGGCATCTGCGTGCCGGCCGATGAAACCGGCGGCGATATATACGACTTTCTCGAACTTCCCGGCGGCAACTGGATGTTTATGGTCGCCGACGCTACGGGACACGGCGTCGGCCCTGCACTGATTGTAGTTCAAACCAGGGCCATGCTGCGGGCGGTGAGCATGTGCCACGATACGTTACCCGTTGTAATGCAAACCGCAAATAACTTGCTTGTCAGGGACTTGCAATACACCCGCTTCGTGACGTGCTTCATGGGAATCCTGTCGCCGGATAACAGCCAACTCACGTATGCTTCCGCCGGCCATGGGCCAATGCTTTTCTACAGGCGCTGCGAGGATAAGTTCACAGAGGTTGCGGCTACGGCTCTGCCGTTAGGGGTGGATGAAGAAACTGCATACGATGAAATGGAATCTTTCAGTTTTACCTCAGGTGACTTCGTTGTAATCACCACCGATGGAGTTTTCGAAGCCGAGAACCCGGAGGGCGAGCAATTCACTATGGAACGCGTCAAAAAAGTTCTACACGAACACAGGGACTCACCGACGTCCGAGATGATAAGCACGCTTCGCGACAAAGTTAAGGATTTCACGAAATCTTCCATCCAAGGTGATGATTTAACGGCCCTGATTATTCGTAAAGACTAAATCCGCTTCACCGCAATTTTTGAGTTTGGCGGATTATTTGCCCGTGAGCAGTTTGATAGCCTCGGTCCGTGTAGCAAGATTCGTCTTGAACAGGCCCCGCATAGCTGATGTGACCATTGTGGCGCCGGGTTTGTGCACGCCGCGAATTGTCATACAAGTGTGCGTGGCTTCGACTATCACACCCACACCTTTGGCGTCAAGTTCCTTCATCAGCAGGTCGGCTATCTGACTTGTCAGACGTTCCTGCACCTGAGGACGGCGGGCGAAAGACTCCACCACCCGGGCGAGTTTGCTAATCCCCACAACCCTTCCCAGTGGCAGATAAGCCACATGCGCCTTTCCCATAAAGGGTAGAAGGTGGTGTTCACACATGGAATAAAATGCTATGTCCCGCAGGACTACCATTTCGTCATATTGCTCGTCGAAATGAGCGACTATGTGCTCAGCTGGCTCCTGAAACAAGCCCACAAAAACTTCGGCGTACAGGTTAGCAACCCGCCTCGGTGTATCCTTGAGACCCTGGCGAGCCGGGTCTTCGCCCACGGCTTCGAGTATTTGTCTGACCGCCTGTTCTATGGCGGCCGTGTCTATTTTTTGTTCTTTAGATGCCATCTGCTCACCAAATAACTATATCCCGCGATTATTACAAGGTCAAACTTGCGGATTTCCTATTATGTCGTCGTTTGTTGCTCATTCAGTCTTTCCATAGCCCACCGGATAACCTCATCGTGATTATGCAGACATAGATCAAGTTTTTTAAGTGCGGGAATTAAAGAAGCATCCTGCGAATTTCCAGCTGCGATGACGGCATTTCGCATAAACATTTGGTAATTCGCTCTATGGACGGCTGTGCCACGGACGGCAGCTGCATATTCATCCGGCTCAAATCTTAATATTTCCGCCAGTGAAGATTCACAAAGTGCCGAAGCTTGGCCTGACGATACCAACTCTTCATCGCCGGGCGGAATGTCTTGATTAAAAGGACACACCAGCTGGCACGTGTCGCAGCCGAAGACCCGACAACCCATCAAAGGCCAGTATCGGTGGTTAATTTTACCGCGGTGCTCCACTGTCAGATAGGAGAAGCATTTATTTGCATCAATAAGACCGGGAGAAACAAACGCGCCAGTGGGGCACACCTGCATGCACCGACCGCAATCCCTGCATTCTGATTCCATCGGAGAATCCGGCCTGAGAGGCAAATTGGAAACTATCTCGCAAAGGAATACGTAACTGCCCACATTCGGCACTATGAGGCATCCGTTGCGACCTATCCATCCCACGCCCGCAGTCGCTGCAACACTCCGTTCAGCCAACGGAGCGGTGTCTACAAATGCCCTGCCGCTGAATTCAGGCGACAGTTCGCTTATCGCGCGCATGAGACGCCGACACCTATTTTTGAGTACCTCGTGATAATCTCGCCCACATGCATATGCGCTTACAAATCTCTTTAGCTGTTGTTCTGTTCGGGCCGGCGCATAACTGACAGCCAGTGATATAATGCTCTTCGCCCCTGGGACTAAGTCTCTGGGCGAATAACGTTTATGGACGTTGCGGTTCATATAGTACATGCCCGCCTCGTAATTGTGGTCAAGCCACTGACGAAAAACATTTCCACCGGGCAATTCTCCTGCCGTGGTTATACCCACGGCCGCAAAACCCGCATCGAGTGCGAGCGTCTTTACCGCATCGGTTAATGTATCGTCGTAAGGCATACTAAGAATATTTCACGCCAGTATATATGGAGAAATAAACGACAAAAATGTGATTTGGCCTCCGCCGGTCAGGTTAGATTTTTGCGAATCTTATCAGCGAGATCCTCTATACGCCCTGATGGATAATTTCCTGCCGGCCAGTTGAAATGGAACTCGTCACCGGCGTTTCGTGGAATAATGTGGAAATGCACGTGCTGAACGACCTGGTGCGCTACCTGCCCGTTATTCTGTAGAACATTCACTCCCTGACAGCCAGTAACTTCTTTAACGGCCTTGACCAGAGCGGGCAGATGGCCGAGCAAAGCCGCTGCCTGAGTCGTTGTCATCTGGTCTGCAGTAACCACGTGCTCCTTGGGAATAAGCAATGTGTGGCCTTCGGCCAGCGGACCTATATCGAGGAATGCCACTGCATTGTCATCCTCGAATATCTTCGCTGCGGGTATTTCCCCCGCGACAATTTTGCAAAAGATGCAATCTTCAGCCATTTCTCTTTTCCTGAAAGTTGGCCGGCAGACGACTATTCTTTATTTTCCTCGCTCTGCTCGCCGCCCTCTTCCTGTGGCTCTTCCGATTGTTCTTCCTGCGGCTGAGTTTCCGGTTCTGCAGCAGTCTTTGCTTCGTCCTTTGGCTTTTCCTGCTCCTGTTGGGGCTGATATTCAGCCGTCTCAGTCTCGGCCTCGGTTTGCTGCTGTTCGGTCGGTTTTGTTTCCTTGACGGCAGTAGCCGACTTGGTGACTGCCGCAGCTACCTTGTGCATCTTTTCAGCGCGGCGCCTGCGGCGCGACTGTCCACGTCTACGACCGCCCTCGGTTGGAGGAGTCTGCTCCACAAGTTGCAGAACTACCTGCTTGCCGGCATCGCCAATGCGCCTCTCAGCCAGATGTATTATTCGGGTATACCCACCAGACCTGTCTGCATAGCGTGGGGCAATCTCGTCAAAGAGTTTCTGAATGACTGTGTTCTCGAGCGGTTCTCCCTCGATGTCAAACATCTCCCTGTCGCCAAGGGCCGATATAATCCTTCTGCGGGCATGCAGTGTGCCTTTCTTGGCGATGGTTATGAGGCGCTCGACGTATCTTCGTAACTCCTTTGCCTTAGCTTCGGTAGTTCGTATAACCTCGTGCTGAAACAGCGCAACGGCCATATTACGCCGCGTCGCCCTGCGGTGAGGAGTGTTCCTGCTTAATTGTTTGCCTGCCATCCGATGACGCATGGTATATCTTTCCGTCTGCTGGTTAAGTTATTTATTCTTCGCCGCCTGCTGCAGCGCCCTGCTGCTGAGGCACGGGAACATTCATGCCAAGAGATAAACCCATTTCCTGCAATTTCCGCTTAATCTCACGGAGCGACGTTTTCCCGAAAGCCCTTATTTGCAACAATTCATTCTCGTTCATATTGACCAACTGCCCGACGGTTTCTATGTGCTCCGACTCGAGACAGTTGCTGGACCGTACAGACAGGTCGAGTTCGTGAACGCTCATATTGAGCTTACGGCGCAGTTCGTCGTCCAATTCCTTATGCGCGTCCGAAGGCGCCGACTCGATAATCTGCTCGCCGAGTTCGAAATACTCCACGAATGGATTAAGGTGTTTTCTAAGAATCTTGCCCGCCTCGACCATTGCCATCTCCGGCGTAATGGTGCCGTTGGTCCATATCTCTATAATCAGGCGGTCATAGTTTGTTTTCTGCCCCACACGCGTATCTTCCGTACGATATCGCACTCGACGCACCGGTGAGAAAGAAGCATCCACGTTTATTCGACCGGCTTCCTTGGGCGCTTCGGGGTCACCTATTTCTTCCGACGGCAAATATCCACGACCTCTGCGCACACTCATCTCCAAATCGAATTCCACGTTATCCGTCAACGTAGCCAGGAGTAGCTCGCGGTTAATGATTTCTATGGACGGAGAGGACTCGATCATATCGGCGGTAACAGGCCCTTTGACCTCGCTGTGGACGTGCATGCTTTCGGGGGTCTCTGAAGTTGATTTTATCACGAGACTTTTGACGTTAAGGATAATGTCTGTAACGTCCTCGAGCACACCCGGCAACGAGGAAAATTCATGCTCGGCGCCTGCTATCTTGACGCTCGTTACGGCCGCGCCTTCCAGACTGCTGAGCAGCACCCGGCGCAGAGCATTCCCGATGGTTGTGCCGAACCCTCGTTCAAACGGTTCGACAATAAACTTTCCGTAGGTCGGCGACGATACCGCCTGATCGCTGACCACCCGCGTTGGCAATTCCAGGCCTCGCCACCTTATACGCATTTAACATTGCCTCCAAACTTTAAGCTATTCATATTCATAGTCTTATATATTCCCTGCAAGTTTACTGGCTGCAGAATTCCACGATTAATTCTTCTTCAACCGGAATAGTTATATCTTCTCGCGTAGGCAGCGCCAGAATTTCCGCAGTCAACGCCGATGCATCCAGCTTAAGCCAGTTCTGCACGTGTGGTTCACCAATTTCTTCCAGGCACGCACGAACGAACCTCTTTGACTGTTCGGAATCCTTTACGCTTATCTTATCTCCTACGTCCACTATGTATCCGGCCTTGTTTATTCGCCGGGAGTTGACACGAAAATGGCCGTGAGTAATACTCTGTCTTGCCGCTTTGCGGGAGGGCGCCATGCCCAACTTATATATCACGTTGTCGAGCCGCCTTTCCAGCAACGTCAGCAGCGCGGCGCCTGTATTACCTTTTTGGCGCTCCGCCTCACGGTAACATTTCAAAAACTGTCTCTCGAACAATCCATAATAGCGTTTAACCTTCTGTTTTTCGCGAAGGCGCACGCCGTATTCCGAGAGCCGACGGCCTCGCCAGTGATGCTGGCCAGGGGGGAAATTCCGCCACTGGCGCTCCATCGGACACTTGGCCGTTTCACACCTGGCGCCCTTGAGCATCAGTTTGATACCTTCGCGCCGGCATAATTTACACGATGGTCCGGTATAACGTCCCATTATTCAGTATACTCCTTGTGTCGATACAATCAGGTCAGACCCGCCTGCGTTTTTTGGGGCGGCAACCGTTATGAGGTATCGGTGTAATGTCTTCGATTGAGGTTATTTTAAGGCCGGCCGCCTGCAACGCTCTTATGGCGCTCTCACGCCCACTGCCGGGCCCTTTAACTTTTACTTCCACTTCTTTGACGCCCATCTTTTTAGCTTCACCGGCCACTCTTTCAGAGGCCCTCTGAGCAGCGAAGGGCGTGCTTTTCCTGGCGCCTTTAAAGCCCATCTTTCCGGCCGACGAACTGCACACCACTTCCCCCTTATGGTCGGTGACCGTTATGAGGGTGTTATTGAATGTGGCCTTGACGCATACTATCGCCTTGCCGATGCTATGTTTTACTTTTTTGCTTCTGCGACTTTTAGCCATTGTCAACGCAGCTCCTTGACCGATCTCTTACCGGCCACTGTTTTTCGTGGTCCTTTGCGCGTACGAGCATTTGTTCTTGTTCGCTGGCCGTGCACCGGCAAACCCCGCCGATGCCTCATACCACGGTACGTGTGTATATCACGGAGTCTTGCGATATTCTGCTGCACCTGGCGACGCAACTGACCTTCTATAATATATTCATTCTCTATAACCGAGGCAATCTGCGAGAGTTGCTCTCCGGTCAATTCTTTTGCCCGCATCTGCGGGTCAACGTCGGCCTTACCACAAATATTATCAGCGCTTTTTGGGCCTATTCCGTAAATATATCTTAAAGCTATCCTGGTGGGTTTATTATCCGGTATGTCTACTCCAAGGATACGCGGCATAGTTCACCTCTTATCTATTCTCAACCTTGTTTTTGTTTATGCTTTGGGTTGGTACAAATTACTCGTAACACGCCTTTGCGGCGTATCATTTTGCAATTCTCACAAATTCTTTTGACTGAACTTTTAACTTTCATAATTCAAACTCCCGCCCCGTAATATGGGCGACAAATTATAATCTATGTTAATTAGAAGACGTTAAAACATCCGCACCTTCATCGGTCACAGCAACCGTATTCTCAAAATGCGCCGACGCCGAATGATCGCGGGTAACTATTGTCCACCCGTCCGCTGCGTATTCTACCGCAGCTGAACCGATGTTAACCATCGGTTCGATTGCCAGCACCATTCCTTCTTTTAGAATAATATCGTTTGCTTCAAGCTCTCTCGAAACAAAATTTGGTATCTTTGGCTCTTCATGCATTTCGGCGCCTATGCCGTGCCCGACAAACTCCCGGACGACGGAAAATCCTTCATCTTCAACATAATTCTGCAGCGCCCGTGCGATGTCAGACCATTTCCGCTGTGGAGCGACCATGCTCACTGCCATGGCAAGTGCGTTTTGGGTAACTTCGACCAGCCGCCGCTTTGCCGCATCGACATTGCCAATCATATATGTATGGGCGGCGTCGCCACACCAGCCGTCCAGACGAACGCCGAAATCGACACTGACTATGTCACCGTCGCATATTTTTCTGTCCGAAGGTATGCCGTGAACCACCTGCTCGTTGATGGATGCACATATACTGGCCGGGAACGGTCCGGCTTTGCCGCGGCCGGGGACACCCTTGAAAAGGCATTGGGCGCTGTGTCGCCGGGAAATTTCTTCCGCCTCGGTATTCAACTGCTCAGTCGTAACGCCCGGGGCGGTCAATTCGCCGAGGCGGTCGAGTACTTCACGGACGATACGGCCGGCCAGCCGCATCTTTTGAATTTCCTCTGAAGTTTTAAGTCTTATTGCAACCAATTCTGCATCCAAATTATTCGGACGATTCTAAACTTTCCAGCTCGGCCAGTAACTCCCGGCCGACATCTTCTGGTGGCTTATTTCCGTCTACTTCGATAATTCTTAGTCCGTTGTTGTCGCCTTCCGAACTACTACGGTAGTACTTTACGACAGGTGCGGTGAGATTTTTATACGCCTCAAGGCGTTTTTTTACCGCTTCTTCAGTATCATCCTGACGCTGGACGAGTTTTTCGCCGCAGGCATCGCAAATTCCGGGTTTTTCCGGCGGCATATTTTTTACGTGGTAGACTTTTCCGCAGGCCGGGCATATCCTACGGCCGGTTATTCTATCCACTATCACATCTTGAGCGGCATCTATTATTATCACGGCGTCGAGCGACTGTCCGGATTCCTGCAGCCGCGAATCCAGTGCCTCGGCCTGAAGAACCGTACGCGGAAAACCGTCCAGTAGCACGCGATCCCCGCCGCTGGTCAACGTTTTGGCCATAACATCCACCATTATATCATCAGGCACGAGTTTGCCTGCATCCATGTACTCGGCTACTTTATTGCCCAGCGCAGTGCCGCTGGACCTTTCAGCCCGCAGTATGTCCCCGCTGGACAGGTGCCGCATATCGAACCTGTCGGCAAGCTTCTTGGCCTGTGTGCCTTTACCGGCACCTGGCGGTCCTATCATAACTACCTTCATCGGTATGCCCCCCTTATTCTCGTACTGCCGCCTAAAAATCCGCTGTAATTATGCATTAGGAGATTCGCCTCTATCCGTTGAACCAGGTCGAGTGTCACCGAAACCACGATAAGCAGACCTGTGCCTCCCAGGAATGCCGAGACCGTAGTTGGAATGTCAAGTATAGCGGCGATAACCATAGGGATAACGGCGATAACCGCAAGGAACGCCGCACCACAATAGGTAACCCGTTCCATGACTCGCTCAAGATAATCGGCCGTCCTCTTACCGGGCCGCAGGCCGGGTATAAAACTGCCGTAATCGCGCAACTGGTCGGCCATGTCCTTGGGCCTGAACTGAACAGTAGTCCAGAAATACGCGAAGAAAAATATCAACATAATATAAATCACCCAGTAGACGTAACTTTGACGCGTGAACGCCTCGTAAAGCATGCGAGTAGTGTTTGACGACCAGGTGTTGTTTATCCATCCAAAAAGTAGGTTGGGGAAAATCATCAGCGACGAGGCAAATATAATGGGAATTACACCACCATGGTTCACACGAAGAGGCAGGTAGTGCCTCTGGCCACCATAAACCCTGCGGCCGCGTGTATGCTTGGCCTGCTGGACTGGTATGCGCCTCTGGGCCTGTGTTATTAAAATAGTGCCAGCCACCACGAACACGAACGCCGCAACCAGGAATAATATGTGTCCGATACCGATTTTGCCTGTCTCTCCGGAACTTATCAGTCGCAGATCGGTTATGTCCTGGAGTATGAGTACAGCCTGTGGCAGGCGTGATACGATACCTGCCATGATTATCAAACTGATACCGTTGCCGATGCCATATTCGTCTATCTGTTCCCCCAGCCACATCAGGAAAATCGTCCCGGCAGTCAGGCCAAAAATACCCGCCAGATAAATAATATACGATCCGCGCCATTCCGGATACAGCAGGTTGTTGCGGTTCATAAAGTTCATCCAGAAAGCCGCTTGGACAATACAAAGACCTACTGTCGCGTAACGGGTATATTCTTGTATTTTTTTCTGCCCGGTGGGGCCTTCCTTTTGAAGTCGCTCAAGCGAAGGCACTACGGTGGTTAGCAACTGGAATATAATGGAGGCAGATATATACGGCATAATGCCCAGCCCGAACAGTGTCGCCTGACTAAGCGTGCCGCCGGTAAACATGGCGAAGTAGGTCATGGCCTGGCCGAGAATGCCCTCTTGTGCCTGGCGCTCCATGAATGTCATCACCTGTTGCTGGTTCAAACCGGGCAGAGGTACATGGAAACCAATCCGATAAATACACAAAAGCGCGACCGTAAATAAGATTTTTTTGACCAGTTCGGGAATCGAGAAAATATTCTGAAGCACTTCCCGAACACGGGAATCAGCCCAGAGTCCATAATAATACAGACCCAGCAGGATAACGGCCCCCACAAGTTTGATAGCCGGCGCTACCACCGCGCCCGTAATAGTCGCAGCCGATAAAACAGCACTCAGGGATGATACACCGGTGACTATCAACCATATCGCTATGGCCGCCACTATCAATCCCACTGCTGTTCTGAAAATTCGGAAAGCCATTAATCTTCGCTCGTACAGTGTCTTTCGTTACACCTTTTCGGTTAGTTCTGCCTCACCGCCTGCGGCTTTAATTTTCTCGGATGCAGACGCGGAAAATTTATCCGCCTTTACTGCAAGTTTTTTGCTCAATTCTCCGTTACCGAGAATCTTTACCGGCTTCTCCGGCGAGTCGATAAGGCCGGCATCGGCCAACGCCTTGGCATCCACGTTCGCACCTTCGTCAAATTTGTCCAGGGCCGCCACGTTAACAATCTGGTAGTTCCTGCGGAATAAGGCGTTTGAGAATCCCCTTTTGGGCATCCTGCTCAGGGCGGGAGTCTGTCCGCCTTCGTAACCATAACGGCGCTTCGCGCCGGATCGCGAGCCGTAACCCTTGTGTCCTCGGCCGCAGGTTTTACCTTTTCCGGTTCCTATGCCGCGACCTACACGTTTTCGAGGTTTACGCTTGCTTGCGGATTTTAGAATTTCGTCCAGCTTCATTGAACCTTGACTCCTCGCAATTCGCTGACGATTTTGGCGTCTCGCAGCGACCTAAGCGCACTCAATCCTGCCTTGAGCAGATTTTTTGGCGAGGTTGACCCGTACGCCTTGGTCAAAACATCGTGAATTCCGGCCAACTCCAGCAATGGCCTGAGGTTCTTGCCTGCAATCACGCCCGTACCTTCTGAGGCAGGTAATAAAACAACTTTGGATGCGCCGCATCGACCGATGACGGGATGTGGAATAGTTCTGCCTTTTCTGGTAATCGGTTCGAGTTGCTTTTTCGCATCCGATACACCTTTTTCAACCGCCAAAGGCACACCATTGGCCTTGCCGTACCCCAGACCAACGTTTCCGTTGCGGTCGCCCACAACAACCAGTGCGGCGAAACTAAATTTTCGTCCGCCTTTTACCACCTTGGAACAGCGGTAAATCTGGATAACGTTATCTTCAAGTCCCGACTGGTCGTCCATGTCTCTTGATGATTTTTTACTCGGTCTTCTGGCCACCTGTTAACCTCTCAAAGTCAAAATTTCAGGCCGGCTTCACGAGCGGCCTGTGCTAATTGTTGTACTCTTCCGTGATAAACGTATCCGCCCCTGTCTAAGACCGCCTGCTTGATGTTATTTTCGACGGCCTTTTGGGCCAGGCGCTGCCCGACTACTTTGGCGGCCTGCACGTTGCCGCCCTTACCATTGAGTTCCTTGCGAACATCCTTTTCGAGTGAGCAGGCGGATACGAGCGTATTCCCGGATGTATCGTCGATTAACTGCGCATATATGTTATTGATACTGCGGTACACCGACAATCGGGGTCTGTCGGGTGTGCCTATAATCTTCTTTCGGACTCTCTTCTTCCGCCTTGCCCGGCGGATTTGTTTTTCCAGTGTTTTCTTCATTGCTGCACCAAATCTTTATGCCGTACCTGTCCCGGCGAAGGCCTTTCCGACTTTACGGTGAACCCTTTCACCTGCGTATCTTATGCCCTTGCCCTTATAAGGTTCGGGTGGACGCGTTTTACGGACCAGAGCGGCGAACTGGCCCACATCGTGTTTATCGGGACCGCTTATGGTAAAACGAGCCGGCTCAGTGTCTCCACGGGCCTGCGGTGTAGTCACATCAACATTCAACCCATCCGGTATGGTGAACACGGCCGGGTGGCTGAAGCCGCAGTTTACTTTCAGCTGTTTGCCTTGCACCTCGGCGCCATAGCCAACGCCGTAAACTTCCAGCGATCTTGAATACCCGTTTTTGCATCCTTCGACCATATTTGCGATCAGTTTTCGTGTGAGTCCATGCAAAGAACGCACAAATCTGTCGTTCCTATTGCGGGAGACTTTTATGGTCTTGCCGTCGTCTTCAAGCTCCACCGACACCTCCGGCCGATGCTCCCATGAGAGTTTGCCTTTGGGGCCTTCAACGTTAACAGTTCTGCCTGAAAGCGTCACTTTGACGCCATCGGGCAACTTTATCGGTTTTATTCCTATTCGAGACATCTTTCGCTTTCTATAACTGAATCATACTGCATGGATTTAACAAACCGAACACAGCACTTCGCCGCCGACGTTCTCCTTCTTGCACTGCCTGTCGGACAGAATGCCTTTTGAGGTCGACACGACCGAAATACCAAGCCCTCCCATTACCTCGGGCATGTCGTCCACGCCCCGATATACTCTGAGTCCTGGTCTGCTAACACGCTGTATATCCGTTATAATGTCCTGGCCGGTAGGGCCATACTTTAAATACACGCGCAGTATGCCTTGCTTATTGTCATCAACGCGACGGTAGTCTTTTATGTAACCTTCATCCTTAAGCACCTTGCACAGTCCCTCGCACACACCTGAGCTGCGCACGTTAACGGTGGGCGACTTTTTCACCAAGGCGTTGCGAATCCTGGTCAGCATATCTGCAATCGGATCGGACAGACTCATATCAAGCGGTCCTCATTACCAACTGGTTTTCTTCATGCCGGGGATCTTGCCCTCATTGGCGAGATTCCTCAGGCATATTCTGCATATACGAAACTTGCGGTAGACGCCTCTTGGTCTGCCGCACAACTGGCACCTGCGCACTATCCTGGTCGAATATTTCGGCGTTCTGTTTGATTTTGCTATCTGCGCTTTAGTCGCCATTGTTCACCTTATCCTTCATGTACTTCTTATGGGCATCCCCATCAGGGTCAACAGTTCGCGGGCTTCTTCATCGGTTCGGGCGGTGGTGTTAACGGATATATTCATACCCTGAGTGAAAGACACTTTGCTGGGATCTATCTCTGGGAAAACCGTCTGTTCCACCAGCCCGATACTGTAATTACCCCGCCCATCAAACGCCGACGGACTCAGTCCGCGGAAGTCCCTGACCCTGGGGATAGCCATCGAAATCAATCTGTCGAGAAACTCGTACATTCTTTCCCGCCGAAGGGTAACTTTCAGCCCTACGATCATGCCCTTGCGGATCCTGAAGTTGCTGACGGCCTTGCGGGCTTTGGTGGGCAATGGCTTCTGGCCGGTAATAAGGGCCAGTTGCTCCATAACAGTGTTGAACTTTTCCTGCTCATGTTGCGCATCACCTATACCCATAGACACTATGACCTTGGTAACCCTGGGCACTGCCCATACGTTATCGTACCCGAATCTCTCGGCCATAGCGGGCATGACGTCATTTCTGTATTTTTCCAATAACCTTGGCGCCATTTTATTACTGCTTTCCTGCCTTGGTCACCTGTCCCAGTGACTGTCCCGAACGCTTGGCTATCCGTTCTTTGCTTCCGTCGGAATTAATCTTGAACCCCACCCGTGTGGGCAGGTTTGTCTCGGGGTCTACCGGGAGCACGTTGGAAATATCTATTGGCATTTCCTTCTGTATTCTTCCGCCCTGCGGATGCTGCCTCGAAGGGCGCAAGTGCTCATACACTCGGTTTACGCCCTGGACAAGGACCTTGTCCGTATCCGAGTCCACTCGCAAAACTTCGCCGGTCTTTCCTTTGTCGGCGCCGGCGATTACCATCACCGTATCGCCTTTTTTTACGTGTCTGGCCATCTTTCAGTCTGCTTCTTTCATTTAACTGCCGCGGTACCTGTTGACTCTAAACAACTTCCGAAGCCAGCGAGATGATTTTCATAAAGTTCTTTTCTCGCAGCTCTCTGGCCACCGCACCGAATATTCTCGTTCCTCTGGGATTGCCGTCTTTATCAATAATCACGCCGGCATTACGGTCGAACCTGACATAACTTCCGTCGGGTCGGTGAACGGGGTGCGCGGTCCGAACAACCACACACCTTACCACATCCCCGGCCTTGACTTCGCTGCCAGGAAGTGATCGCTTCACTGAACATACGATTATATCTCCCAGGGAAGCCGTCCGTCGTGTCATACCCTGGCGCCTTGTCGAACCGCCGAGAACGCGAATGCATCCCAGTTCCTGGGCGCCAGTGTTGTCAGCTACATCCAGTCGTGTTTCCGCCTGTATCACAACTTAATCCTTCTCAACCATATTTTTAT
This sequence comes from uncultured Planctomycetaceae bacterium, assembly GCA_964472875.1. Lineage (GTDB taxonomy): Bacteria > Planctomycetota > Phycisphaerae > SM23-33 > SM23-33 > CAYYMD01. Next base: position 41,660 of record CAYYMD010000001.1, read on the forward strand.
TTATTATTTATTCTCAGGCATTTCGCTCGAGCGGATCACTCGGAGCAGCCGCCAACTCTTGTTTTTACTTATCCGCCTGCATGGGATAATTTCAACCGTATCTCCCACACCTGCCTCTTCTTTTGGGTCATGCACGCACAGCAACGTGCGTTTGCTTATGAATTTCCCGTATAGAGGGTGACGAACCGGCCTTCCGATGGCCACCCTTATTGTTTTGCTGCCGCTTACGTTCTTCACCATTGCGGTTCTCGATCCGCTAAGAGCGGATGAGGCATTTATGTTCTGTTCTTTTGTATCCGGCATAATTTTATTCCGTCGTTTCTTCAGTCTGAGCCAGTTGACGCTGCCTTGACACGGTAATTATCCGCGCTATGTCGCGTCTGGCTTTGGTTATCATGGACGGATCCTCGAGTTTCTCAGTGACCGCCTGTGCCCTCAGGTCAAACAGGTGTCGACGAAGACGAGCCAGTTCCGTCTGCAATTCTTCATCAGTAAATTCTCTGATTTCGTCGATCTTCATTTCGTTCTCAAATCCGTTAATTATTACAACGTTGGTCGACGTTGAATCATTCGACATTTCACCGGCATTTTGTGCGCTATCCGCTGAAAGGCGCCTCTTGCAGTCGGTTCATCGGCGCCTGCTATCTCAAACAATACCGTCCCGGGCTTTATAACTGCCACCCATTGTTCGATTTCGCCTTTGCCTTTGCCCATACGGGTTTCCAGCGGTTGAGACGTAACCGGCTTATCCGGGAATATTCGAATGTACACCCGTCCTTCGCGATGCAGGTAATGGGTGGCCGCCACTCGACCCGCCTCTATCTGTCGTCCGGTTATCCATCCACCCTGCGTGGCCTGTATTCCGAACTCACCGAATGCCACAGCGTTGCCTCGGGTCGCATTACCCTTCATGCTGCCACGCTGCTGCTTGCGGTGTTTTACTCTTTTTGGCATTAAAGCCATATCGGCACCTGTTTATTCTTTATTCTCAGACTGGTCCTGTTGCTTGTTCTCGCTCTCTCCGGCTGCTTCACTATTGCCCTGTACAGGAGGTGATTCTTGTTCCGCTGTCTCCTGCGGTTCTGTTTTCTGTCCGGCAGTATTACGTTTTTCTCGCGGCTGTTTCTTTGCAACTTTTTCAGCCTTAGTCTCCTGCGGCGACTGCTCGGCCTTTTCGGTGGTTTTCCTCTGTCCCCGCTTTGGCCCACCTTGCCCGGTGGATTTTTTCTGGCGTCGTCGTCGCGCCCGGGTCATTGCCGATTTGCGATCCGATTCTTCCTCGCTTTCCTGTTCGGCAAACATGCCCTTATAAACCCAAACTTTGACGCCCACAGTTCCGTAAGTCGTGAACGATGTAGCCCGGCCGTAATCTACGTTGGCCTCAAGCGTGTGGAGTGGAATACTTCCTTCAATCACAGACTCAGTTCGGGCTATTTCGGCCCCGCCGAGACGGCCTGATATTATAATTTTTACGCCCTTGGCGCCGGCCTGGGTTGCCGATTCGGCACGCTGCCTGATTACTCGCCTGAAGCCCGCCCTACGTTTCAGCTGTTCGGCTATAGACTCGGCTATCAACTGGGCGTCGAGATCCGGGTCGCGAACCTCTACGATATTAATGTTTACCTGCCTGTCGGTCAGTTCTTCCAGAGCCGCACGGAGTTTTTCAACTTCGGCGCCCTTGGGGCCTATTACCAGTCCGGGCCTGGCGGCTTTAATTATTATTCGCACCTCTTCGCGGGTGCGCTCAATCTCCACTGCGCTTATGGCAGCGTAAGGCGGCTGACGGTTCAGCCGCTGATCTATGAACCTGCGAATATGTTCATCCTCTACGATGAACTCTCCGAAGTTCGCCTTTGGGGCGAACCATCGGCTCTTCCAGCCAATTGTTACGCCTGTTCTGAATCCTATTGGCGATACTTTTTGTCCCATATTTACTCCACTTCCACGACTACAGTAATGTGGCTGGTCGGTTTGTTAATGGGATGGGCCCGGCCTCTGTCCTTGGGCCGCCACCTTCGCAAACTTATACCCTGATCGATACGGGCGTCGTATATATATAACCTGTCCACGTCTGCCTCTGCCTCGTCCGCATTGGCCACTGCGCTGTTGAGCACCTTACTGATCATTCCCGCAGCTCTGTCGGGCATGAACTTCAGCATGTTCAGAGCATCCTGAACATCCAGGCCGCGAATCATATTCGCCACCGGCCGCGCCTTGCGCGGGCTTATTCGTGCATATCTGTGTATTGCCTGCCAGGGCATTATTAAATCCTTATCGTTTCACTTCGGGCTTTACGCCGCCATGACCGCGGAAACTGCGGGTGGGGCTGAACTCTCCGAGTTTGTGGCCCACCATTTCTTCTGTTACGAATACTTTCTGGTGTGTTTTGCCGTTGTGGACCATGAATGTATGTCCCACAAACTCCGGCACTATGGTGCAAGCGCGTGCCCAGGTTTTTATGGGCTGATCGCCTCCGGACTCTTTTATCCTTTGCACCTTCCGGAACAGTTTCTCGTCTACAAACGGTCCTTTTTTAACGCTTCTACTCATCGTTTATGCCTCTCGGCCTGTTATAATCTTGTCTGACCGGTTCGGACGTTTCTTCTACGTCTCAGTATCAGCCGGTTGGTGGTTTTATTTCTTTTTCTGGTCTTACCGCCTTTGGCGAGCTTTCCGGTCGCTGAACACGGATGTCTGCCTCCGGCCCGCCGTCCTTCACCTCCACCCATGGGATGGTCAACAGGGTTCATCGTCGAGCCGCGAACGTGGGGCCTTCTACCCATATGTCTTTTGCGGCCTGCTTTGCCCCATCTTATGCCTGCATGATCAACATTGCCCAGCCGCCCTATCGTGGCACGGCACTTTGCGTTAACCATGCGCATTTCGCCGGATGGAAGAACCAGATGGGCGTACGTGCCTTCCCTGGCCACCAGTCTTGCACCGGCACCGGCGGACCTCACCATGCTTCCACCGCGGCCGGGCGTCATTTCAATATTGTGAATTTCCATTCCCACCGGTATTTTTGAAAGCGGCATACAATGGCCTACTCTCGGCTCGGCCTCGTCACCCGAGCGGATTGTTGCGCCAACCTCCAAACGCTGCGGGGCCAGTATGTAATTCCTCTGCCCGTCCTCGTATTCAATTAGTGCTATATTGCAGGTGCGGTTGGGATCATACTGAATACTCAGCACCCGGGCGGGCTGGTCATCTTTGTCCCGTTTGAAATCAATAAGGCGATACCTTCTTTTATGCCCGCCTCCGCGATGCCGGGAAGTAATTTTCCCGTGGTGGTTGCGGCCGCCGGTCTTTTTAACCGTACCCAGTAAATTCTTTTCCGGCTTGCTGTCTGTTACTTCCGTTCGGATGTTTACCGAACTAAAGCGGCGTCCTGCCGAGGTTTTTTTGTATTTCTTAATCATTGCTTCACTTAACTTAGCTTGGTTTACGTCAGAATAAATCTATACGGTAATCCGGATGGAGCACCACCACGGCCTTTTTCCAATGTTTTGTCTTACCCCAGCGGTAACCTGTTCTGCGCGGTTTACCCTGCTGGTTTGCGGTGCGCACCTGCACGACCTTTACATCATAAATATTCTCTACCGCCTGTTTAATCTGTGCCTTGTTGGCCTGGGGCGTAACCTGGAATGCATAGGCATTATACGCAGAGGACTGATGCGTACTCTGCTCTGTAATCAGAGGGCGTATAATCACATTATATATATCTTGCTGTTTCACCGGTTCAAACTCCGATTTATCAGTTCCTGCATTGCCTGGGTTGTTATGATCATTTTCTGGCGAATAGCCACGTCGTATGCATTCAATTCTTCCGCTGAGCACACCGCAAGATCCTGCACGTTCCTGGCGCTCAGGTATACATTTCTGTCATGCTGCGGAAGGGCAAGCAGGCAAGAGCGATTTATGCTCAGTTTCTCGAGTACATCCGCTATTCGTGAGGTTTTCGGCTGTTCAATCTTCAATTCATCGAGTATCAGCAGGTCGCCGCCGATTATCTTGGCCAGCAGCGCCGATTTTAGGGCGGCTTTCCTCATCTTCTGCGGCATTTTATTGCGGGGCGGCCTTGAGTTTTTAGCAAAAGCCACGCCGCCGCCTCGAAGAATGTTTGTCCTTTTTGACCCTCGCCGAGCAAAGCCGGTGCCCTTCTGACGGAACATTTTATGCCTGGAGCCTTTTATTTCACCCCTACTGCGGGTCTTGGCGGTGCCCTGGTGCCTTTGGGCGTGGTAGGCGACCACAGCCTGCTTTAAAAGATCCGCGTTCACCTTCGAGCCGAATACGTCGTCATCCACCTTGAAGGTGTCAACCTCACGGCCTTCCATATTGTAAACAGGTACTTCCAGCATATTCTCTTCTACATTCGCTTAGGATTTTCCCGGTGCGCCGACGGCCGGTCTTATAACCAGATATCCGCCGTTGGCGCCCGGAACTGCGCCTTTAATCAGCAGCAGATTATTCTCGCTGTCGATTCTGACCAGGGTATTGTTTTTAGAAGTTCTTCGTTCGCAGCCCATGTGTCCGGCCATGCGCTTACCTTTTTTCAGTCCGCCGGTTTTACCGGCATTGCTGGCGTGCCCCGCAATAGACCCGGGTGAACGGTGCTTTCGTTCGACGCCGTGTGTGGCCAGCTGCCCTTTAAATCCATGCCGTTTCACTACACCGGCGAACCCTCTGCCCTTGGTGGTCCCTATTACGTCAACCTTGGAAACACCTTCGAGACATTCGACCGTTATACTCTGGCCGGGTTTAACATCTTCCGCCGGTGAAGGCAGGCGAATTTCGCGAACAAAATTTTTGGGAGCGGTTCCGGCCCTGGCAGCATGGGCGATTTGTGGCTTAGTTGTACGGTGCGGTTTAACGTCCCCAAAGCCAAGCTGGACTGCGTCGTATCCGTCGGACTCGGTATTTTTTACCTGCAACACAGTGCAAGGTCCGGCCTGCACGACGGTCACCGGGTGCAAACGACCCTCATCGTCGTATACCTGCGTCATGCCTATTTTTTTTCCCAGTATCGCCTGCAGCATGGTTTACTCGTTATGCCTTAATCTTGATGAATACACCGGCCGGAACCACCAGGCGGTTCAGTGCCTCTACGGTCCGTACGGTCGGCTCGTAAATATCTATTATTCTTTTGTGTGTTCGTATTTCGAACTGCTCACGCGATTTCTTGTCTACGTGCGGGCTACGGAGCACAGTATATCTGCCTATGCGGGTCGGCAGCGGAATAGGCCCTCTAACGCGTGCGCCGGTGCGTGTAGTGTGATCGACGATCTCTTTCGCCGAGGAATCCAGGGCCCTGTGGTCGTAGGCCTCCATCCGTATTCTTATCTTATCTTGCACCATCTCTATCGCATTACCTTAAGGAAATTAATGAGGCTAAAGTATTCCGCCTTTTAATGCGCGCAGTTACACTACCCACGCGTCGAGCATAAAGTCCTATTAGGATATTAATTCTGACCATAAAGTCAACGTTTAATGGGAAATTTTTTAAGAATTTATGCATATTTTTCGATTCTTCGATAATTCTCATCAATTCAATATTCATTTCGCCGTTATTCTTTCTATGATACGGCCACGTTTTCCGGTACTGGAGCGTATCTTTTGGGCTCCATTGTGCTGCTGCCGCGACCTCTGGTAATCGAACGCAGCCGCGTGGTGTAACCGAACATCTCAGCCAGCGGCACCTCGGCCGCTATAAGGCGGTATTTGCCTTTGTTCTGCAGGTGTTTGATCTCTGCACGTCTGGAGTTCAAATCCGCCGTGACTGCGCCGAGATATTCCTCAGGAACAGTTACCTGAAGCAGCATCAGCGGTTCAAGATATACAGGAGAGGCCTTTTTTACGGCCTCGTTGAAGGCAATGCTTCCTGCCTGCTGGAAAGCCACGTCGCTGCTGTCGACTGGATGGTGTTTGCCGTCCAGCAAAGTGATTTTTATGTTTTCCATCGGATATCCCGATAGCGGTCCGGCCGTCGCGGCGTCGCGGATGCCCCGCTCCACTGACGGTATAAACTCCTTGGGAATTACCCCCCCCTTGGTTTTGTCTTCAAAAACCAGCGTTTGTTCATCTTCTTCAGGGTCAGGTTGGTGCGGTTCAATACGAATCTCCACCACGCCAAACTGGCCTCGCCCTCCTGTCTGCCGAACAAATCTGCCTTCGGCTTCTGCCGGCTTACGGATCGTTTCTTTATAAGCAACCATGGGTTTGCCAACTCTAACGTCAAGTCCCATCTCACGCAGAAGCTTGTTTCGTACGATCTCAAGATGCAGTTCACCCATACCTGATATTACCGTCTGGCCCGTTGCTTCGTCATAACGGAAGCGGAATGTGGGATCCTCCCGCTGTAGAGATACAAGCGCCTCGGAGAGCTGCTGTTTCTCTGCATTTGTATGGGGCTCTATCGACATCGTTACGACCGGCTCGGGAAATTTCAATTTCTCGAGTAACACTGGCTCATGTGAATCGCACAGCGTATCGCCCGTCAGAGAGTTTTTCAGGCCCACCACCGCTACGATGTCCCCCGCCACCGCTTGGTCTCTCCTGATACGCTTATCGGCGTGCATTTCCCATATGCGGGATACGATTTCTTTTTTGTCCTGGCTGCTGTTTAGTACGCGGGTCCCGGCCTTCAGGGTACCGCTGTATATTCGGATAAAATGAAGGTCGCCGTGTTGATCGGCTGTAATCTTGAAAACAAGTGCGGCAAATGGTGCTTCGGGGTCCGCTTTGCAGCTTATTTCCTGCGAGTTGTCAGAAATTTTCCTGCCCTGGACCGGCGGAACTTCAGGCGGAGAGGGAAGGTAGTTGACTATAGCGTCCAGAAGCGGGCGTACGCCCATGTGATTAAGCGCTGAGCCGCATAGTACCGCATGAAGCCGTCCGGTCAGCGTTCCCTGTCGAACCGCCGCGATTATATCATCTTCGGAAATTTCCTCGTCGTGGAGATACTTTTCCATAAGACGATCGTCGTATTCCGCGGCCTTTTCCAGCATTTCCATCCTCGCGGTTGCAACGGCGTCTTCGTACTCAGCAGGTATGTCCTCTATTCTCATGGTAGTGGCGACTTTTTGCGGATCATAATAATATGCCTTTTGACGGATAAGGTCTATCTGTCCCCGAAAATCTTCACCGCTGCCGATCGGCAACTGGAGTATTATCGGCTGGGCCCTGAGCCGGGAACTGATGTCTTTGACCGCCATTTCGAAGTCCGCTCCCGGACGGTCCATTTTATTTATAAAGCACAGTCGCGGCACTTTGTATCTGTTGGCCTGCGCCCAGACCGTCTCTGACTGCGCCTCCACACCCCCAGTGGCGCAGAAAACCACCACCGCCCCGTCAAGTACGCGGAGCGAACGTTCCACTTCCACGGTAAAATCCACGTGCCCCGGCGTGTCTATCAGGTTGATGGTGTAGTCTTTCCAATTCAAGGTTGTTGCGGCCGAGGTTATGGTTATGCCGCGCTGCTGCTCCTCGGCCATGTAATCCATGACCGCTGTTCCTTCGTGCACCTCACCGATTTTGTACGTGCGCCCGGCGAAATACAGCACACGCTCGGTGACCGTAGTCTTGCCGGCGTCTATGTGTGCGGCTATGCCGATATTCCGAATTTGTTTAAGATTCTCTGCCATATTAATAATCAACTTGCGGATAGTTCCGCAGGAAATACGAAATTACGATGTCGTGAAGACAAACTCCTCACAAACGACATTTACTACAATTTGCCGACCTTAGAGCAGGTCGCCCGGATTGTTCTTACCTCTTTGTTCCCCCGCTGACAAAAGTCCCGGTGGTCGATGCGACTACCAGGCAAAGTGTGCAAAGGCCTTGTTCGCCTCCGCCATCCTGTGCACGTTCTCTCGTGTCTGCATAGCGGCGCCTTCGCGTTTGTAAGCGGCGATGAGTTCGTCGGCCAGTCGCTGGCACGTTCTGTTTCCGCCCCCGGCGTAGATGGCCTGTTTAATCCATCTAATAGCCAGCGAAAGTTTACGTTTCTCACTGACCGGAGTGGGAACCTGATAACTGGCACCGCCGACACGCTTTGAACGAACCTCAATCATCGGCTTAATGTTCTCTATCGCCTTTTCGAATACTTCTATTGGTTCGGCGTCCTTGACCTTCTTATCAATTATATCCATTGCATCGTAAAACACACGCTGCGCCACGGCTTTTTTGCCGTCGCTCATGATGCAATTGACGAATTTGCTCACGAGTTTGCTTTTATACCTCGGGTCGGGCTTTAACTGTATCGTCGATGCTGTCCACTTTTTGTATGCCATAATATTTTACTTACTCTCCGCTACCTGCGTTCAACGCGGCGGTGCATCCGTGTCATTTCGGTCTGGTAGTTCCGTACTTACTCCTGCCCTGCTTGCGTTCCTCGACACCAAGAGTGTCCATAGTTCCGCGGACGACATGGTACCGAACGCCGGGAAGGTCTCGCACCCTGCCGCCACGCACCAGGACGATGCTGTGTTCCTGAAGGTTATGATCTATGCCGGGAATATACGCAGTAACTTCCCGGCCGTTACTGAGCCGCACACGCGCCACCTTTCTAAGCGCAGAGTTCGGCTTCTTGGGCGTCACCGTCTTAACCGCAAGGCACACGCCTCGCTTCTGGGGAGATTCCTCCAGCGCGACGTTCTTTTTCTTTACTCGCTGTTTCTTTCGTTTTTTCCGAACTAACTGATTTACAGTAGGCATAAATACCTCGAATCTTTCCTTACAGTTATATTTTTACAACCGCCCGTAGTCTCGGACAACTCGAATACGCGTATAGTACGGCTCCGACGGCTATTTATTCCCAGCCAGAGCCTGCTGAACTGCACGTGTAATCTCTGCTTCGGTAAGTTCTTCTTTCTCGGTCGGGGCTTCGGGAAGTTCCACTTTCCGCTTGGTCCGCATTTCCTGATAAGGACGGAAACTGGTTCCGGCAGGTATCAGGTGGCCAAGTATAACGTTTTCCTTAAGGCCACGCAGTCTATCTACTTTACCAGCTAATGACGCTTCCGTAAAGACTTTTGTGCTTTCCTGGAAGCTAGCCGCTGACAGGAAGCTTTCTGACTGCAATGACGCCTTGGTGATGCCGAGCAGCAGCGTCTTGGCTGTTGCGGGTTTCGGCCGCCGTGTTTTCGGTGGCTGGCCATCTTTTTCTTCGACATCGGCCACTGCATCCTCGATCTTTTCGCGGGGGACAACCTGGCCTTCGCTGAAGCTGGTATCCCCCGGATCGACTACTTTCAGGCAGCCGGCCAACCGGGAATTCTCCTGCCTGAACTTGAACTTGTCGATTACCTCACCGGGCAGCAGTTCGCTGTCGCCGACGGTCTGGACATTCACCTTACGCAGCATCTGGGAGAGTATCACCTCGACGTGCTTGTCGTTGATGGTGACACCCTGGCCGCGATAAACGGTCTGAACCTCGCCCAGCAGGTATTCCTGGAGTGCCTCTTCACCCCGAATGCCCAGTATGTCCTGCAGGATAAGCGGGCCCTCCGTCAGTGGTTGTCCGGCCTCGACGTTATCACCGGTGTGAACGAGCAGGTGTCTGTCGTGTGGCACATGGTGCTCGCGCTCCATGCCCGATTCACTTCTGACGATGATAGTCATCTTTCCACGGCGCTTGTCTGTCCGCAGTTCCACCTGGCCGGAAATCTCAGCCATGGCGGCCGGCTCTTTGGGTTTGCGGGCCTCGAATATCTCCGTGACCCTGGGCAGACCGCCGGTGATGTCCTGCGTACCACGGATTTCCCTGGGCTGACGCGCCAGTAACTCTCCCGGCTCGACCGCCTGGCCTTCGTTCACCTCGATGCGGGCCTTGGCCGGAAGGTAGTGGAAGTCCAGGATTTTGCCGTTTTTATCTTCTATTACTATGCGCGGATGCTTTTCGCCCTTGTGCTCGACGACCACGTAACTGGCATCCTGTCGCTCGGATTCCAACCTGACGGTCTCGCCTTCTTCGATATCCTGGAAGCGGACATTGCCGGCAACCTCGGCCAGTATCGGCACCCTGTGGGGGTCCCATCTAACTGTGCATTGCCCCGGTTTGACTGTATCGCCTTCCCGGACAAGGACCAGTGCCCCGTAAGGCACCCTGTGACGCTCGAGTTCGCGCTCCTTCTCGTCCTGAATGATAATTTCGCCATTACGCTTAAGAGCGATAAGAACGGTTTCCGAGGTCGGCTTGGCCTTACGACCGCGGGCGCTGCGGTCGGCGGCCAGCAGGTACTCGTGCCACTTTTTATCCGACTTGGGCGTCTCCACGGCTATGAGGTTATGATACTTGGCCTTGCCTTCCACCGAAGCCCGCATGTCGGACTGCACGATAGCCCTGGTGGCCACGCCGCCGGTGTGGAAAGTACGCATCGTCAGCTGTGTGCCGGGCTCGCCGATAGACTGGGCGGCGACTATTCCTACGGCCTGCCCTTCCTCTACGAGTTTGCCTGTGGAAAGGTCGGTGCCATAGCACTTTGCACAAACACCCAACGGAGAGTCGCACGTCAGCGGACTGCGCACGTGGATGGTCTCAAGGCCCATTTCCTCAATCTTATCCGCCGCCTCTGCGGTGATTATTTCGTTTTCTTTTACGACGGTTTCATCTGTCACCGGATTGACTATATTTTCGCGCGCGATGCGCCCGACGACCATTTCCTTCAACGGCACTTCCACTTCTTCGCCCTTGTAGATGGCTGATTTCGGCAGACCCTGAAGTGTTCCGCAGTCAAGTTCGGTGACAATTACATTCTGGGCCACATCCGCCAGTTTACGCGTGAGATAACCGGAGTCGGCCGTCTTCAATGCAGTGTCGGCCAGACCCTTGCGGGCTCCGTGCGTTGAGGAGAAATATTCCAGCACCGTCAGGCCCTCGCGGAAATTGGCGCGAATGGGCGTTTCGATAATCTCACCGGACGGCTTACTCATAAGCCCTCGCATGCCCGCCAACTGGCGTATCTGGTCCACGTTTCCGCGGGCGCCCGAATCGCTCATCAACCACACCGGGTTAAGGTAATTGGGAATATCCTCTCTGCGGTCGCTGGATAGACTCGCCAGCAGCGCCTTGGTAACCTGCTCGCGGGCGTGAATCCACACGTCAACCAGCTGGTTATAACGTTCACCCTCGGTGATGGCGCCTGCCTGATAACTCTTTTCAACGCGGTCCACGAACGCCTGGGCCTGGGAAATAATCTTTTCCTTGGCTTCTGGAATCCGCAGGTCCGTAACTCCGAAGGAAATACCCGCCAGAGTCGAATACCTGAATCCCAAATCCTTCATATCGTCCAGAAGATTCAGCGTTTCCCGCTTGCCAAGCCGTTCATTACAGTCGCTGATGACTCGCCCTGCGCCCTTCTGGCTCAGCGGATAGTTATAGAACGGCATACCTTCGGGAAGCACATCGTTAAATACGCATCGCCCCGGCGTGGTTACCACCCTGCCCTGCTCAGCTATGCTGGAACTGTTTTCTTCGATTACCTCGCGTCCTTTTTCGATGCGAACGAGAATTTTTGCATGCGTGCCTATTCGCCCCAGTTCGTGGGCGGTTATCGCCTCGTGCGTGCTCGAAAATGCGGGATACTCGGCCCCGTCGTACTGCACCTTGCGCACCTCTGGCAGGGTGAATTCCGAACCGTGTTCGCTGGTCAGATAGTACGTGCCAAGCACAATATCCTGCATGGGCGACATAATCGGCTTGCCGTTTGAAGGCGAAAAGACATTGTTTGTGGCAAGCATAAGCGTGTGCGTCTCGGCCTGTGCCTCCACCGACAGCGGCAGATGCACCGCCATCTGGTCACCATCGAAGTCGGCGTTGAAGCCGCGGCAGACCATGGGGTGAATCTTGATGGCGTTGCCCTCGACCAGCACCGGCTCGAAGGCCTGAATGCCCATGCGGTGAAGCGTGGGGGCACGGTTCAGCATAACCGGATGCTGGTATATGACTTCTTCCAGCACGTCCCAGATTTCATCTTCCCTTCGCTCCAGCATCCGCTTTGCGGATTTGATGGTGTCGGCCAAACCACGATCTTTGAGCCGACGTATGATAAACGGCTGGAAGAGCTCCAGTGCGATTTTCTTGGGCAGGCCGCACTGGTGAAGTTTGAGTTCCGGGCCAATAACAATAACGCTTCGCCCGGAGTAGTCCACTCTTTTGCCCAGTAGATTCTCGCGGAAGCGCCCCTGCTTGCCCTTTATCATGTCCGTCAATGATTTCAGCGGACGGTTTGCTGTGCCCTGAACCGGACGACGGCAACGATTGTTGTCGAAAAGGGCATCGACCGCCTGTTGTAGCATACGCTTTTCATTGCGGATGATGACCTCAGGAGCGTTTAAGTCCAGAAGTTTCTTGAGACGGTTGTTTCGGTTTATGATTCGTCTGTAAAGGTCGTTAAGGTCGGATGTTGCGAAATTGCCGCTCTCCAGCAGCACAAGCGGACGAAGGTCAGGCGGAATCACCGGAACGACCTCCATGACCATCCACTCGGGCTTGTTGTCCGATGTGCGGACGCTCTCGACCAGACGGAGGCGCTTTGAAAGATCCTTGGTCTTCTGCTTGGAGGAGGTCTTTTTAAGTTTCATACGGATGTCGGTAACCAGTTCATCCAGGTTGAGATTTCCAAGCAGTGTGCGAATCGCTTCGGCCCCGATATCGGCCTGGAAGTCCATGCCGTACTTTTCACGCGCGCCGCGGAATTCATCCTCGGTAAGGACCTGTTTGTATTTCAGCGGAGTTTCACCCTGGTCCGTTACAACATAACTCTGGAAAAGGATGACCTTCTCCAGGTCGGCGGTCTTCATGGCCAGCAACGTGCCCAGGCGCGACGGCAGGGACTTAAAGAACCATATGTGCACAATCGGCGCGGCCAGGTTAATGTGGCCCATCCGCTTGCGCCGCACGCGTGAGTGTGTAACTTTCACGCCGCAGCGGTCGCAGATAATACCCTTGTGCTTGGTGCCTTTGTACTTGCCGCACGCGCATTCCCAGTCGCGTTCGGGCCCGAAGATCCGCTCGCAGAAGAGACCGTCCTTCTCCGGCCGGTATGTTCGATAGTTGATTGTCTCGGGTTTTTTTACCTCTCCGAACGACCAGCTGCGTATGTCATTGGGCGAGGCAAGGTTGATTTTTACCGACCCGTAGTCGTTTATTCTGTCGTATACGTTTTCAGCCATATCTTTTAAGCTCCGCGTTTATGGTTAATTAACCTTACGCGCCTAATTAAACTCTATAGAAGTTTCTTTTTTTCCATCTGGATGTTCAGGCCAAGGCCTCGCAGTTCGTTGCACAGCACGTCGAAACTGATAGGCGTACCGGCCTCGAGTGTGTTGTTGCCTTTGACCATCGACTCGTAAATCTTGGTTCGGCCTTCCACATCGTCGCTCTTTACGGTAAGCATTTCCTGAAGGGTGTAACTGGCGCCGTAAGCTTCGAGCGCCCAAACCTCCATTTCGCCGAACCGCTGTCCGCCTGTCCGGGCTTTTCCGCCCAGCGGCTGCTGCGTAATCAGCGAGTAAGGACCGGTCGAGCGGGCGTGAATCTTCTCATCCACCAGGTGGTGGAGTTTATTTATGTAGATATAGCCCACGGTAACCTTCTGCTCGAACGGCTCGCCTGTGCGGCCGTCGTACAGGTTTATTTTGCCATCTTCCGGCATCTCCACCAGCAGTTCCCGCGTTTGCCCGGCTTCCTGAAGGGATGCGGTATCCGCCTGCCGGCTGCGGACGTGCTCGTTGGCCTCGCGGATGCATTCGAAGATTTCCTTTTCCTTCGCGCCGTCGAAGACTGGCGTGACCGCTTGGAAGCCCAGCACGGCGGCGGCCCAACCCAGATGCGTTTCCAGAATCTGTCCGACGTTCATTCGGCTGGGCACACCAAGAGGATTAAGCACAATGTCGATGGGTGTGCCGTCTTCCAAAAACGGCATGTCTTCTTCAGGTAGTATGCGGGCGATAACACCCTTGTTTCCGTGGCGGCCGGCCATCTTGTCGCCCACGCCAAGTTTCCGCTTGGTGGCCACGGTCACCTTGACTTTCTCGAGCACGCCGGAGGGCAATTCGTCTCCTCGCTTCATCTGCTCGAGTTTGCGCTTCATTTCCTTTTCAATTTCTTCAATTTTCGGCCAGTATCGTTCATAAATGGCCTCGGCCTGTTTTTTGGCCTCGGCTTTTTTGGCCTTTATCCACTTAAGCGTGAAGTTTTCTATCTGCTCGAGGATAATCTCATTGTCGTCGCTGGCGCCCACCTTTTGCCGCGTGGTGGGGTCGATCATGTCGGAGCCGATGACATCGTTGATTTCCTGCGCCATTTTTCTGAACGTATCGGCCATCCTGCCGCGCATGTGCTTGCGGTACTCACGCACCTGCTTGTTCAGTTCTTTCTTGCGCTGGTCCGACATGTGCGCCTTGCGGGCGAAATGTTTGGTATCTACCACTACGCCCTCTTCGCCGGCGGGCAGTTCGAGAGAATCGTTTTTGACGTCCTCCCCCGCCTGTCCGAATATGGCGTGCAGAAGTTTTTCCTCGGGGGTCAGTTCGGTCTTGGACTTGGGAGTAACTTTACCCACCAGTATATCGCCAGGGCCGACCTCCGTGCCCACGCAAACTATACCGTGTTCGTCCAGACTTGACAGGGCCTTCTCCGAAACATTCGGGATATCGCGACTGAACTCCTCGCGGCCGAGTTTCGTCTCACGCACCTCGACCTCGTATTCCTCCATGTGGATGGAGGTAAAGGAGTCGTCCTTTACCAGCCGCTCTGAAACGAGTATGGCGTCCTCGAAGTTGAATCCGTCAAAAGGCATGAATGCGGCAAGCACGTTACGCCCAAGCGCCAGTTCTCCGTTTTTTGTGGCCGAGCCGTCGGCAATTATCTGACCCTTCTTGACGCGCTGTCCCTCTGTAACGATGGGCTTTTGGTTCAGGCATGCCCGTTCGTTAAGTTTGTGGAACTTGCGAAGATGGTATTCGTCGGTATCGTTGATGACTATTTTTTGCGCATCGGCATAGGTAACCGTGCCTGCGTTTTCGGCCCTGATTACCATGCCGGAGTTTTCGGCCACTGGTTTTTCCATGCCGGTGGCTACCACCGGCGGTTCGGTCTTGACAAGCGGAACCGCCTGACGCTGCATGTTTGCGCCCATCAGTGCGCGGTTGGCATCGTCGTGCTCAAGGAACGGGATCATCGCCGCCGACACACCCACCGTCTGCTTGGGCGATATGTCAACGTAATCCACATCCTTGGAATCGACGAGTTTCACCTCGCCCTGCGCCCTTGCCAGAACCTGGCCGTCGGGCAGTTTTTCCGGGCGGGGCGAGCCGTTTGTCTGCAGCACATCCGGCGGGGCCTGTATGGCCTCCATCTCCTCGTCGGCGCGAATCGACACCACCTCGCCTGTAGTCTTGCCCTTGTCCACCTTGCGGTACGGTGTGGTCAGGAAGCCGTACTCATCCACGCCTGCATAAATGCCCAGCGATGTAATCAGGCCGATGTTATTGCCTTCCGGCGTTTCAATGGGGCATATTCGGCCGTAGTGGCTTATATGGACGTCGCGAACCTCGAAACCCGCGCGCTTTCTGTTCAGCCCACCCGGGCCTAACGCCGAAAGGCGCCTTTCGTGGGTCAGCTGACTAAGCGGGTTCTGCTGGTCGACAACCTGGCTCAGTTCGCCGCGGCCGAAGAAATAGTCTATACTCGAGGAGACCGCCTTGGAGTTTATCAGTTCGGCCAGTTTCCTCAGTTCCTTGGCATCCTTGAGCGACATACGCTCCTGAACGGTGCGGCGAAGTTTCAGCAGGCCCTTGCGGATTTCATCGGCGGCGAGTTCGTCTATGGTTCTCAACCGCCTGTTGCCCAGGTGGTCGATGTCGTCAACATAACCCTCACCGGAACGAAGTCTCACGATGTACTTCAGCGTGTTGAGGAAGTCCTCCACGGTAAGGGTCATCTCTTTTTCGGAGGTATCCTGTTTGAACTTGCGGTTTATGCGAAACCGTCCGACCCTGCCGAGACGATAGCGATTCTCGTCGTAAAACTTCTCCTGGAACAGCGTCTTGGCCTTTTCCAGCTGAGGCGGGTTGCCCGGCCGCAGACGCATGTAAAGCCGCAGCAGTGCGTTTTCATGGCTGTCGGCGTTGTCCTCGGCCAGTGTATGAAGTATCAGTGGATCATCTACCTTTTCGATCACCTCGATTTTTTTCTTATCGCCTGTCGCTATAGTGGTTCTGGCCTCGCCGACTTGGCCGCCGGGCGGGACAATTTCCTCGCCCGTGTCCGGGTCAACATAGCCCTCGACCAGGTGAGTTTCCGGCTGAAGCTTGTCGACCGGTATCTCTTTAGTGTCGTAGAATGCGCGGATTATGGCCTCGGTGGTGCTGAACTTTTCGTCCATCGCCCGCAGATAGGTGGTTACCGGTATTTTACCGGACTGGTCTATCTTCATGGTGAGGACGTCTTTTTTACTCACCGCAAGCTCAATCCAGCTGCCGCGTTCGGGGATTATCCTGGCCCCGTGCAGCGGACGGTCGGACTCGGGCATGTCCACATTGAAGTCCACGCCGGGCGAGCGGTGCAGCTGCGATACTATCACCCGCTCGGCGCCGTTTATTATGAACTCTCCGCCGCCCATCATTATGGGCATTTCACCGATGTATACTCCGTCCTCGACGACTTCTTCTTCGCCTTTTCTGTGCAGGCGACAGTGCACGCGCAGCGGCCGACCGTATGTCAGACGCAAATCGCGACATTCCTGATCGGTATATCGTGGTTCGTCCAGTTCGTAGTAGAGGTACTCCAGCTTGTTCTGCCCGTCATAGCTTTCTATAGGAAAGACTTCGCGCAGCAGCGCCTCCAGGCCGAGGTTCTTCCGCTTTGTCGGCTCGACGTCGAGCTGGAGAAAGCGGTTATAATTGGCCACCTGAATGTTGCTCAGGTTCGGTATAGGTGCACCATCTCCGACCTTGGAAAAGTCCCGGACTTTTTCCATCTTCAACATAGTCTTCATTCCTTATATAGGCGCCTTCAAAGACGTATCGCGCCCACCCGATGCGCCGATCTCACCTTTGCTTCAGCCAGTCTACTTGACTTCGACTGTCGCGCCGGCTTCTTCAAGCGACTTTTTCGCCTCGTCGGCTTCTTCTTTGGCTATGCCTTCCCTGACAGGTTTGGGCACGCCTTCGACGAGTTCCTTGGCCTCTTTCAGGCCGAGGTTTGTCAGCGCCCGGACGGCTTTAATTACCTGTATCTTCTTGTCGCCAACGTCTTTAAGAACGA
Organism: uncultured Planctomycetaceae bacterium; assembly: GCA_964472875.1. Taxonomy (GTDB): domain Bacteria; phylum Planctomycetota; class Phycisphaerae; order SM23-33; family SM23-33; genus CAYYMD01. The sequence continues at coordinate 58,929 of CAYYMD010000001.1, forward strand.
CGTCAAATTCCGTTTGCTCTTCTTCTTCGCCGGCTTCTGCGCCTGCGGCCGCGCCGCCTGCGCCGGCCATCATTACTGCTCCGCCTGCGGCCGGTTCTATGCCGTGTTCTTCCTTGAGATAATCCGCAAGGTCAACCGCCTGCTTTAGTGTAAGATCCGCTATCTTGTCGCCGAGGGTCTTTATCTCCTTGGCGAATTCTTTGGCGGGACCCGCCGCAGCTTCTTCTTTGGCTTCGGTGGCGGCTTCTTCGGCCTTTTCTTCTTTAGTTTCTTCCTCTTTGGCCTCTTCCTTTTTGGCCTGCTCTTCCTGCTTTTCTTCTTTTGCTTCTTGTTTAGCCATTATTTAAACTCCGTAATCTAAACGACCACGCCGGCCTGATAGGTGACCGCCCCTGTGGCGATCATTTAATCCCGACAAATCGGGACCAATCCGCAGCCGACACGAATTTTTCCATGTTTGTTTTTGAATACGATTATCTCAGGCGGCCTGAGATTCGCCTTCCTGTTGTTCCATCGCTTTTAAAGCACCGCCCAGCGACCGGCCCGGACCGAGCATTGCGCCGCCTATGTTCGCCCCGGCCGACAGTATGCTCGTTACAACCTTGGCAACCGCCTCTTCGCGGGTGGGATAGTTGCTCAGTTCCTTGATTTGCTCGTCGCCTATGTAATCGGCGCCTTCGAGCATGGCCGCCTTAACCGTAAGCGCCGGCGACTCCTTGCCTATATCCAGCAGTTCGCGAACCATGGCCACCATGTCCATCTGCTGGGGGTCTTTGGGGTATGCAACGGCCGACGGACCTTCCAAAAGCGATGCGGCTTTATCGAGGCCTATGTCCTTGAAGGCCTGCCTGGCAAGAGAATTCTTCACCACCGTCATGGCAATATTCTTCTCCTGCAGGCGAGCCCGCACTGCAGTAGTGGCCTTACCATCCAGTCCGGTAAAGCCCACCACCGCCAGCGACTCCAGACCTTCAAACCGCTTCGCGAATTCTTTACGCATCAGTTTCTTTACGGGTTTGCTCATTTTTTACACTTTCCGTTTCAGCGTATTTCCAGTTCCACCGAAGGAGACATTGTCGTGGACAGACACGCTCTTTTTATGTACATGCCCTTGGTTGTCTGCGGTCTCATTTTCTTTATCTGTGCGATAAAGTATTCGATATTCTCAACGAGCTTTTCGGTGGGAAAACTTGCTTTACCTACGACTACGTGCAAATTCCCGCCGTCGTCGTTACGGAATTCCACTTTACCGGCACTGTATTCCTTAACGCCCGTCGCCATATCTTCGGTCACTGTCCCGGCCTTGGGAGATGGCATCTTTCCCTGCGGGCCGAGAATTCTTCCCAGTTTCGATACCTTTTTCATCATAGCGGGCGTGGCCAGGGCAACGTCAAAATCAGTCCATCCGTCTTCAATCTTCTGTATAAGTTCATCTCCACCGGCTTCTGCGGCACCGGCACTTTTTGCCTGCTCGACATCCTGACCTTCGCAGAAGGCGATTACTGTGCGGCTTTTGCCAATTCCGTTCGGCAACGATATCGCACCTCGAAGCTGCTGATCACTTTGCTTGGGGTCAATGCCCATTTGCATGGACAGTTCAACGCTTGCATCGAACTTGGCCGGCGGGAAGCTTTTTATCACTTCTACCGCCTCTTTGACGCCCTGCTTTTCTTCAGGCACCTTCTTTTGGCACTCTGCATATCTTTTACTTCGTTTGCTCGGCATATCTGTTTCCTTTTAGGATTGCCTTCCACTGTTTTCGCCCGTGGTCAGGCCTTTGTTTTATCCGTTATTCCACCGTTATGCCCATACTACGTGCGGTACCTTCGATAATTTTGCAGGCCGCATCCGTATCCTGGGCATTTAGGTCTTTCATTTTACGCTCCGCTATCTGGCGAACCTGGTCGGCTGTAACCGTAGCCACCTTTTCCTTGTTCGGCACGCCGGAGCCCTTGGCTATCTGCGCCGCCTCTTTCAGCAGCGCTGCGGCAGGGGGACTTTTGACGTGAAAAGTGAAGGTCCTGTCGCCGTATACGGTAATTTCAACTGTTACCGGCATCCCGCCAAGGTCCTTGGTCTGCTCGTTAAACTGGGACACGAACTGACCTATATTCACGTTATGCTGTCCCAGCGCGGGACCTATGGGCGGGGCCGGAGTCGCCTGACCACCCGGCGCCTGAAACTTAATTGTGGCTGCTACCTGCTTTGCCATGTCATTTCTCGCTGATTATCTGAATTTAACGTCCCGCCATGCGGCGGTATACCCACTCGTCTCTGCGGATTGTTTAGGTCTTCTCGACCTGCCAGTACTCCAGTTCCACCGGAGTGGCCCGGCCGAATATCATCACTGTCACGCGTACAAGTCCCTTGTCTACAAGAACTTCGTCCACGGTCCCTTCGAAATTCTCGAAGGCGCCTTCTTTGATTTTCACCTGGTCGCCTTTGGCGAAATCCACGGCCACAGGAGCGCCTTCCTGGGCCTTCTCCACCTGCATGAGCATTTTCTGCACGTCTTCTTCCTTCATCGGGATCGGTTTCCCGGAAGTCCCGATAAAATCACCCACGCCGGTTGTTTCCCGGATAAGGAACCATGCCTTTTCGGGAATTCGCCCGTCTTCCTGCGGCTCCATTTCAATAAAGACATAACCGGGATATAGTTTTCGGTCCACGGTCTTGGCCGCGCCTCGGCCGCGTGGGGCCGGGCGACGCTCGGTGGGCACGAGAATCTGACCGATAGTATCCTCGAGCCCTTCTATCTTTACCTTGCGTTCCAGGGCATCGCGAACCTGGGATTCCTTGTTGGAAGCCACTCTCAATACGTACCATTGTTTAGCCATGTAATTCTGCCTGTTTGAAACAACCGGCCAACTCTTTAATTCGGGCGTGAAGCATAATTATTTTGTATTATCATTTCGGCGGAGCCGGCATTACACCCGCCCACTGAAAGAAAATCTGAAAGATAAGATCCACCACGAAAAGTATTATGGCAAACATAAAGGTGGTAATAATAACCACTTTGGTAGATCCTATAACTTCCTTTCTGCTCGACCAGGAGACCTTTTTCATTTCGCTTTCAGTAGCGATTAGAAAGTCCGCCGTATTCTGCCGGTTTACCATCCAGAACATAAAGAGACCTGCCGCTATTACCAGCAGGGTGGGTATGCCGTAGCTCAGGTAAATACCGATACTCTCAAGGCCCCGGAGCTTATCGCCCAGAAGGCCACTGAGGCGGACGGCCCCTATCGTAATTATAACCATCACACCGATGAACGTGATGATTCGCACGTATTTGCCCTGTCCTTGTTTGTATACGTTTAGTTTCATTAATCTTTAATGTTTGTTGGGCGAAACTAATCCGGACCTTTTAAGATTCTCTCTACACTCGCTTGTTCGACTTCGCCCTTTTCGCCGGCGATTTCATGCATCCTTCCCGCCCGCCACCAGGGCTCAACACGGCAGGGAGGACTTGAACCCCCAACCTGCGGTTTTGGAGACCGCTGCTCTGCCAATTGAGCTACTGCCGTTTGCCGGGTGTTATTCTGGGGTTTTGCGTTATTAGTATTGCGTTGGAATACAGCAGACACAACCGAACAGCAAACGCCGGGGGTTATTTTCTTTTTATCTTGTGGCTGGTGTGCTTCCGCTCCCGCGGGCAATACTTGCTCAGTGTCAGCTTCGGCATCCCACCGAGCGTACGCACTTCGGTGCGATAGTTCAGGTCCTTGCACTCGCTGCACTGCAGCCACACATATTCTCTTGCTTTGGCTTTTGCCATATTCGGAAAGCGTTTTTCTGTTTTCTAAGTGTTCTACTCGAGTATCTTGGTCACAACGCCTGCGCCGACGGTCCTGCCGCCTTCGCGAATGGCGAATCGCAACCCTTCTTCCATGGCGATGGAAGTATTCAAAAGCTGCACTTCCATGGTGATGTTATCGCCGGGCATGCACATTTCCGCGCCGCCGAGAAGTTTAATCGTACCGGTAACATCGGTTGTACGGAAATAGAACTGCGGCCGGTATCCGGTGAAGAACGGCGTATGGCGGCCACCTTCTTCCTTGGTCAGCACGTACACCTCGCCCTCAAACTTATGGTGCGGGGTAATGCTGCCGGGCTTGGCCAGTACCTGGCCTCGTTCGAGATCTTCCTTCTCAACACCTCGCAGCAGACAACCGACGTTATCGCCGGCCTGCCCCTGCTCAAGGGTCTTATTGAACATTTCAACACCGGTCACCACGGTCTTACGCGTATCGCCGAGACCGACGATCTCAATCTCGTCGCCGACGTTGACCATGCCGCGTTCGATGCGGCCAGTGCCGACGGTTCCGCGACCCTTAATTGAGAACACATCCTCCACCGGCATCAGGAACGGTTTGTCGACGTCCCTCTCCGGTTCGGGGACGTACTCATCCATCGCTTCGATGAGTTCCATTATGGGCTTGGCGGCTTCTTCGTCTTCCGGATTGTTAAGGGCATTCCAGGCAGAGCCCTTGATTACCGGGACATTATCACCGTCGAACTCGTACTTGTTCAGCAGCTCGCGAACCTCAAGCTCCACCAGTTCCAGCAGTTCCTCGTCGTCGACGAGGTCGCACTTGTTGAGGAACACCACCAGCGCGGGCACATTTACCTGCCTCGCCAGCAGAACGTGTTCGCGCGTCTGGGGCATCGGGCCATCGGCCGCCGATACCACCAGTATTGAACCGTCCATCTGGGCGGCGCCGGTGATCATGTTCTTGACGTAATCGGCGTGACCGGGACAGTCCACGTGCGCATAGTGGCGCTTCTGCGACTCGTATTCAACGTGCGCGGTGGCGATGGTCAGAATCTTGGTCTGGTCACGTCTGCCCTGAGATTCCGACGCTTTCGCTATATCGTCGTAACTTCTGAAACTGGACAATCCCTGTTTTTCCAGTACCTGCGTCATCGCCGCAGTCAGGGTGGTTTTACCGTGGTCCACGTGTCCGATGGTTCCGATATTTACGTGCGGTTTAGTCCGTTGAAAGACTTCCTTGGCCATCAGTTATACTCCTTGTACGTTTGTTTCGCGACTTTTCGCTTTATTCCTTTTAACTTTAGTTTCCCGTTTAATTCTGTAATCGTCCTCGGCATGCCATTTAAAGACAAGGTCAGGCGACCCAAGCTGCTGATGGGGATCGAACCCATGACCTCGTCCTTACCAAGGACGCGCTCTACCTCTGAGCTACAGCAGCATTACATGACTTACGACATAGTATGCTGCCGTGGTCATTATAAAGATACACTTCAACTGCCGCCGAGGACAAGATTAATAATAATATATATTATCAAAATCAAACGTCAAATAAAAATTTTCAGGATTTTTGGATAAATTTTAAAAGAATGTGATTGCGACAAATTCCCCAAACCGCCGTTGCTTTATTGCGCAACTACGTTTGAGAGTTTGAACACCGGCAGAAGCAGCGCTATGGCTATGCCACCGACTATAAGCCCCATTATGATTATCATAGCAGGTTCTATAAGAGATGTGATGGCCTTGACCGACACAGACAGTTCCTCCTCGCAGAAGTCCGCCGCCTTCTCCAGCACTCCGGACAGTCGGCCGGTGCGCTCCCCCGCGTCTATCATTTGAGTCAAGGTCCGTGGAACCAGTTCATATTCGAAGAGCCGCTCCGAAAGCGTCGAGCCGGTCTTGACCTGTTCGGACAGGTCCGTCCACATCTGTGAATAATAATAGTTACCCGAAACCTCCGCGGTAATCTGCAGCCCTTCCAGGATTCCCACATCCGTAGAAACCATCGTGGCCAAAGTACGCATGGATCTGGCAAGAGAGGCCTTCCGGTACATAGGTCCTATTATCGGCATGTTAATTTTAATCTTGTCCAGCAGGATGCTTCCTTTTTGCGACCTGAAGTACATGTAAACGCCTACTATTATGGCAGCTACCGCCGGAATAAGCAGATACCAGTAATCCGTCATGGCGTGGCTGATGTATAGAAGGATTTGTGTCGGTGCAGGCAAAACGGCGCCTTTGCCGCTGTAAATTTTCTCGAAACGAGGCAGCACCAGCGTCAGCAGCGCAATGATGACTATGGTACAGAAACTCAACATACATATCGGATACGTCATGGCGCCTTTTATCTGTTTGCGGGTCTTTCTCTCCGACTGCATGTACTGGCTGGCCCGCTGAAGCATCTGCCCCATTGTTCCCGAGGCCTCGGAGGCCCGCACCAAAGCAACGAAAAGTTTCCCGAACACTTTGGGATGACTCTCCATCGCCGAAGATAGTGTCTGCCCGGCCTTAACCTGCTCGGACAGGTCGCCGACCACCTCCGTAAGCTCCGGCTTGTCCGACTGCTGGGCGATGGCGTCCAACGCCTCATCCAGCGGGACTCCCGTATCAACCATAACCGCCAGTTGGGTGGAAAAGAATATGACCTGGTCGCGCTTTATCTTTTTTCTTCGGCCAGTGGTACCGGTGGTGTCCGATGCCTGTTCTTGATGCGGGCGAATTGAAACTACGGACTTGCCCTCTCGCCTGAGCATACCGGCGGCTTCGTCCTTGTCCCTCGCGGCCAGGACACCGGCGTCCATTCTTCCTCCTCCCATACGTGCGTGATAAGCAAATTTAGGCATTTTCAGACATTCCGTGTTTGCACATAGCTTATTTAGGCGAGTCCTGCGGCTAAGCCGCCGTGGCCCTGAATACCTCCTCCACAGTGGTTATACCGGCCGCTACTTTAGACATGCCGTCCTGTCGGAGAGTTACCATACCGCGTTCTATCGCAGCGGCCCGGATTTCGTCCCGCGTAGCCCCGGCATTGATTTTTTCAGTTATCTCGTCGTCCGGAACAAGCAGTTCGTAAATTCCTATTCGTCCTCCGTAACCGGTGCTGCGGCATTTCTGGCATCCTGCGCCCCTGTAAAATTTTTCCACTTGCCCCACTTCCCGTTCGACTGCGCGTCGTATGCCCGCCGAGGGTTCGTAGGGCTCCTTGCAATTGGTGCAGATTTTTCTGACCAGCCGCTGGGCCAGAACCGCCTCCGTGGAAGCGGCCACGAGGTAGGGCTCCACACCTATATTAACCAGGCGAGTGACCGCACCGGGCGCGTCGTTGGTGTGCATTGTGCTGAAGACCAGGTGACCCGTAAGCGCCGCCTGCACTGCAATCCGGGCCGTCTCTTCATCGCGTATCTCGCCCATCATTATAATGTCCGGGTCCTGTCGAAGCAGCGACCGCAGCGCCGAAGCGAACGAGAAACCGATACGCTCGTTAACCTGGAACTGGTTAACGCCGGTGAGATTGTATTCGACCGGGTCCTCCACAGTGCATATGTTCACCTGCTCGTTGCACAATTCATTAAGGACGCTGTAAAGGGTGGTGCTCTTGCCGCTTCCGGTCGGGCCGGTTACCAGGACAATTCCGTTGGGCACAGTTATCACCTTCCGCCAGGTCTTGAGCGTCTCATAGGCGAAACCGAGTTTCTCAAGATTCACGAGAACCCGGCGGTTGTCGATTATCCTGATGACCACTTTTTCGCCGTGCTGGCCGGGCATGGTGCTTACGCGCAGGTCGATAGGCCGGCTGTTCATCAGCACGTGTATGCCGCCGTCCTGCGGCAAACGCCGCTCGGAGATATCCAGGCCCGCCATAATCTTAATCCGGCTGACAATAGCGGGAAGCATTTTGTAGGGTGGCTTCAGTTTCTCGAATAAAATACCATCCACCCTGTATCGCACGCGCAAAGAATTTTCATCCGGTTCGATATGTATGTCGGAAGCCCCCTCCCTGACGGCGTTGAACAGCAGATAATTTACCAGTTTGACCACCGGCGAACCTTCCGCCGCCGCCTCCAGGTCTGTTATGTCCTCTATCTTGTCTTCGACTATGGATACCTCATCCGGCATCTCATCTTCGAATATATCGTCTATGACAAATACATTTGCCGAGGGAAGGTGAGTCTCCAGGGTGGCCTTTATATCGTTGCCGGTAGCGCATACCACCAGCACTTCACATCCGGTCAGACGAGCCACTTCTTCCATAAGGAATACATTGGCTGGCTCGTTAACGGCCAGTGAAAGGCGGTTTCTGACCTTGAACAGCGGAAGTACAGTATGTTTGTCGAGAAATTCCCGGGGCAGCACATCGATAATTCTCGGGTCGGCCAGTCTTGGAGATATCCTGGCAAACGGAACGCCATACCCAGCCGCCAGCGCCTGCATGATTTGCTCTTCGGTACATATCTCGAGTTTCTGAAGAACTTCGCCGAGCAGCAGATTACTTCCTGAATTTCGCTGATAGTCCAGTGCCTCTGCGAGCTGCTCCTCGTTCAAGGTACCCTGCCTTATGAGCAACTGGCCCAGAGGCAGGGCGGACTTGGAGCCGGGACGCACTGGCCTGTTCGCTTCCTGAGAAGAACCCTCAGAAGCCACATGGACCTGCTCCGGGTCGGCGTTATTGTCTTCTGCTTTTGAAATCATATCGTGGTCAACCTATTAAAAAGTTTTCTCCAAGCCGGCGTCTGACCAACCGAAACTGCCTGTTTGCCTCACGTCGGCAAGCGCTCTTTAATCGCCTCCTCGCTGTTTTTATAGGTCTCAAAGGCCGAATCCAGTCGCGTGATTTCAAGTATCTTGCTTATGTTCTCATCACATCCGCACAACCTGAGGCGTCCCATGCGTTCGGCCAGTGTGTCCTGCAGGTCCAGAAAATATTCCAGCGCCGCACTATCAATGGCAGGAACGTTATGGAGATCCAGAACTATGTCGATTATCCACGGCTCTGCTCCGGCATTTTCCGGCGAAGATTGCCCCCTATCCTCCTCCAGTTGATGTTCGACCGTTCGGATAAGCTGTTCCAGCGAATCCTCGGTAAGCTCTCCTTTAATGGAAAGTATGGCCGCATGACCATATGTCTCTGTAGTTATGTTCATATTTCACTCTCCGAGGCAGCACCAGCTATTCCCTCCAGTTCACACGGAGCCCCTGAGCCGATTTTAAAGGAACTTCTTCGGCCGATATTGCTGACGAATTCGCTCAAATCTATTGAAAGCAGCCTTTCGGCCAGGGCCGGGTCGAACTGTGTGCCCGCATGGCTTTTTATTTCTTCTATGGCCTCTTCCAGCGGAAGTGCTTTGCGATAGGTTCTGTCGGTAATCATCGCATCGAGACAATCCGCCAGACCTACAATCCTGCCCTCTATGGGTATCTGTTCTCCGGCCAGTTGCCGGGGGTATCCTTTGCCGTCAGGACGTTCGTGGTGTGTCAAAATTCCCCTGGCCACGCCCCGCCATTGGCGAAAACCACCAATGATTTTGGCGCCGGTGACGGGATGCTGTTTAATCTTTTCGAATTCGGCTCTGCTCAGTCGGTTCGTCTTTCGCAGCGTCTCTTCGGGCACTCCAATCTTTCCTATGTCGTGCAGCAGCCCGGCGAGATAAACCTGCTTTACCTTCTCAGCATCCAGGCCGGATTCTTCGGCCAGCCGTTTGGATATAAGCGCCACTCGCTGTGAATGGCCGCTGGTGTACGGATCCTTGGCGTCAATCGAGGCAGTCAGCGCGTGCAGTACGCCTATAAGCAAATCCTGCAGGTCGGCATAAAGCATGCTGTTGGCCAGGAACACGCCGGTCTGATTGGCAATGGAACTGAGCAACTGGAGGTCGGCGCTGTTAAAGTCGCCGGATAGTTTTTCGGCACCTATTAACAACCCGACCTGTCTGTCCTCAGCAACAATAGGCACGGCCACCAAACCGCGCCTGGGTTCTTCGACGCCCTGGGCCGTTGGTATAGGAAACTGATTATCCAGTAAAACGCGACGGCCTGAATCCATTCTCCGGTTTATCTCCTCCGCCAATCGCAGTATTTTTTCATCGGAGACCTTTTCCTGACCTGCCCTGACCACCATGTTTTCTTCCCGTCGCTGTCGCTGGGGGTGAACAACAGCCCACGCGGCCGATATGTTCATTACCTCCAGCAGTTCGTTACATGCGTTCTGAAGGAAATCCCCTACCTGCTGGGTCACCTTTATGGAACCGCTTATTCTATATACCAGCGATAGTTCTTCATAAGTTCTGGCCAGGTTGGTGCTCATCGTGGCCAGTTCATCATCGGCGATTTGTTCGTTTAGCAGGTGCTCCAGCAGCCAACCCAATATACTGATGATATGTTCGGCCTGGGATGCGCTGTGTCGGCAGTATTTTTCGGCGGCATTTCTGGTCGCCTGGCGGTCAAGATGGAGATGATCGCACATTCGCGAAAAATGTTCTTCTTCAAGAATTTCAAGGGGCGGGAAACACGCCACCACCGCGCCGGCTATACGTCTTCGCCGACGGACAGGCACGCCCAGCTGAAAACAGCCCGTCCGGCATTGATTTATGATGTTATTTCGCTGGGCCATCGCCTTTTCAGCGACATCCTGAGCGCTTTGCCTGCAGGGCGCTTCGGCGCCGAGCATGAAGCGGCAGAACCTGCCGGAGGGACAGAAACCTTCTGCGCATCTGCCGGTTTCGTCCCATGTCGAAAGATGCAGGCCCAACCGCTCCATGCGGGCGCGTAGCTCCTCGGCTACCGCTTTGGGAAGCGGTAGAATCCTCTGTGAGGCCGTTTCCAGTCTACTCATGCTCCCTCCGCAATTTTTTTGACACCGGCTGTAATAAGTTCGTCGACCTTCCCAAGTACCTGGCGTGGCGAGAACGGTTTGGCCAGGACCCCCACAATGCCGGCGGCTGTCATTTCCGCCGGCTCGAGGTCGAAACCGCGTGCGGTAAGCATAATAGCCGGTATCCCCTCCGTGCGTTGTTCGGCTCGCAGACGCTGGCAAAGTTCCAAACCGGTAATCACCGGCATCTGGTAATCGGTGATAATAAGGTTCGGCCGCTGTTCCCGGGCCAGTTCAAGCGCTTCCTCACCATCTACGGCCGTGAGCACATCGTAACCGGCATTTTTTAGCTTTAGCGAAAGAACGTTGAGAATGTGGGATTCATCATCGGCGATTAATACTTTTCCGCGGTTATGCGACATATTCATCTCCCTTTAAACCTCCCTGCCGAGTCAGTCCCTCCTGCTGCGGCAGGCATAAGCTACTCCTTTTATTTATCGTTACAATACGGCGGCGTCTTTACTTGGTAAGTGGAAGTTCGAATGCAAACGTGCTTCCTTCGCCTTCTTTGCTGGCCACATCCAGTTTGCCGTTGTGAACCGTCTCGATAATACGCTTTACGAGGGCCAGGCCCAGACCGGTGCCCTTGGCAACCTTTGTGCCTGCCCCGACGCGATAGAACTTGTCGAACACATGCGGCAGGTCGTCGGCGGAGATACCCATGCCGGTGTCGCGGACCTCGCAACGCACAATACTTGTACGTTCGTCCACCTCGACGGTGACAGCAACCTTCCCGCCATTCGGGGTATACTTGACCGCGTTGGACACCAGATTCATCACCGCCTGGTAGATTAAATCATGATCGGCCTCGACCTGGTAATAAACCGGCGCCAGGGAGTGCTCTATGGTGATATCCTTGGCTCTGGCCTGAACTCCGGCCACATCCAGCACCTGCTTTACGATACCGGCAAGACTCATAGGTTTTCTGGCGACCTTTATAACGCCCGATTCTATGCGAGAGATATTCAGTATGTTTTCTATGAGGCGGTGGAGACGGTTCGTCTCGGTGGAAATAATCTCGTAAAATTCCTGCTGCGTTTGCTTGTCCTGCGCCTCGTCGTCCAGCAGCATTTCTATATAGGCCTTGATGGAGGCCAGCGGCGTTTTCAGTTCGTGCGAGACATGCGATACGAAGTCGGTTTTCATATCAGCTATTTCTTTCTCGTGCGTGATGTCGTGAAGCACCGCAACCACACCGGAAATCTCATCGTCGGGCGTGACGACGCATCCCAGCGTGGCGTTGAAGGTCCGCTGTTTACCATCAACCGTTATCGTGTGTTCGACCTGCTTGCGGTCGACATGTTCGCCATGACTGCGGACATCGCAGATAAGATCAACCAGTCTACTGTCAGACAAAACCTCGGAGATATTGCGACGGTGATCGCGGGAAAAATCGAATCCCAGCAGTTTTTCGGCGGCCTCGTTGGCCAGCAGCAACTCGTCGAAACGGTTGGTCACAATCACTGCGTCGGAAATAGAGAATATAATGGCTTCGGTGTTTCTCTTTTCCCCAGAAATTATTCTGCGTTGCAGCTGCAGGTCGCGGTTTTCGGCCTCCAGTCGTTCTATCCTCGTTTTCACCGAATCGAGAAACTCGTTAAGCGACCTGGTAATCTGGGCGGGCTGACCGAAAGGATAAGTCCCCGTCAGATGCACTCGCCCGCTTCTGGTCATTTCGCGCAGTTGCGAGGATATCTGCGAAATTGTCCTGTAGAAATTCTGCCTGAACACAAACAGCGTCAGAAGCGCTACCCCCAGCACGAGCCCCAGCAGTGCGTGATTTATCGAATCATCGAGGCCCCAGTTGCTCTGCACCACCCTCATGCAGGCATAACTTGCCACGCCCGCTCCTATCGATAGCAGAATCTTTCCCACCAGCGGAGTGCTTTTAGTAAGCGTCATTACCTTGGTTGCCTCCTGTGGGCCTCTTTTCCGTCGACGGCTGAGATTTATCGGCCGCCCAACGGCGCCATAGAAACCTCCTGCGACGAAGCTGCGGCATCGTCGTCCTGACGCAGTTTATCGAGCAACGCGCGGGCAAGTTTGCTGTCGGGGTCGATTTCGAGTGCCTTGGCGTAACACCTGGCCGCCTCAGCCCGCTCATCCCTGGCCGTATTCACCATACCAAGCAGACACAAAAGGGGCGCATCGGGTTCCCCAAGAGCCAAGGTTCTGTTGAGCACCTCGTCGGCCTGCGAGACACGGTCGGTCTTCAAGAGTGCATAGCCGAGCAACATAGCGGCATTGCTGTTTGCAGGTTTTTTTGACAGCGCCTTCCTTGTAGAGACAACAACACCTTCCAAATCGCCGCAGGCCAGTTCAGCCCTCGCCAGTTTCTCGTAGAGTTTGGCGCTGTCCCCTCTCTTTTTGACCGCTTTTTGGTAAGCGTTGCGGGCCTTGATGGGTTCGCCTGTGGCCATGTGACAATCGCCGAGCATCGCGAACACCCATGCCGGAGAATCCGCACTGGCGGCCAGTTCGTCAAGATGGCGCCTCGCTTCCTCATAACGGCCGGAAAGATATTCCGCCTTGGCCAGTGCCCGCAGATAACCCACATTTTCAGGGTCGAGATCGCAGGCCTGACTGTAGTATTCGGCTGCGGAATCGTATTCATCGCGCATCATTGCAATGCGGCCGCCAAGCTCGTACATGGAGGGGTCGTCATCGGCCTGCGATATATGGCTCTCCACCTGCAACTGCGCTTCACGGATGCGTCCCATCGCCACCAGAACCTCCGTAACTGCATGCACGGCGTCCATATTGCGGTTATCCAATGCATAGGCCTGGCGGTAACTGTGAATTGCCTGTTGAAGGTTATCCGCTTTTTCCTGTGCAACGCCGAGGAGATACCATACCCGCGCAGAATTCGGCCGGTTGCTTTTTACCTGTTCAAACTGTTCTATCGCCTCTTGATAGCGGCCCTGTTCGATGCAGACTTTACCCAGCAACATCCTTGCGTCTACAAAGTTCTCATCCAGTGCCAACGCACGAGCGGCATTGCTGTGGGCCTGGTCCAGTTCGCCGACCTTCAGATGCTCCTTGGCCACCTTGAAAACCACTTCTGCCCGGGCTTTGTGCCACTTTTCGTATACTTCCTTCTTATTGTCCTTTTTGAACAAAGCGACGTTTTGGCATCCTGATGTCACTGCAAGGATTACTGCCGCCGCTATTATATATTTTTTCATGGTTTTGCTCCCGGCGACTCTAAGCCGCCAAATTCAGTATCTTTCTTAGAACTCCCTAATTAACGCGCAAGTCTAAAATTTTTTACGTGTGAGACTATTCTTGCTTGCCGGACTGGCTCATCTGGCCGGTATTTTTCGCCTCATCCTGTCCGGCATTGTTGCTCTTGCCGGCCGGTGTGTCTGTTCGGCCTTGCGGCCGCGGCTTCATATCCGGACGTTTCGGTCCTGGAAGAGGATCAACATACCTCTTCTGGAAACCGAAAGTATCCCTGACTTTCTTATCTTTAATCATGCCCGCATCACGTGGACGATTCGGAGGAACTACTCGAGGATAAGGTTTGCCGAGATCGTGCATCATAATGTGTTTGATTAGATATTTGATGCTGGAGTGGCGAAACTCATCCGCCCAGTACGCCTGTTCTGTAAGACGTTCTTTCAGGCGGACCGCCTGTATCATCCTCGGCTCCAGTGACAGGGCGTTATCCACATACCACAGGGCCTCCTGCGGCCTTCCGGCCCGCATCGCCTTTCTTGCCTTGCGCATGTAGCCCTGAGCGATGCGCTCGCGGGCCCACCACTGGACACCCTTGCGGCTGCCGATGTAATAACGGTAAACGTTGCCTTTCATCTGTTCTCCGACCGCTTCGGCGGCGTCCTGCTTGATTATGTGCGGGGTGATAAGGACGATTATTTCTCTTCGGGTAGTTTCATCCTTTGTACCGCGGAAGGCGGCGCCAAGGTATGGCACATCACCAAGCATGGGTATCTGGTTGCGACTCGTTGTTGTCTTTTCGCGGAACAGCCCGCCTATTACTATGGTCCTTCCGTCACGAACCATAACGTTGGAGGTCACTTCCGTGGTCTCCTCACTGGGCAGGGCCAGTTCACCCTGAACCTGCACGCTGCCTATTGAATCTTCGGGGTGGAGCTCCATCCGGACGTAGCCGTCCTTGCCCACGTAAGGCCTGACCACCAGCCGCGTGCCCGTTTCCAAGAATTCGACGGTCTGCGTGGCTGTGGTTTCGGTTATAGTCGTGGTTATGTAGCCGTCGCGGTTGCCGACCATCACCTCGCCCCGCTGCTTGTTGACCACGAGTATTTTTGGATTGGCCAGAACAGTAACGTCCGTTACGGACTCCAGCGCTCGAACGAAAAATGACACGTCATTGCTGAGAAAGCCAATGCTGACACCGCCCTCGGGTACTATGCCCGAGAAATCCGTTCCAACCTGACCGGCCCGGACTCCGCGTAGAGCGTCGCTTTCGAGGCCGCCGGTGGTCATGTCGCCGATCCCGCCGTTGCTCGTGGCCGAGCCGATGCTCTGGAAGTCGATGCCGGCCAGCGTATTCATGTCTATGCCGAGATAGTTTTTCTCGGTGAGCTTGGCGCTAAGAATGGTGGCCTCTATGAGCACCTGTTCTGGTTTGACGTCGAGGCGCTGCACGATTTTGCGGACTTTCTCGATATTCTCCTTGTAATCACGGACAACCAGGACGTCATCGGTCGCGTAGGAGTTGCCGCCGGCCTCAGTGTCCGAGGTCTCGATGCCCATCTCAGCTTCCGGAGTAAGCGCTATG
Organism: uncultured Planctomycetaceae bacterium; assembly: GCA_964472875.1. Taxonomy (GTDB): domain Bacteria; phylum Planctomycetota; class Phycisphaerae; order SM23-33; family SM23-33; genus CAYYMD01. The sequence goes on from CAYYMD010000001.1 coordinate 74,328, forward strand.
GCGCCCTGGTCCGAGAGAACCGGCTCTATAAGCGTCTTGGCGTCCTTGGCGGTAACGTATGAAAGGTGGAAAACCTCCACGGAGACCTTTCTTTGGGCCTTGCGGATCTCCTGGAGTTGTTCGGGCGTATATACGTAAATGAAATTTCCCTTCTCTACGTAAACGTATCCGGTGGATTTAAGGACCGCCTCCAGGGCCTCATCGAACGTCACGCCGTAAAGGTCAGCCGTAACCTCGCCGGCAACCTCTTTGGTGGCGATTATATTCTTGCGTCCCTGCGTGCTGAGCATCTGTAATACGCCGCGAAGGTCCGCTCCCTGGACGTGTATTTCGAAAGTGCCCGGCCGGGTCATCTTTACAGGGCCGCTTTGTTCACCGGCCGGCTTGGCGGCGCCGGCGCTGTCATCCCCCTCGGCGGGGCCTGTGGTAGTCGTTTGGCCACCATCCGAAAATAGCCGTCCCAGAAAGGTGTCTTCTCCCGGGGCGACACCCGCAGATATAAATACAACCAGGACCGCTGCCACCGCAATCCGGGCACCAATGCCCTTGAATCCATTCATTTTTAAACTCCTCTTATTTTTCATCCGGCCGCTTCCTGAGCTGCCGGTACCGGCGCGCCCTTCATAAGCTGCCGGAATTACCTCATACGTATTCGTTATCGGCTTTTCATGGTAAGGATTATACTAACGCCTTCTTTTTTTACCTCGCATGATCGGGCTGTTATGTCGACTACCTTGAAACCGCTAATCCATTCGCCTTCGCGCAGCACCTTCCCGTTGATAATGGCGATGGGAACATCCGACACCACCGTGCTCTGCAGTGAAAGCGCCTTGGACTGGGCAAGCACCATCTGCCTGTGGGCCTCGATGCGCTGCTGCTTCTGATTGCTGCTTTCCTTCTGCTGAGCATCGGTTTTTGTATCTTTCTTTACGCGAGGTGGAAAGTATTGTGGATCCGGTTTGAATATGTCCCTGTCAATCCTGGGACGCTCCTTTTGAGCGGAATCTTTTTCACGTGAAAGAGCCCTTGCCATTTGCACCGGGTCATTTGGCAAACTTCTAATTGAGGAATCGGACGATTGCGCCGGCGCGGCGGCAACCGTGCGTGGGCGCGCCGGCGAGCCGCCCTTTAATACCGTTTTCAAAACCACTACAAGCGCCACGATAACGAGAATACCCAGTACGGCGGTCTTTTTTTTATCCCGCTTAAGGTCCGCTACCAGGCGGTTTTTTATTGTTTGATTGTCCTGTTTGTCGGTCATAAAAGTCTCACTGGCCGTCGCCAAAATTCACGGCCGAAGGCGTTAACTCTCCGTGAAATAGATATTAAGCTGCAGTTCTATCTCGAGGTCCTGCTCCTTGGGCTTGTTTTCAACGTTAAGCGACTTTACCCGTGTGAGCCGCTCCATCTTGTCGATACGCTGGAGGAATCCGGCTAGCGACAGGTAGGAGCCCTCGAATTTCATGATAATCGGAAGCGTATGGAACAGCTCTTCGCGGGTGGGATTGCCCGGTTCTATTAATTCGTTGGATAGTTGCTCCAGTGACAGACACCCGGTGATTTCGCGCAGAAATCCCCCCAGTTCCTTGCGTTTGGGCAGTCGGCGGTCAAAGCCGCTGTAACGGTCTTTCATGGACCGCACCTTCCGTACCAGTTGCGGCAATGCCGAGGATTCGTTTGAATCCGACGCCAGAGCGGCCTTCTGCGATGTAATTTCGGCCTGCAGTTGCTTCAGATTACTCCTCTGGGGCAGATATACCGTAAATGTCGCCACGGCCACCACCACAAGCAGCACTCCAAGGGCTATTAGACTGTCCTTCGCTATATTTAACATAAAGTCTTTTCCTACCTCGCCACGTAACAACTGGCCCGAAATTCCCTGGCGGTCCGCCCGCGATATTCGACCGTCCTGGCATATCCCATGTTGACGTCCTCCAGGAGAGGACTGGCGGACATCTGTCCTATAAAATTAGCCACCTCAACATCCGTTGGCGCCAGGCCGGTGAGCACAAGTTGCAGCCGCTTGATTTTTCTGGTTTTGGGCTTGTTACCGCCGGCGTTCCTGGCCCGTGGGCCTACATCACCGACAGATGCAATGGGAACAGAAATCTCCTTCGTTTCGAGATCGAGGTTGGTAAGGGCCATACTCGGCGGCACGAGGCGCTGGAGTTCGCCCATGATATCCAGTATGCGCGCCCTGCTGCCGAGATGTTCCTGAATCCTCTTTTTAATCATTAACTCGCCAAGTTGCTTTTCCAGCAGTTTCTTGGTCTCGATCTGGCGCTGAACATTACTGGCGCGGCTCTGCAACAGCGACAGTTCGGCCTTGGCCTGGCTTATCTTGCCCTGTCGGAACCATCCGAGAACAACCAGTGCGGCAAAGCACACCACAAGCAGACACCCCTGGCTGGCAAGCCGGCGGCGTCTCTCCCTCTTAAGTCGAATTCTTTCAGGCAGAAAGTCTATGGTGTTCATCGCTGTTTCCCTTACCCGCTCGGGCGGGTTTCGAGCCGACCTTGAAATCCATCCCCCGCATGGCCAGACCCGCGCACACAGACCATTCGGCAAGCATTCCTCGCCTGTCGGCCCCGAGGTCTACGCCGGAAACGTCTATGCCGCGCAGTGGATTTCCCATCTCGCACGACAGTCCTATATTGTCCGCCAGCATCTGCAGGAGAACCGAATCGTGCGCCTGGCCACCGGTTACGATTATCTTTTTGGCCCGCATGCCCCTGAACGTCACCGCGCAATAGCGCAAGCATAAACTTATCTGCTGTGCCAGCGCCTCCACCTGGGAGCGAATCGCCTCATAAATGCTTCCGTCGGCCCCCTCGCCGTCGACGGAATCGGCTGGAATTCCTCCACCACAGCGGTCTGTCGGCTTAAACTCCGTTTTATCCGGAGTTACTTTCTGTGAAAACCGCAGCCGTGCCTCTATTGCCTCGGCAGGGGTAATATTCAAACGTCCTGCCACGGCTTCGTTGAACTTACGGCCGCCTATATCGATATTTTTGATAAATACCATTCGGCGACCGCGCGCTACTATAACTCGCGTACCGTCGTGTCCTATATCGAGTATGACACTGACTGTCTGCTCATCGGCCTTGCGGCGCAGGAACCGCTCGAAACTCCTGAATACCGCCACGGGCGCCGCATCGATATTCACAGGACGCAACCCCGTCGAATCAAGAAAGGAAATGTGCTTCTCTATTGTTTCGGAGGGAACCGCAAGGATAATCACCTCTTCATGTACTTCGTCGTCCAGCCGTATCTGCCCGGCGCGGAGACAGCAGAGCTGATCCGGCATAACCTCGAAACCGAACCGCTCCCTTGCCTCCCACATGGCCGCCTCGCGCAGCTCCTCGGGCCCCATTGCCGGCAGGCGGATGTTTTTGACCTTTAACTGCCTGCAATTAAGCGAAGAAATAACATTCCTGCCACGGAATCCGCCCTGGCGCAGCGCCTTTTGAACAACCGGAGCCAGTTTGCCTGAGGAATATTCTTCGTCGGCCTCGGGCAGTTTAATTTTGGCGCAGGCGCGAACCCTTACGACAGCCCCCACCCTTTGCAACTGGAAGATCTTGATACTGTCGGCGCCTATGTCCAGTCCTATGGGTTGACATCGGCTTTTCAGCAACGAATCAAACATCTGCCCTGAGGGCTCCTTTCACGGACTGATTTCCGTAACGGACACTACGCCGGTTGCGGCCGCTACCTCTATCTTGTAAAGATGGGCGCCCGCCTGAAGCTTGACCCATCCGCTACCGTCGACCGGCTCGCCGAACTCGTTAAAAGTCAGTTCGGCCGTGTCCGAACCGCCAAAATCCACCGAGGATATGCTCACCTGCTCAAAACTGCCGTTTTGGCCGAGCATGACCTCGTAATCTGATTTATTAATCGGATGAACGAGCACCTGACTTGTATTAGCGTCAATAACTCGATAGAGATTATCGCCCGTATTGAAGATGACCGAGACGGGCTTCTGGTAAGTTATGGCGGCATTTTGGGCGTATTCGATGTCGCTGGCGACCGTTCTGGCGGCCGAAACCGCCTGGAACGCCGCGGCGTCTATCGCCGCGGGCACTATCACCAGGGCCGCTATAGACAAAATTAAAAGCACCACTATTATCTCGGCCAGTGTAAAGCCGCCGCGCATAGCGCATTGCAACTTTCCAATAGCGGGAAAATTTTTATTTGCCGGTAGATTCATCGCCGCCGCCTCCGCTCGCGGATGAGCCCTTGCCCGTTACCTGGACCTTTACCTGCCCGCTCTTGAGCAGGTTTATAAGTTCGTCGAGTTTGTCGTTCGTCTTGCGCTGGGCCGCCAGTATTTTTAATCGCTGCTCGCTGCTGTCGAGGACGAATCCCTTCTTTGAAGAATCCTTCGCTCCTGCTCGGATGTCGGTCAGCCGGCCTATCAGAACCGCCGCCAGCAGCACAATAATTATCAGCGCCACGCGCGAAAATCCCGGACCTTTCATCGCGTTGTATCGAGTCTCATTAACCATATTTATCTCCATATTCAGTCGTGCCATGTGACCATCTCGGCCAGGGCCAGATTGCCCGAATCTGTGTAATCGTAAAGTCGGCTTAGTTGAGGATCATATTGAAGATTGTGATTTCCTTTGAGGTAATAATCATAGCCGACCCTGTCACTTATCAGGCCACCCTTTATATCCGTTTGGGCATTACTCGTATCGCCCATTGGAACAATACCCCCGCCGGCAACAACGAACCCCTTGATATTTGCCTGGGCATCGTTATTGACGTAAATTTTTCCCGAGGCAACTATAGTGGGAAATCCCTCGACTGCCTTAAGGTCAATATTCCTTCCATCCAGCACCACGTCACCATCAATTACAATCGTGCCTGTGAAGTTGAATTCATTCTTTATTCTAACTGTTTGGCCTCCTCCTGCCGGTCTGACCAGCACCACGCCGCCGGGGTTGTTGCCGGTAACCGCCCTTCCTTCCGCAACAGGATGGTCGGCCGCCAGCTCATTGCCGTTAATCTCCTCGGCGCTGTACGAATTCATGTAAAGTGAGTAATTCTCGTACTGGTCCCACTGGATGCCCGGAATCTCTTCGGCCTGAGACCAGGGGGTTTTGCTGCCCGAAATCCGCCTGACCATGTCAAGGATTCCGCCTTGTGCGGAGGCGTCGCCGTCTATACGGGCAAAATTTATCAAAGTGCCGTTAATGTGAAAGTCGCCTTTCATATTAAGTTTCCACGGCAACACCGCCATTTCCCTGGCGATCATCATTCCGTGGCCGATATTCACCTCCGCCGCCGCAGCCCGACAGACAGTAGCCGAAACGCGCTGTTCTATGTCGCCGCAGTGCCCTTCTGCTGTTATCATGTAAAGGCCGGGCTGAGACTGCGTTCCGATATGTTCTGCCCAGAAGATATAACCATCCTGTGAAGAATCGGGGTAATACTGACTGTTTAACGCCTCTGCCCTGGCGGCTGGGACAGCGGCCGGGTCTTTCCTCAACATGTAAATCGCATGTTCAACGCCGGACTCTGCCAAGTATTTCGCCCGCCCCGCGGCCAGAAGATTCGAAGAGCCGCTGAGGCAAACGGCGCTGCCTGTTACGTAACTGACGCCAATAGTTGCCGCCAGCACAAGCGCCAGCAGCACAATCAGCAGGGCGAATCCTTGTTGTCGAACGTTATTTTTTACAGGCCCGTAATGCTTCATTAGCAAGGCCCTCCCTCATTCATCCGTCAAAACGTACTTTTCATCGGAATATCCAACCCGCGCAATTTCATCGGCCCGTATGGCCGAGGCGCTGGTCAATGTGGTCGAATTACCGTCCATCTTTATATCCATATACATCTTTACCAGCCGTGAGATGGGCGGCTCTGGAATAACGCTGAAACGAAAATCATCGACGTGGGAAGCTAACACAGTCTGAGTCAGTTTCGGCGATTCAGCCAGAACCTGCTCTACGGAACCGGAATCCGTCAGGGAATCCAGTGATATCTCTACATTCAGCGCCGTTTTGGTGGTCTCATCCGTTATGTGCCCCAGAGTAGGCCTGATGCACTTTACCTCCCCGTTGTCCGCATCGTACCTGATGACCGCTATCTCGGAACGGTTTATTACGCCGTCGCCGTTATCGTCGCCCGTCCAGTAAGCCAGCATATCGTCTTCGGCGCATGTGATAAGTTTTGCCTTTCGCACTTCTGACTGTATGCGCCTCACGGCGCTTGTGGCGATGCGGTTGGCCTGCTGAGAATTAAGACTGCTTGCGTGAGAGGCCGACAGCCCCATCGTAACGGCCGTTATGGTAAGGGCGATTATGCTGGTTATGAACATAGCCAGCACCATTTCCATCACCGTCCATGCTTTACGGGAGTATTTCATTGCAGTTTCTCTCACAGCCGCTCTATTCATTGGCGTAAACAAGTCTTGTAAGTGTGACAATGTCATTGTTCTTGTGCCTGACTGTCACCGTCAGGCGTATGAATGTAGGTTCCTGGTATATATCCTGTCCGCTAAGGTGCACGTAACGGGCCGTCACGTGCCTGGACAGCCCCTGGGCGGCGGGGCCGTCTATCAATACTCCGTCCAAATTCGTTATGGTCCCGGCCGGTTCCGTATATCCGTCGTAGTCGTCGACGTTGTCGAACAGGTCCCGCGAACTCTCGCCGAATTCCGGCCCCGCAGAGGACTCGCCGTCCGGGTCACGGAAAGGAAGCGAAATCACCTCTTCCGTCATTTCCTTGGCGAGATTCAGCGCCAGTATCCTGCGCGACTCGACCAGCTCGTTACCTGCACCGGTGGCAAAGGGCACAATGATTGCGGCGGCGCCTATTGCAAGCAGCGAGGCCGCCAACAGGGCTTCTATGAGCGTAAATCCCCCACGCCCCCTGCATGCCAATCCACCCGACCGGCCCGCCAGGGCCGGTGCGATATCTGATGTATTGCATCTCATGTTCAGGCCTGCTCAAAAGGGCCCGGCTCAATAGTCGAAAAAGGCCTTTCCGCTTTCGTCCTGGCCGGGCGAATCGGCCTTGAAAGTCATCGTGGAGGGCTGATAAATCCATCCGTGCGAGTCGTCCGGCGCCGCCGGAAACGCCGCAGCGCCGGAGACAATCTCCACAGTGGTCTTATTGTTCATGGGATTGCACGGCATCTGCTGCAAATACGGCCCATGCGAATATCCAGGCGTGTTGGGTTCGGCCGTATCCCCGTCGGTGGTAGAGGCCATGGTCATGTGGGCTATAAACGCATCTTCCGTTGGGGCCTGGGACGTATCGCAATTGGGATATCCCGGCGGGACGCCGCGATGCTGCCCTTTGAAAACCTCCATCTGCATTCGGATAATGCGAAGGTCGTCTGCGAGCATGCTTGCCCTGGCCATGTCGGTGGCGTTGGAGAAACGTGGAAGTGCTATGGCTGCGATGATTCCCAGCACTAATACCACGATCAGAATCTCCACCAATGTAAATCCGCGTTTCACTTGCCTGGCCTTCCTTTGCGGTTTCCGTGCTTCCGAATCGACTCATTAAGTCTATGAGATAAATAGAATCCAAAATCGTTGATTCGGCAGCACTTATCCGCTCGTGAGTTTTCAGGCGGATCGGCCGGGGTCGCATAGTGGCGGCCCCGGCGCGATCCGGTCTTTACGCAGTATGGTCACAGGTCGGCCATATTACATGTCGCTGTGGTCGGCATCATCGGGCGCGAAACGTCCTGTACTCGTGTCGAAGTGCCACCCGTGCGTACCGTCGCCCAGTCCAGCCGTGCCCGCTTCTATCTGAACTGTCGCCAGATCATTAAACGGGTTGGTGGGAAAAGACTGCAGATACGGACCGTATGAGCCGCTGGCGTCAACGGTGCCGCTTTGATCCGTCTTGCTGGTCAACCTGTCCACGAACGTGTCACTGTCGGCGCCGCCGTCGGACGGATAGTTGTCCAGATGCTGAACCTTATAAAGTTCGAGCTGACTGCGTACGGTCTGCAGATCGCTGGAGAGAGCGGATTCCCGCGCGTCGCTGGACGCTTCTGTAAACTGGGGAATCACGATCGCCGCCAGGATCCCTAAGATTATCACCACAATAAGAATTTCAACGAGGGTGAATGCCTGATTCCTGCGGTTCATGGTAAACCTCCTTAAGTTTGTTTTCCTTACTCGCTTGCAACTGTTAGCGCTTCCCTGCACACTGCTGCATCCTTCTTCAGTTTCGGCCGTGTAACCTTTTTGTAGAATTTCCGGTTTCCCAAACGGCGGTTGACGTCGGTATTTTCCTCACCTCCTTTCCGTCTGTCCCGTTCGTCGGTCAATCCTTCACCTCTACAATGGGTTTTCGGCTCCTTTACCGGCACAAGCCGGTACTTCTGCGATATCGTCAAATGCTCCGGTATGCTTAATTAACGCGAATAAATTTATTTCAATCTGTAAAGGCCGCTATGGGCCCGTTTATTTCACGGCGCCGGTTTCGCCCTGAAAACGCGTTAATCTGTCGGAACCGGGTTATGTGGTTTTGAAGTGAACACCGCACCTCGAGACGCGCGGCGGCGGCGTTTTAACAATCCCCATTTATTCAGACCCGTCGGAGGGGTCAGGCAAACGCCGTAATGGAAATCTACGATTCGTTTCCTTCCGTGGCAAAATTAATGTGAATTTTCGCCATATATACGGATGCCTCTAATGTGAAGAGATATTTTCGATGCCCTTTTGACGAAATGACTTCAGGAGATTATCGGCCACCTCCTGTGGCGATTCGCCCCATTCTTCTATAAACACAACTTCTGCTTCACGATGTGCTTGCGTCATAGAAAGTCCCTGCCATTGTCCCTTTTTGCAGCGGATGTGCACGGCAAGCGGCGAACTGCAGTCCGCACCGAGGCCGCGGACGACGCTGCGCTCGGCCATAAGCGTCGAGCGGGAAAAATTATCGTTTATCGGCTCTAAAAACGCCCCCACATCGGTTCTCGATGTGGTTATCTGTACGGCTATGGCCCCCTGCCCCGCAGCCGGTGTAAAACGTTCCACATCCATAGGGCAAACACGGTCATGATATTTCTCGAGCAGGCCGCTGCGATTCAGTCCCGCCACGGCCAGAACTGTGGCGTCTATCGCACCGCCGAAGAGGACTTTCTTCATGCGTGTTTCCACGTTGCCGCGCATGGGCACAATATTCAAATCGTTCCGCAAGGCAAGGAGTTGTGATTTTCGCCTGGGGCTGCTGGTGGCGACCGTTGCGCCTTGCGGCAAATCGTCCACCGCTGCTGCGACTGTGGAAATAAGAGCGTCGCGGGCATCGGCTCGCAGTGGCACGGCCGCGATAGTAAAATCATCCGCCATCACCGCCGGCATATCCTTGGCCGAATGGACGGCCATGTCAATTCGACCTTCCCGCAGTGCCGATTCCAGTTCGGCCGTGAAGAGCCCCTTTCCCCCCACCGTTTTAAGCGGCCCCCGGTAGGCGTCGCCGGATGTTTTAATCGGGACAATCTCGATTACGAGGCCGTCATGGCATTTTTTTATCGACTCCCCCACAAGCCGTGCCTGAGCCATGGCCAGTCGGCTGCCGCGCGTGCCTATCCTTATGGCATCCATACGGTATACCGCTGCTCCGCTGTGCCGCTTAGCAGAACTTATCGTAGCAGACAATTTCTTCGAACGGCCGGCGGGGTTTTTCTTTGACTTCACCGGTCGGATAGCCCAGCGGCATGAGTTCGACTATCTTGGCGCTGTCGGGAACGCCGAGGATTTTTCGGCAGGCATCCTGGTCGAAGTGACCTATCCAGCATGTACCCAATCCCTCTGCCGCGGCCGCCAGCGTCATGTGGTCGATGGCGATGGCGCAGTCGACCGGGTCGGCCGGGACATCGCAGTGCATCTTATAATCCGGCGTCAGGCCCACCACGGCTATGATTATCGGCGCCTCTGCCAGAAACGGCTGGTCGGCCGCCTCGGCGAGTTTTTTACGCGTGGCGTCGTCGCTGACAACCACGAACTTGCGCTGCTGGCGGTTGCGGGCCGACGGCGACAGCAATCCCGCCTCCAGCACCCTATGCAGCTTTGCCTGCTCGACCTCTTTGTCCTGGTACGACCGGACGCTGTGTCGCGCGTTTATCGCTTCGTATATATCCATGGATACCTCCCTGTATTTTTCAATGTCATATAAACGTAATATCCGTATTTCATATTATCTAAAACGGAAACTTCATCCCGTCAATCTAACCGTCCATCCCCGTTTTGGCAACCGTGAGTGCAAAATATATAACCTGCCGGCTGGACTATGGTGTTTAGTTATATATGATGAGTATAGTAAGGAATCGATTTTGTATAGTCCGGCCGACAAAAAACTGAGACTGTTCCGAGCGTGGACGGCGGCGAACCCCGTCTGGTGCACGTGGCAGGCGACCTACCGCTGCAACTTCCGTTGCCGGTTCTGCTCGTACTGGCGCGATCCTATGGGCGAAGCGGACGAGCCCACCCTGGCCCAGTACGAGTCGGCCGCGGCCAAACTCGCCAGGTTCGGCACGCTGATGGTCTCGCTGGGCGGCGGCGAGCCGACGCTTCGAAAGGACCTGCCGGATATCGTGCGGGCCGTGGGCAGGTACCACTTCCCATTTATGACCACAAACGGGTGGCTGATGACGCCGCAGAGGGCACGTGAGTTGATGCGGGCTGGAATATGGGGAGTCTCTGTCAGCGTGGATTATTCAGACCCCAAACGCCATGACGCCGCACGCGGCGTGGAGGGGGCGTGGCAGAGGGCATGGCGGGCGGTGGAGCACCTCTCGGCCGCCAGGGTCCATAAGTTTCAGCGGGTAAACGTCATCTCCGTACTGATGGAGGACAACATAGACGATTTGGAGACGCTGCTGGCCATGGCCGCCGAGAGAAACGCCTATTTCATGGTCCAGCCGTACAGCTTCCGCAAGACCGGCTCGCACGACCACGAACACAACAACGGAAGCGTCTCGCCGCGGCTGGTCGAACTGCGCAGGCGGTGGGACAATTTCCTCTCGAACCCAAGGTACCTTGGGCGATTCGATGAGTTCATGGCCGAGGGCATCGGCGGCTGCAAGGCGGGAAAGGCGTTTTTCAATATAGACTCCGTCGGCGACGTGGCCATCTGCGTGGAGAACCGCCACCGGCCCGTGGCCAACATCTTCCGCCACGACATACGAACCATCCGCAATCGCCTCCGCAAAGCCGCCGAAGGCAATACGTGCCGCGACTGCTGGTACAACTGCCGCGGCGAAATCGAATGCCTCTACCACCCCTACGGCCTGATCAAATCACTGCCCACACTTCTGCTGGACCGCGGAAAAGCCCCTTACAAAGCCGCCCACTAATCAATGCAAATCTTTTACTCGCCCTTGCGGCTTTTAGCGTATTTCTCCTTCATTTTTGAAATCCATCCGGATTGTGACTTTTTAAGGAACTCGAGAAACGGCATACCTTTGGCATTCGCCGCCTTATACTCATCGGATATCTCGGACTGAATGCGGCGCTTCATCTCCACGCAATCAAATGTCTTCGATTTAGTCGCCATAAGTCAACTCCATAGGGCTACGGATATCTATTTTATTATAACCCCTCAACATATTAATTGCGTTATATTTGTTAATGCGATCGTAATTTACAATATGTCTAAAATTCCAACTCAGAACAAGGTCGGCACGGGATACTGTTGCGCAAGCAACGTGAACCGCTTCCGCCAGAGACGCCTTCCCAGGAATATCGGCTTCAATATATGCAAACGCTAAAGCTTCCACATCTTCCATTCGTCAACAGTTGAGAAGCATGTTAATGGTTGTTATCAATCTTATACCGACCATGGGCGGTAAATCAATTTTCGGCGCCTCTTCCGAGATTTTCTCGATACCACTGGATCGCCTTTGACAGGCCCTCCCGGAAATAGACTTCCGGCCGGTAGCCGATGGCCTCGCCGGCCAGAGATACGTCTGCAAGTGAGTGCTTCACATCGCCGGGACGCGGCGGCTTGAATTCCGGCTCAACCTCGACGCCCAAAAGTTCCTTCAGACAGTCCAGAATCTCCAGCAGGTCGGTGCTGCTGTTGCATGCGATGTTCATGGCCCGCCCGTCGCATACATCCGCAGGTGCTTCGGCCGCCTGAATGTTCGCCCTGCATACGTTATCTATATAGCAGAAATCCCGGCTCTGCTTGCCGTCGCCGAAGACGACCGGCGGCCTGCCCGCCAGCAGACTGCTGACGAACGCCGGTATAACGGCCGCGTATGCTCCTTGAGGATCCTGGTGCGGACCGAAGACGTTAAAATAACGCAGGCATATCGTCTCAAGTCCGTACGAGCCGGCGTAGCCCCGCATGTAGGCCTCGCAGGATGCCTTGCTGGCCGCGTACGGGCTCATTGGAGCCAACGTCATTCCTTCATGCTTGGGCGAGACGGGCTGGTCGCCGTAAACGCTCGATGACGATGCAAACACCACCCGCCGCACGTTTGAGTCCCTGGCGGCCTCGAGGATGTTTATGGTCCCGTTAACGTTCACGTCGTGGGATGTTTGCGGGTCTTTGACACTGCGGGGCACAGAGCCCAGAGCCGCCTGGTGAAAGATCACCTCGCAGCCGTCGGCGGCCTTTTTAATAGCAGATACGTCGCGTATGTCATCTTCGTAAAGTTCAATGCGGTCGGCGATGTCAGTAAGATTCTCCCGCTTGCCCGTGGAAAAATCATCCAGCACCACCACCTCGTCCTGACCTTCAAGAAGAGAACGAACCAGATTGCATCCGATGAATCCCGCTCCGCCGGTCACCAGGTATTTTGGCATTATTGCTCCCTGTAATTATTAATTTCATTGCTTCCAATGATTCAATTATGCGCTTTTGGATGAACGCTGGTGCTCGATAATCTGCTCCAGTGTCCGATTCAGGTCGTGTCCGGGGCGGAAACCGATGAGGTCCTGCAGTTTCGTCAGGTCCGGAACGCGGATGAGCATGTCGTCGAACGGCCGGCCGTAGGCCTCTTCGTAACTCACGTAGCGTTTGTCGCTGCCGGAGCCGGTCATTTCTATGACCTTATCGGCAAGATCTTCTATGGTAATCGACTCGTCCGTGCCAATATTTATTACTTCCCCCACTGCTTGGGGACAGTCTATCAGTTTGACCAGGGCCTCTACCACGTCGGCCACGTTGCAAAAGCACCTGCTCTGCCGGCCGCTGCCGTAAATCTCAAGCGTATCCCCCGCAAGCGCCCTGGAAACGAACCGCGGGACGACCATGCCGTACTGGCCCGTCTGGCGCGGGCCGACCGTGTTGAAAAACCGGCAGATTATCGCTTCCAGCCCGTACTGGTCGTGGTAAGCCAGGGCGAGGAACTCATCCACCATCTTGCTGCAGGCATACGACCAGCGGGAGAACCGCGTGGAGCCCAGCGTGGAGTCGTCCTCTTCGTTAAAGGGAACCTTGGTATTCTTGCCGTAGACCTCCGAAGTGGAAGCCACGAAAATCTTGCGGGCGAACTTGTTGGCCAGGTTCAGCACCACCTCCGAGCCGTGGATGTTGGTCTCTATGGTGTGCACAGGCCGGTCCACAATCAATTGCACCCCCACCGCCGCGGCCAGGTGGAATATCACCTCGTTGCGGTCTATCAGTGAAGTCATGGTGGGAACGTTGCAGACGGATTCCCTGACGAATCGGAATTTTTCGTTACCGGAAAGGTGGGATATATTCTCCAGCGACCCCGTGGAAAGGTCATCCACGGCCGTGACAGAATGGCCTTCGGCCAGCAGACGGTCGGCCAGGTGCGATCCGATAAATCCCGCCCCGCCTGTTATTAGTATTTCCATATTATTATCCTTAAAGTCGTTTATTCTGTTTCAGTTGGCAGCTAACCATAATCTATACATTCGCAACAGGCAAGACTCATGAGTATCTGTTATCACCGCCGACTTATTACCGCCGAATTGTCTGCTCCATATCCGATATAGGACCGGCGTAACCAATTTTGCTTGTAAATACTTTCTGCCAGCATTATTATTTCTTAGTGAATATATGGCGACTACACAATGAAGCAGAAACTTACCGCTGAACAAGTCGCAGAAGCGATGGACCGGCTCTACGAGGCGATTCTCTCGCAAACGCCGAAGGACGCCCGGGTCGGCGTAATCGGCATTCGCACACGCGGGGAGACACTTGCCCGACGGATAGTCGAGAAACTGGTGGCAGACAGGCCCGATATCGACCTTGCTTTCGGGGTGCTGGACATAACTTTCTACCGTGACGACCTGTCCCGCCGCAAAGGCGCCCCGCTGGTGCGGGCCACCGACATAAATTTCGAACTGGACGATGCGTGGGTGCTTCTGGTGGACGACGTTCTGCAAACCGGACGCAGTGTCCGCGCGGCCCTGGACGCCCTACACGACTTCGGCCGGCCCGGCGTTGTCCGCCTGGCGGTGCTCATTGACCGCGGCGGGCGGGAACTGCCCATAGTGCCGGATTTTGTGGGCAGTCAACTGCATGCCCCGGCAGGCACGAGGGTCCAGGTCAAATTCAAGGAAAACGATGGCGAAGAAGGCGTCTACCTCATCTCGCAGGAAGAATAAACCCGCCGCCGGCGAAGTGCCCCTCCCCCAAGACTTCGTCTGGACGAGGAAGGACCTGGTCGGGCTCGACGATTTATCCGGCCAGGAGATCATGAGCATCCTGGATACGGCAGAGACCTTCAGGGAGGTCTCCACCCGTTCTATAAAGAAGGTGCCGGCCCTGCGCGGCAAGGTGGTGGCCCTTATGTTCTTCGAGCCGTCCACGCGGACGAGGATGAGTTTCGAACTGGCGGCCAGTCGCCTCAGCGCCGATACGCTGCTGTTTACCTCCGCCGGCTCGTCGGTTTCCAAGGGCGAGACCACGCTGGACACCGCGCGGAACGTGGAGGCGATGGGCGTGGACATCTTCGTAATCCGCCACCCGCAGTCCGGTGCCCCATACATGCTGGCCAACAATCTTGATGTATCCGTAGTCAACGGCGGCGACGGCCAGCACGAGCACCCCACGCAGGCCCTGCTGGATATTTTCACCATCCGCCAGCGGCTGGGCCGAATCGCCGGCCTGAAGGTCGCCATCGTCGGCGACATCGCTCATTCCCGCGTGGCGCGCAGCAACATCCTCGGGCTCAAGAAACTCGGCGCCGAGGTAGTCGTCGTCGGCCCGCCCACGCTGGTCCCGGCGGCCATTAAGCCCATGGGGTGTGAAATCTCGCACAGTCTCGACGACGTGCTTGGCGAGGTGGATGTTATAAACATGCTGCGGATACAGTTCGAGCGATTCCAGTCGCGGCTCTTCCCGTCGGTGCGGGAGTACAGCCGCATCTACGGCATGAACGCCGAGCGGATGGGCAGATGCAAAAAGGATGTCCTGATAATGCACCCCGGCCCGATAAACCGCGGCGTTGAACTGACCAGCGATGTCGCCGACGGGCCCAACAGCTGCATCCTCCAGCAGGTGACAAACGGTTTAGCCATACGCATGGCCGTGCTGTACCTGGTCAGTCAGGGAAATAAATGAACGATATCGTTATAAAAAAAGGTCGCGTGATAGACCCGTCAAACAGTGTGGATGAGGTAGCCGACGTTGCTATCGCCGACGGACGTATCGCCAAGATCGGCAAGGTTACGGGTAAGGCCGGCCGGACCATCGAGGCCAAAGGCAAAATAGTCTGCCCCGGTCTGATTGACCTGCACGTGCACTGCCGCGAACCCGGCCACGAGGAGGAGGAAACCATCGCCACCGCGGCCGCTTCCGCCGCGGCCGGGGGCTTCGCTACTATCTGCGCCATGCCGAACACCGACCCGCCTCTGGACGATGAGACGGCCGTAAACTATGTCATCGACCGCGCCCGCGAGGCCGACCTGGCCCGCGTGCTGCCGGTGGGCTGCATCACCAAGGGCCGCTCGGGCGAGGAACTGGCCGAGATGGAACAGATGCTCCAGGCCGGCGCTGTCGCCTTCAGCGATGACGGCGAGGGAGTCGCCAGCACGCAGGTCATGCAGCGGGCCCTGCAATACGCAGGCATGCTCGGCGCCCCGCTGATGCAGCACTGCCAGGACCCCGACCTGTTCGGCGGAGTAATGAATTCCGGGGCGACAGCGGTGCGACTGGGACTGGCCGGCATAGCCGCATCGGGCGAGCAGATTATGCTGCGTCGGGACCTGGAACTACTGCGGCGAATCAGCACACGCTACCACGTCATGCACGTATCCACGGCCACCAGCGCCGAACTCATCCGTCAGGCAAAGGCATCGGACCTGAGCGTATCGGCCGAGGCCACCCCGCACCACCTCCTGCTGACCGAGGCGGCCTGCCTTACTTACGATTCCAACTACAAAGTCAACCCGCCGCTGCGGACAGCAGACGACGTGGAGGCCCTGCGGCAGGCGGTGGCCGACGGAACCATCGACTGCCTGGCCACCGACCACGCCCCCCACTCCAAGGAAAAGAAGGAACTGGAGTTCTCACTTGCGCCGTTCGGCATAATTTCTCTCGAATGCGCGGTGGGACTGTTCGCAAAGGCACTGATTCACCCCGGCCATATGGACTGGCCCGATTTAATCGCACGCATGACATGCAATCCGGCCGCCGTAATAAATTCGCCCATCGAAGGGATGGGCACCCTTTCGCCCGGCGCCACGGCGGATGTAACGGTCATTGATTCCGAAAAACAATGGACTGTCAACGTCGAGAAGTTCCACTCGCGAAGCAGGAACTGTCCTTACCACCGCTGGCGTCTCAAGGGCAGACCCGTTGCTACCATTGTGGACGGGCGTATAAAATATTGTTTAAAATAAGCACGCGGAGCAACCGCAAATGCGCAATCGCGGTCAGGAACGAAGAAAACACGAGCGTCACGAGATTGAACGTCCTGTCCGGATATATCAGCCGGGCGGTGACTTGTTAACTCGGGGCAATACGCTCAACATATCCGACGGTGGCGTCCTGATCAGCGTTCCCATAGACAAAGTGCCTCAATATCAGCAGGACGTCGATGTCAAGATCTGCCGTCCCGGCGATGAAGACGATGTGCATAATTCGGAGGAAGTCACGTCACGCGGATGCGTGGTTCGGCACCAGCCGATGGAGGAAAACATTACCGCCGGGGTAGCAATCCGCTTCGAAAAACCCGTAGAACTGGAAAAGATTGTGGTAAAATTGTTGGATATACCGCAGACCGGGTTGATTCCGCACACCAGTAAATAACATAAAACGTAGCAAACCAAAGTGAAAAATGTATTAAAATCCGCCCGCAAGGCCGGTTGCGCGGCGGGAAGCTTGTTTCGCTTAAGGTAACGCCGAAATCCCGTGCTGCGGATGTTGTCAATATGATGAAAAACTGACATCTGTTCCTACTGCACGATAGCCGTGTAACAATACTAAAATTTGTTCTCAGCTGCTTTTTCGCAGTTCAAATATCACCGTTCCCCCGTCTGTATAATCGCAGGCATCCGGGCATTGTACGTACATCCTGCCGCCGTCTTTGCGGCCGGCCAGGCCCATATCCGCCGCCCCGGCAAATCGAAACGCATTGTAGAAAGGCATGATTGCAGCCAGCGAGTGCATGCATAGCGGCTTATCCGAGGTGAGGCGATAACCGTCGGCCAGGCAAAACTCGTCACCCTCGCAATAGACGGGACAACGGCCGCGAATTTCTTTTACGCGCACAATAATGTCCATGACTGCACCATTAAACCGGACCGCTTCACCGCCCGCTATAGCGGCTATTCCTCTGCTATGGCTTTTGCGGCTATGTCGCTGCGGCAGTAGCAGTCTTTCCAGTGGATTTTTTCCACGGCGCTGTACGCCTGTCTTTGCGCATCGGCGATTGTCCGCCCAAGTGCGGTAACGCCCAGAACGCGGCCGCCGCTGTTTACAAGTTTGCCGTCGATAACGGCCGTGCCCGCCTGGAACACCTTAACATCCGGCAGTTGCTCGGCCTCCTCGATGCCGGTTATCTCGTGGCCCTTTTCATACGAGCCGGGATATCCGCCCGAGGCCATCACCACGCATACCGACGCCCGCGGGTCCCATTCCAGTGCCGATGAGTCCAGTTCGCCCAGTTTGCGCCTCGCCACCGCCAGCATAATCTCCACCAGGTCACTTTTCATTCTCATTATGAGCGGCTGGCACTCCGGGTCGCCGAAGCGGCAGTTGAATTCCAGCACCTTCGGCCCTGCTGGCGTAAATATCAGCCCCACGTAAAGGACGCCCTCGTAGCGGCCGAAGTCCCTCCGCATGGAATCGACTATCGGCACAAGTATTTCGCCTTCTATCCTGTCCATTACGGCCGAGTCTATTATCGGCACCGGGCTGTAGGCCCCCATGCCGCCGGTGTTTGGGCCGGTGTCGCCGTCGCCGACGGGCTTGTGGTCCTGGAGCGGCTCCGTGGGATATATATTCTTGCCGTCGCAGAAGGCCAGCACGGTGGCCTCCTGGCCTGTAAGCAATTCCTCGACGACGACAGTATGGCCGGCAGGGCCGAATATCTTGTTGACCATCATATCCTCAAGAGGCCTGACCGCCTGGTACGGCTCCGGGCAGACAAACACGCCCTTGCCCTTGGCCAGCCCGGCCGCCTTCACGGCTACGCCCTGATCGCGCGACAGGACATACTCGCGGGCGTTATTGTAGTCGGTGAATATCCTCGCCTCGGCCGTGGGAATTGATGCCGAGTGCATGAGTTTCTTGGCGTAGGCCTTGTCGGATTCTATCCTGGCACCCGCGGCCGTGGGTCCGAAGCAAAGCAACCCCGCATCCCGCACGGCGTCGCCGAGTCCGGCCGCAAGCGGATCCTCCGGGCCGACGACGACCAGGTCCATGGATTTATCCTTGGCGAACTTGACTATCCCGGCCACGTCGTCGGCCTTGATGTCCACGCACTCGCCGTGTGCGGCCATACCGGGATTGCCCGGGGCCGCCCAGAGTTTGTCGCAAAGCGGCGACTGCGCCATCTTCCACGCCAGTGCGTGCTCACGCCCTCCCCCGCCTACAAGCAATATCTTCATCTGCTTTCCTTTTAGTTAATTCGTGGCTTAGTTAACTAATAAACAAATAAACTATTTTACGCCCGGACAATCTTTTTCTTGCCCCGCCGGACGTTCTTGGTGGCGTTGCGGGTGTCCACGACTATTTGTGCGTTGTCGACTATAAACTGATAATCATATTTGCTGTGATCGGTGCTGATGAGTACTGCGTCGTATGAGGCCAAGTTTTTGGCCGTTAGTTTCTTTGATGTCATACCCGCTATATCGGGGTGTTCGCGGGTAGCGGGCGCCTTGGGAATATGCGGGTCATTATAGTTCACCTTACCGCCCTGCTGTTTGATCAGTTCGATAATCTCCAGCGAAGGGCTTTCCCGCATGTCGTCCACATCCTTCTTGTAAGCCAGGCCCAGAACCAGTATTTTGCTGCCCTTAAGCGCTTTGCCCTTTTCGTTCAGCGCCTCCATCAGCCGGGAGACAACATAGCGCGGCATTGATATGTTAATCTCACCTGCCAGTTCTATGAACCGCGTAGCAAGTGCGTATTCCCTTGCTTTCCACGAAAGGTAAAACGGGTCTATGGGGATGCAGTGGCCGCCCAGGCCGGGCCCCGGGTAAAACGCCTTGAAGCCGAACGGCTTCGTGGCGGCGGCGTTTATCACCTCCCACACATCGATGCCCATACGGTCGAAAAGCATCTTCAATTCGTTGACCAGGGCGATATTTACGCACCTGTATGTGTTTTCGAGAATCTTGCAGGCCTCGGCCGCCGCGCAACTGCTGACCGGAACCACGGTTTCTATGGCCGTCTCGTAGCACGCCAATGCCGCCTTGAGTGAATTTCGGTCGTAGCCGCCGACGACCTTGGGGATGGTGTGCGTGTTGTAATCCTTACGGCCGGGGTCTTCGCGCTCCGGCGAATATGCCAGGTAGAAATCCTTTTCCACCTCCAGTCCGGATTGCTCCAGTATGGGCAGCATAACCTCCCGGCTCGTGCCCGGATACGTAGTGGACTCCAGCACGACCAGTTGCCCCTTGCGCAGCCGCTTTGAAATCTCCCGCACCGTGGACTCCACGTATGTCATGTCCGGCTCGCGCATTTTCGTAAGCGGTGTGGGCACGCAGATGAGTATGCAGTCCGGTTCCTTAAGAAGGTCGAACTCCGTGGTTGGCGTAAACCTGCCGGAATTGACCGTTTCTTTTATGCTCTCGTGGGAGATATGTTCGATGTAACTTCGCCCGGCCTTGAGGGCCTTGATTTTCGCCTCATCGACGTCGAAACCCATCACCTTCATCCCCGCCGCGGCGAACTGCCTAACCAGCGGCAGGCCCACGTAACCCAAACCGATTACGCCGACCACGGCCGATTTGTCCTCGAAACGGTTTACGAATTTTTCAACCATGATACTTTTATCCTTATGTTAGTGCTAACAAAAACATCCGCGCATACGCCGAAACAAGCGACATTATGCAGATTTTTTCCCTCAGATAAATCAAATTTCATTTCACCACGACTTTTGTCCGATTATGCGACTTCACCGCCGGTTGTTTGAGTTTATTCACTGGACATCACAATCTCTGCAAAGTATATTTCCAAACCCATCCTCATCGCACTGAAAATAACCTTACAGAATTCGGATAAGATTTCGTCTACAGAGAAGACGAACGCAGACAATACAGGAGACAGAATCCATGGCGCATAATTTGATTGAACCACACGGAGGCGAGCTGGTTAACCTTATGGTGGATGAGCAGAAAGCATCCGAACTGAAAAAACTCTCCAAGGACTTCCCCTCATGGGACCTTACGCCCCGGCAGTTCTGCGACCTGGAACTGCTGACCATAGGCGGTTTCTCGCCCCTGCGAGGATTCATGACCGGGGACCAGTACGAAGGCGTTTGCGACGATATGCGCCTGCCCTCGGGCGAAATCTGGCCGTTGCCGATTATGCTGGACGTCAGCGAGGAAGTGGCCGGGAGTCTCAACACCGGCGACAAACTCGCGCTGCGGGACTTCGAGGGAGTTATGCTGGCGGTGCTGGACGTCGAGGACATCTGGCAGCCGGACCTTCAGGCCGAGGCCGAGAAGGTCTTCGGCACGACCAACGCCGAACACCCAGGCGTGGCCTACCTGATGAACAACACAAACCCGTATTACGTCGGCGGCACCGTCCAGGCCGTGGAGACGCCGCGGCATTACGACTACATCGAATACCGCCTGACCCCCGCCCAGTTGCGGAATCGCTTCAGCGAACTCGGCTGGCGGCAGGTGGTGACCTTCCAGACACGCAACCCCATGCACCGGGCGCACCAGGAACTGACATTCCGCGCGGCCCGGGAACTGGAGGCCAACCTGCTGATTCATCCGGTGGTTGGCATGACCAAGCCCGGCGACGTGGACCACTACACACGCGTCCGCTGCTACCAGGCCATACTGAAGCACTACCCCCGCAACACGGTCACCATGAGTCTGCTGCCGCTGGCGATGCGGATGGGCGGGCCAAGAGAGGCCGTGTGGCACGCCATAATCAGGAAGAACTACGGCTGCACGCATCTCATCGTCGGCCGCGACCACGCCGGGCCGGGCAAAGACTCCAGCGGCGAGCCGTTCTACGGCCCCTACGAAGCCCAGGACCTGCTGAAAAAGCACGAGGACGAACTCGGCATGAAAATGGTGCCGTTCAAGATGATGGTTTACCTCGAGCAGGAGGACAAATACATCCCCGCCGACGAGGTCCCCGAAGGCGTCGAACCCAAGTCACTCTCGGGCACCGAGTTGCGGGCACGCCTGGCGGACGGGCGGGACATCCCCCACTGGTTCTCCTTCCCCGAGGTCATAAAGGAACTCCGCCGCACCTACCCGCCGCGGAGCAAACAGGGCTTCACGGTGTTTTTCACCGGCCTGCCCAGCTCGGGCAAGTCAACGCTGGCCAACGTGCTGATGGTAAAACTGCTGGAGATCGGCGGCCGGCCGGTCACGCTGCTTGACGGCGACCTGGTGCGAAAGCACCTGTCGTCGGAGCTGGGCTTCTCCAAGGAGCACAGGGACATAAACATCCGCCGGATCGGCTGGGTGGCCTCGGAAATCACCAAAAACGGCGGCATCGCACTGTGCGCCCCCATCGCGCCGTATGACAGGATTCGCAAGGACGTCCGCGACATGATCCAGCCCAAGGGCGGGTTCGTTCTCGTCCACGTTTCCACGCCCGTGGAGGTCTGCGAGCAGCGCGACCGCAAGGGCCTCTTCGCCAAGGCCCGGGCAGGCATCATAAAGGAATTCACCGGAATATCGGACCCCTACGAAGAGCCCAAAGACGCCGACATGGCCTTCGACACCACCGACCTGGCCCCGGAAGAATGCGTCCAGAAGATACTCCTGCACCTGGAAAAGGAAGGATACATAGCACCCAACGAAGACACGGCCTGATTTTGTTAACTGGTGTAATCCTGCTATATATGCCGGATAGCGGGTTCTGGGAATTGCTTTGGAGCGACGATGGATAAAAATACATTACAAAAACTCCTGCCCGAAGTTAGGCGCATCGCCGCCGAGGCCGGAGATGAAATACAGAAAATCGCCGCCGGCCGGGTGAACGTCGAGGACAAGGCCGACGGCTCGCCCCTCACGGCTGCGGACATGGCCTCGCACCGGACCATCACCGAAGGTCTGGAAGCCCTGTCGCCGCAATGGCCGATAATCTCCGAGGAAGGCGACCTCGATAACATCGACCCCAACCGGTTCAAGACATACTGGTGCGTGGACCCGCTGGACGGGACCAAGGAATTCGTCAAAAAACTGCCAGAGTACACCGTCAATATCGCACTGGTGGAAAACGGCCGGCCGGTCCTGGGCGTAATACTCATCCCCGCTTCCGGCATCTGCTACTGGGCCGCCGACGGCCTCGGCGCAAGTAAGGCCGAAGGCAACGGCGAACCCCAAAAAATAAAGTCCGCCGAGCGGAAGACCAAACTGCGCGCCATGGTCAGCAGGTCGCACCTGTCCGACACGACACAGGAGTTCCTCGAGAAGCTGAACATCGAAAACACGCTGCCCCGCGGCAGTTCGCTGAAAATCTGCGCTGTGGCCGACGGCGAAGCCGACATCTACCCGCGTCACGGCCCGACGTGGTTCTGGGACACGGCCGCAGGCGCCGCCATCGCACGCCAGGCCAACTGCCGCATCGTGGACCTGAGCGGCCGCCCTCTTGAATACACTCCCCGCGACATCCTCAAGCACAGCGGCTTTATCGTCTGCGCCGGTGATCACATACTGAAATTAGTAAAATCGTTAATCGATTGACGATCTGATTAACCAAATAAATTAACTATTAAATCCACCCCCGGACCTTATACATCCCCCACGCGAGTACTTCGTAAATAACCATCGGCAAATCGGACAGGCGTTTCCAGAAATTCCATTCCTCCGGCCGTACTGTCTCCCAGTAGGGATATCTCATAATCAGGTGCTTGTATCCGGCACGGTTAAAGCTGGCATACGAACGGGATGTATGATAGCGCGACGTTACCACGATAAAACTGTCCCGGCCGGGGTCAACTCCCGGCAGGTCGGCCACGGTCCTGGGATGATGTAATGTCCTCTGGGCCTTGTCATCGATTATTATGGAATCTTTCGGCACGCCGTAATGCTCCAAGACATTGGCCATAAGATTCGCATCCTCGCCTTTGGAAGTTACGATTACCTTTTCCGCCCAGCCGTTTTCGTACAGGTTCGCGGCCTCCGCTAACCTCTCGTAGTCGCCGCCCAGAACGACTATGTAGTCCGCGCGCCGTAAATCGTCCTGCATGGTCAACTCGTCCTGGGCCATGCCGCCCAGGGGCGTGAAAACATACACTATCACGCCAAGCACAATAAGATTGACTGTCCATTGAACCAGAAGGAACAAGCGTTTCAACTTGCCCGATGACTCACCAGCGGCAACATCCTTCGATGAATTTTCTGCTTCTTCCATGTTCTTTCTCCCAAAATGAACATTAGTATAAAATCGGACAGAAAAAATATAATGGCAAAATATTTTATTTTTTTCTGGACAATATGAAAAAGTAGTGTATAATTTCAAATCAACGTAAGCGGGAAGTTTTAAAGGGTAGTTTTGCAACCGTTCTAAACAACAGGGTAATTGGGAGAAATATTATGATGGGAAAGCATGTAAGCATTTCAGTGTTATGTGGTATTGTTCTTTTTGTTCTCGCGGGTCGATCCGTCAAAGCGAATTATACTACGGAGTACATGCCGGCAGATGTCGCCTTAGGCATAAATCTCAGAACTAACGATGCTGCAAATTTAACAGACCCATGTTATTTATCAACATATTCGGATTACCCCACAGACAATATGCTGGTATGGTTTGATTTTACGGGCTGGCCGACTAACACTGATGTTCAAAGCGCAACACTTCGTTTAACGAGATCCAGCATAGAAACCACCGGCAATTACGATATAACAGCATGGGCACTTCAAGCAGGAAACACAACGTGGTATAAGTACCCTTCGTTCGTTACGGGAAACTACCAATATGATGATGGAGAAGGCGGCAATCCTGAAGTGCCCTGGAACGACGGTGATGGTGGAGCCGTCACTGTTGAAGAAGCCGGTGACCTCTATTTTGGAAATATCTATGACTACTCCTGGAACGGAGATGTTATTGATTTAACTTTAGGGCCAAGCAAAGTGGAAAACTGGCTATCGGGCGCTTATGAAAATAACGGCCTGCGGGTTTATGGCACGACAACGTGGTCCGACAAATTTTATGTCAGCGGGCCAAATAAACCGGTACTAATCATTGAGTCCGACGCTCCCGAACCCGCCAGTTTCGCGCTGCTGGCCCTCGGCGGTGTGGGGCTTTTGCTATCCAAACGCAGATGAATAAACGTTAAAACTCGACCGGCTTGATTCATGCGGTGATGTGTTAGCATCTTGCTAGGCCTGTGTTTAAAATTACTGGCCCAGCCTTCGGCCGGTAACTAAACGGACTGGCTTTCACTTCTCTCATCCTATCCGCTCTATTTAGACGAACGGTTAAAGGTCCTGACAAATTCGATTGACTTTATCTCTTTAACGTGCCAAAACATTCGAATATTTCATTAAATCGCTCGGAAATAATCTTCTCCTATTAAAAAGATTTGATTTTTTCGACGATTTACGGATATGTTCTTATTTTCGCGAACGAAACCGACGAGCGAAAATCATTGCACCCGCCTAACAGGTAATCTTAACGAGGATCTGGTACCGCAGATTCGGGCTGCGTTCGAATATTTGAACAGGAGATTAAAATGACTAACGTTGCAGTAATCGGAGCGGGCAACTGGGGCAAGAACTTGGTTCGCAACTTTGCTTCGCTGGACGGCACGAATCTGAAATACATCTGCGACCTGAACGATGATACGTGCAAAAGGATGTCGGCCCAGTATCCGCAGGCCACGGTCACCGACAATATCGAGTCCGCACTGGCCGACGGCGACGTCGACGCGGCGGTAATCGCAGTGGATGCACCGCACCATTATAAAGTGGCCGCCTCTGCAATCCAGGCCGGCAAGCATACGTACGTGGAGAAACCCCTGACGCTCTCCAGCGAGAACGCACAGAAACTCAACAAACTCGCCGACGAAAAAGGCGTTAAACTGATGGTCGGTCACCTGCTGGAATATCATCCGGCCGTGGAGTACATGAAGGGCGGCGTCACCGGCGGAGAAATCGGCGACCCGCTGTACCTTTACTTCCAGCGGGTGAACCTCGGCATCGTCCGCAAGGCCGAAAACGCCTGGTGGTCGCTTGCCCCCCACGACGTTTCCGTCGCCTGCTACCTGTTCGACGCCGAGCCGGTCTCGGTCTCGGCCAGCGGACACGATTATCTCCAGAGAGGCATCGAGGACGTGGTCTTCGCCAACCTGAAGTTCGCCGACGGCAAGATGGCCCACATACACGTGTCCTGGCTGGACCCGCATAAAATCCGCAAGGTTACGCTGGTGGGCTCGCAAAAAATGGTGGTATTCGATGACATGGAGGCGGCCGAGAAGGTCCGGGTTTACGACAAGGGCGCGGATGTGCAAACATCCGTCGACAGTTACGCCGAGGCCATTACACTCAGAACCGGGGATATCCTTATCCCGAAGATTCCCCGCCAGGAGCCGCTGCGGACAGAATGCCAACACTTCGTCGACTGCATAGCCGAGGACAAGACGCCGCGCAGCGACGGCAAGGACGGCCTGAGGGTGGTAAAGGTGCTCGAGGCGGGCGGCGAGTCGCTGAAGCAAGGCGGCCAGCCGGTCGAATTAAAATAATCCCAGGTATGGCAGGCGCCCCGCCTGTCGCACACAACCGAATAGCCAAGAGAATCAGCAATGGCAAATGATAAAAACAAACCATATTTCGCCCACGAGAGCGCGTACGTGGACGATGGTGCAGAAATAGGCGACGGCACAAAGATTTGGCACTTCGCCCACATCATGAGCGGCGCGAAAATCGGGCAAAAGTGTATATTCGGCCAGAACACCATGGTCGCAGGCGGCGTCGATATCGGCAATAACGTCAAGGTGCAGAACAACGTGGCCATCTACACCGGAACGGTCGTCGAGGACGACGTGTTCCTCGGCCCCAGTTGCGTTCTGACCAACGTCACTAACCCCCGCAGCCAGGTGGTCCGTCACAGTCTTTACGAAAAAACCGTTCTTCGCCGCGGTGCAACCGTCGGCGCAAACGCAACAATCGTCTGCGGCATCGAAGTCGGCCGCTACGCATTCATTGCAGCCGGTGCCGTCGTGGCCGGGTATGTTCCCGACTACGCGCTGATGGCGGGCGTGCCGGCAAAACAGATGGGCTGGATGAGCAGGCACGGCCACCGCCTTGCCGACCCGGACTCCGAAGGCGTAATGGTCTGCCCGGAAAGCGGCTACAAGTACAAGGAAACCGAACCCGGCGTGCTGAAGTGCCTCGACCTCGACGAGGAGGCCCCCCTGCCGCCGGAGTTGTCCCAAGGAAATATTTCGTACGACGAGTTCAAGAATAAGTCATAAACTACACTCACCAAGCACAGAAAAGAGGATAATTATGAAAGTTCCGATGCTGGATTTAAAAGCGCAGTACGCTTCGATAAAGGATGAAGTGGACGCGGCCGTTGGCGAGGTCCTGGAAAGCCAACTGGGCATCAACGGCCCGCAGGTCAAGGAACTACAGGCAAAGATTGCCGAATATTCTAACACCAAGGCGGCCGTGGGAGTCTCCAGCGGCACCGACGCCCTGCTGGCGTCACTGATGACTCTCGGCATCGGCGACGGCGACGAGGTCATCACCACGCCGTACACGTTCTTCGCCACCGGCGGCAGCATCTGGCGGACTGGCGCCAGGCCGGTCTTTGTGGACATCGAGGCGGACACGTTCAACATAGACCCCTCCAAAATCGAGGCGGCCGTCACCGACAAGACAAAGGCCATCATGCCTGTGCACCTGTTCGGCCAGGTCGCCGAGATGGACCCCATTATGGAAATCGCCCAGAAGCACAACCTGGCCGTTATAGAAGATGCGGCCCAGGCCATCGGCGCCGAATACAAGGACAAAAAGGCCGGCTCGATGGGCACCACCGGGTGCTTCAGTTTCTTCCCGTCGAAGAACCTCGGCGGCGTCGGCGACGGCGGCATGATCGTCACACAGGATGAGGAACTGGCCGACAAACTCGCCCAGTGCCGCAACCACGGCTCAAAGCCCAAGTACTACCACAAGTGGGTCGGCGGGAACTTCCGCCTGGACACCATCCAGGCGGCCATCCTGCTGGTAAAGTTGCAATATCTTGATAAATGGTCCAGGCAGCGTCGCGAAAACGCCGCCAAATATGACGAACTTTTCGCCGACTTCGAGAAGGTAACCACGCCGATAATCCGCGATTACAACACCACGATTTACAACCAGTATGTCATCCGCGTGCCTCGGCGGGACGAGTTGATGGCCCACCTGAAGGAAAACGACATCGGCTGCGCAATATATTACCCGCTGTCGCTGCATCAGCAGGAATGCTTCGCCTCGCTGGGCTACAAGACAGGCGATTTCCCCGAATCGGAAAAGGCCGCAGAGGAAACATTGGCTATTCCGGTCTACCCCGAACTGACGGATGAGCAGATTCAACACGTGGCCGTGACGATTAAGAAGTTTTTATCATAAGAACCCATTTACTTAAAAATAGTAAATTCATACTACTAATGCTTAATCATAAAACATGCATTTATGTTCAATAAACTATTCAAACGTGCGTTATTGGCTTTCAATCGACTTACATCTCCAATATCAGATGTAATAGAGATACCTTTTGAACGGCGAATACAAGACATTAAATTTGCTCCTATATTTATAATTGGCCCTGCCAGGTCCGGCACAACTCTTGTATATCAGTGTATAACCCAAGGTCTTAAGACCAGTTATTTTCCTAACTTTGCAACCTGGTTGCCCAATTTCCCGATATTCGCCGCCTCGGTTGCGTCAAGTTTTGATGTCTCATGTCCTCTTGAATGCTTCGAAAGTAATTACGGCAAGACGAAAGGATGGTTGGCTCCTGCACAGGGATATGAGATTTGGACAAGATGGTTTCAAAATATTAATGACTACAGCGCCCCAACGAATTTTGACGATGCTGCAATATTCAAGATTCGTAAAGTAGTCGCATCATTCGAAAAGTTGTTTGATGCGCCTTTTGTTAACAAATGGCCTGGATTTAACGTTTTTATGGCAAAATTGTCGAATACTTTTCCTAACGCTATGTTTGTTAGGGTTCATCGAGATTATCTACAAATCGCCCAGTCAGTATTAAAAGGAAGGCTGGATCTGTATGATAATCCATATAAATCATTTACACGGCTTCCAACAAGCTATCGACGTTTCCAAGATAAACACTACATTGATCAAATATGCGCTTACGTTCTGGGAATTGAAGCTGATCTTAATAGGTCTCAATTGGCTATTGGTACTGACAAATTCTATCATATCAACTATGATGATTTATGCAGATACCCTCATGGTATAATTTTAGATTTTGCAAATTGGTACTCTGAGAATACAGGTTACTTGTTAACTAAGAGAGGTAATATACAAGATTCATTTAAAGTCTCAACTAAACAAAAAGTTGATGATCGGGATTATGAGGCATTAAAGGTCTGTATGGCTAAAATGGAAGGTTTGAATTTTTAAAGGACCCAATAATAAATAACGCAAATATAGCCGATATATTCACAGGTATATGCGATGTTATACATTAGGATTAATGTTATTATTTAACGCTTTACTATTCATCTGCCTTATACAAATAGGTCGATCAAATGATGATTAAAGGTAGAAAAAAGTTTCTTTTAGATTATGGAGGAATTGCGTTAAGTCAATTCATCGTGGCATTAAGACCCTTGATTCTTATTGCCGTGATAATGCCACAGTTTGGAAACGAGGGCTACGGCATTTGGACGCAATTGATAATTACGTCGACTTTTATTTCTGTGTTAATATCTTTGCGCCTCTCCATGGTGCTGACCAGATTTTTATCAGGCACCGAAGACAAGCGATATTTATCCGGCGCCATTATTGCATCACTCATGGCGACTGTAATCGTAGGCGTGCTGACAATATTTGGTTCATCTTTAGCAACAAACAAGTTGTCCGTTTTGCTATTTGGAGAATCCGGACACAATGCATTCGCCCTGCTTACAATGGCTCACGGGACATCTTCAGCGTGCTTTGGTGTTGCAATTTCATATTTCCTGATTATCGAAAGACAACGGATGCACGGTTTTATAAAAGCATTAGCTCAAATCGGAGAGGCGTTGGTGGTTGTTTCCATGGCGTGGTGGTTAGACCTGGAATCAATAATAATGTTATGTATCGTATGGAAATTGCTGGTTACCTTATCCGTTATTATATACATGTGCTTGGAATGCGGAATAGCGCGCCCAAGATTGCCTGTTAATCGGGAATTCATATCATTCGGGGGATGGTTAATGCTTTCACAGATTACTTTTTTCGGCGCCACACATGCCAGCAGGTACGTGCTTGTTAACTTTGTTGGTGTTGAGCAATTGGCCGTATTCGCCGCCGCCTATTCTGTTGCCAAGGTGATTGAACTGGTTATAATGCCCGTAAGATTTGCGCTGCTGCCAACCATAAGCGCCCACTGGAACCGGCAGGAGTATGACAAGACCAAACCGTTGATAAGTCTATGTTACAAACTTTTATTTTTATTGGGTTTGCCCATGCTTGGCGGACTTTATATGTACGGTAATGTGTTAATCGGCCTGCTTTCGAGCAATCAAGTTAATATAAAGCCATGGATCATTCTGCTTTTAGGCATAGCACCATTAATGAATGGTCTGAGGACTATAAATTCGACGGCCTTCTGGATGAAGAAAAATATCCATTATTCTCTTGGCATTCAACTGATGGGCATGGCTATTAACCTGCTTTTGACAATAATACTGGTCAGGTCATTTGGCGTTATTGGCGCAGTTATAGCCGCAGTATGTTCAATGTTGTCGATGGCCATGCTCAGCCATCAATATGCGATAAAAGTATTCAAGGTCAAAATAAACTGGTATCACTTCGCGAAGTCAGTATTTTGCGCCGGGTTAATGATGGGTGGACTGATTCTATGGAGTTTCGTGGATATTGGCCAAATTTTAGCAATGATTATAGGTGTTTTTCTGGGTTTAATTATTTACGCTATTTTTGCCTTAATAACCGGAGCCGTCCCCATTGACCAAATGTTAGAAGCAATAGGGCTTGCAAAAAGTGGCATAATGAAAAAAAGAACAAAGAGGCAAAAGATGAAATAATTTCAAAAATTGCCCTGCGTAACTCCAAAAATAATCAGGTGTATAAAAAATGACTTTGACATCAGTCATTATAGGTTCACAGGTAAATGCTTATGGTCTTCTGCGATCTCTCGGCGAAAATGGTATAAGATGCGCAATCGCGTGCCGCGATTCCGGCCCGGCCGTATTTTCAAGATATGTAAGCCGTAGATGGAAACTGCCAGATGATTCACCAACTCAAAGATCTGTAAATAAACTTTTGGAAATGTCAGAGTCTCTTATTAAGAAACCGATACTGTTTCCGACAGATGAAGCGTGGGTAGTTGCTATTCTTGATAATCGCCGCAGATTTGAGAAAAACTTTCTTCTTCCTATGGGGACGACAAAAACCATCAGACTAACACTCACAAAGACTCGTATGTATCAGTGGTGCCTGGATAACGACATTCGCGCACCACATACCGAAGTATTCCATCCAGGTGGCGATTGGCAAAGCTATCTCTGTTTAGCCGAGGACTTCTTTCCTGTAATATTAAAACCGGAAACCAAAGGTGTGGGAGATAAGGCGCTTGGCTTTGTTTATAAAGAGTTCGGCTCGATGAAAGACCTCTCAGGATGGGCACAAAGTCAGGGTAAGGGTGGGCCTGAATGTGGCATAATTTTTCAAGAAGTTATACCTGGTCCTCCACGTAACCTATACTCATACCAGGGTTACCGCAGTGCTGATGGAAACGTTTTTATGACAGCTTATCGAAAAATCCGTCAAACCCCTCCGGTTCACGGTTGCGCCACTGCCGCTGATATCCTTTACAGTGATGAGGGAACAAAGTTGGCCGTAGATCTTCTGGAAAAGCTGGGATTTTGTGGCTTCTTTGATCTTGAATTCAAGAAAAGTGACCGTGATGATTTATTCTATTTTATAGAGTTAAATCCTCGCCCCGGAATGTTGAATTATGGCTCCACAGCCATTGGCTGTAATCTGCCATTAGCGGCCTGTATGGATAAGGCCGCACAATCATACTTACCTGAAAAACAGGGAAGTGAAAATAAGGCAATCTGGGTGAGACTGTTAGGGGATATGTTCTTGCATGCTTTTTACTATAGAATTAAAGGGCAGGGCACAGGGCTGCGGGAATGGTTTAGATCGCTACATCATAGCAAGAGGATATATGCTTATTTTAACCGTGATGATATCCTTGTTGGCATAATGGCTTTCATGAGGATGGTATGGTTAGTGATTTTGCATTTTTCAAAATATATTATGGTAATATTTTGTAAAATATTCAGTCACAGGGTAATCCGCCAATGAACATGTCCGCAAAATTTTCTGCAATCTACGGTTTTTCCATGAACCAATGGGATATCTGGCTCATACGGCAGTCTTTGAGAGTGTTATCCATTGAACGGCCTGACGGACTGGCCTTGTGTTGGGGAGTCCGGCCGCCTGAAGATGCCAAGGCAGCAGTTATCGTGCCCAGAAACGATAATTTCTTAGAAAGGCCGGAAATTTTGAAAATTTACACTTCTCACAGAACCGATATTCCGGACTTTTGCATTAAGTCATCGCCGATACCATTAGTGAAACTGGAAGTTGATGTTTTCAACTGGTACGGCTGGCTGGTAAGCAGGGCTGAAGAGTACAACCGTTCTGTCAATGACATGCATGACAGATTCCCCCGCCGAGAGTCTCTTACCCACAAAATGCAGATAGCGGAAGATCCGGTCGCCGATTTATTAATTGCGCACTTAAGAGATGCCATTGAATCTGTGGCCGCCGCCGCAGACTTGCCCGTGCGTAGAATTTCGCCCTGGCCAGATGGCAAACGTTTCGCGGTATGCTTAACGCACGACGTGGATCATGCCATCAGTCATTCGGCAGGATTGGCTGCACGTAAGGTCGCGGGGGCGGCATTAAGTCTTGCAAGAGGCAACTTGACAAGAGCCCGACGCAGAATTTCCGAGGTATCCGGGCTGCTTCCGGGCAGCAAACTCAGCCCATACTGGCTGTTTCCTATAATGGCCGATATTGAAAGGCAACGCAACATACGCTCAGCTTTCTATCTTCTACCGCATTTACACCGGCATGTGCGTGAGGGCAAAAATGCGGCACATCGGTATGACATTTCCGATAAACACATTAAAGAAACGTTTCGGGATCTGGCGAAGCAGGGATGGGAAATCGGCCTCCATACTACATATGACGCCCATGAGATGGCAAACGGGATCGAGAATGATCAGCAACGGCTAAAGGATGTGCTGGGTAATGATATACCGCTCCATGGAGGGCGTTCTCACTATCTTAGATTCCGTACACCTCATACATGGAAGTCGGAGATTGCCGCAGGCATGAAATATGACGCCACACTCGGCTGGGAAAACGGATGGGGATTTAGAAGCGGCACGTGCTGGCCCTATAAACCGTTTGACCTGGAGACAGGCAGTGAATTACCCATCTGGGAACTGGGCATGCATTTGATGGATGGCGCTTTAGGCGGTAAGGAGGAAATCATACCAGCAGTCAAATCTCTCCTCGATAAAGTTGCAAACGTAGGCGGCTGCGCCTGTCTTCTCTTTCATTGTTCACCGCCCTTTGATATAATTACCAAAGAATATCTTGATTTATACGAGGATGTGATCGATATATTAACATGCAGGGATGATTGTTGGAACGCAAAACCTTGCGAAATAATAGAAGCAGTGCATAAAGCGGATAATCTGACATTATGACTTATTTTTCGCCGACAATTGTCGCAAGTCTCATACTTGGGGCTATATCCATTATTTTAATGGTTTTATATTTGGGTAAGCCCAGTCGCTATACATGGATGACGCCATTAGGCATATTCTGGGTTGTATATCTTGCACGCGTGCAAATACCAAGTTTTTTTGTATATTATGACACCGGATGGTACATGCAATCCAACATGTACGCATATCCTCTCATGCTGGCTGTATGTCCTATCTTTGTATTCATGGGCGCCTTAGTAGGTGGTAGAACCAAACCGGAAAGGCGCCTCCAGTGGTGGTTAAGCCCTATTACAATACCTAATGATGCTAAAAAACCGATTATAATATGTCTGTTGCTCGGACTAATAGCAATAATTATGCATCTTATCGCCACAGGCGGCAAAGTACCTTTATTTATTATGCTTCTTAATCCAGGTGAACATGCTCTGATTGGAAGAGCACGGGAAGAATCATTAAAACTACTCCCTCTATACATAACGTATCCTCTTGGCTGGATACGTAGGTTTGCACTCCCATTATCCGTTCTTTGCTCAACAATATTTGTAACCATCTTCAAGCGGGGTTGGTTACTATTAACGATCGTATCATTCATTGCTATATTTGAATTGGCCTATTCTGCGCATCGTGGGCCTATTGCTTTCTTAATGCTCATGCTTTTTGTTCTTTACTTTATCATAACCCGTAAAAATATTGGAATAATCAAAATATTTATTGGGATTTTGATAATATTGAGTTTTCCATTAACCGTAAATATATTAAAATATGGTAAAGATATTGATCTTGATTCAATTTTAACAACATTCCGGGGACTCGGTGGCAGGATATTTTGGGGGACCAGTTGGACGGTAGGTGCTCATGTCGGACACGTGCCTAAATATTCAGGAGGTTTTTTGTATGGTCGTAGTATACATCTACTTAGCGTGATTATGGGACAGGATTGGTATCCTTTATCGAATATGGTAATGAGGCAATATAGAGCGGGCGCAACTACCGGTATTGCAAACACTTGTTTTGTCGGAGACGCCTGGGCTAATTTCGGGTGGTACGGGGTAGTAATATATTCTTTCTTTGTCGGTATGTGGTTGTCCCTGATTGAATCCACGATATACCGTATGCGCCTCACGCCAGCCACGTTGGCATTCGCTGTTATAGTCGTGTTTTCCGCTTGGGGCTTGGCCAGCGGTTCTCTACAAATCTGGCTCTTAAGCAGAGGGGGAGGCTTAATTCCCCTGGCCTGTTTGTATGTGAGTACGCGACAGCGTCAGAATTTCATTTCTTATCCAACTATATTAGAACAAAGTCAATGATGCCTCGATGTCACGGAGTGATTCGCGAAAGGCCAACTGCGCGAAGGCCATCGCCATGAATTGGTCTCGACAATTGAAATTCCTTACCCTGTGGTCGCCCTTGTATCGATTGACGCAGGTGTGGAATCTTCGCATTGGCATCTGGCGGATAATCTGCGAGAATACGATTTGTCCATTGTTCATCGGCCGCTCCTTCTACAAAAGAACGGCCTGATGCTATCATGAAATTGAAATCGATACGGGTTGGAAATTTATATAACATTATGTTATTGTGTGGCTTGTAGCGTTTTAGCCGTGTTTTAACGGGACACTACTGATATCGTGATATAAATAGACCGATAATGCTAATATATACGCTTAATCAAAGCAAGCGTTGCGATTACATAGCGAGAAACCTCTGCCGTGCAATCGGGACTGAAGCAGAGAATTTTCAGTAATTCATTAAGGATAGTTTATAATCGGCTCGATTGATTGCAATAATCACTAATATTACAGCCACAAATGAATACTAAGCATCCATCAAAAACAGTATGCCACATGACAACGGTTCATCTGCCCTTTGACTCACGGATTTTCCACAAGGAATGCCGCTCTCTGGCCAGGGCCGGCTGGGACGTTCACCTCATTCAGGTATGCGAGCGAGATGAAACCGTCGACGGCGTTAAGATACATCACCTGCCGGAGCCACCCAACCGCTTCAAGAGGATGCTATTCTGGCCGTGGAAGGCGTATAAGAAGGTGCTTTCGATACGCCCACGGCCGGCGATTGTCCACTTCCACGACCCGGAACTCCTTCCGGCTGGACGACTCCTTAGTCTTCAGGGCTTCAGTGTGGTATATGATGTTCATGAGAATGTCGCAAAACAGATTCTAACCAAGCCGTATCTTTCGCCGTTGCTGCGAAGATTAGCATCGCGGTGTTATTCGTTTGCAGAAAAATTATTGGTCTCAAGAATGGCCACAGTTCATGTTCTGGAAAGTATAGCGAGGCGATATCCTAATCCAAACGTTACGGTTCGAAATTTTCCGACGCTCGGAACAGTGACGTCAAACGAACGTCTCGACAATCCCCGTCCGAGACTCCTTTATGTAGGGTCGCACATAACAGCCGAGAGGGGAATTTACGAAATGCTGCAAATGTCCGTGGAATTACTGAAAAGGGACGTTGATTTCGAACTTCGCCTCGTCGGCCACATGTCCGATGATGTCCGGTCCTCCACAGAGGACAAAATCCGGCGTTTCGGCATGGACGAGCATGTAGTTCTCCTAGGACACGTTTCTTTCGAACAGGCGCAAAAGGAAATCGCAAAAGCCGACATCGGCTTACACATTCCCAAACCGACAGCAAACGCCCTAAACTCATTGCCAATTAAAATATTCGAGTATATGTATTTTGAGATTCCAGTTTTGGTATCTGATTTCAAATGCTGGCGCCAATATGTCGAACAAATCGCAAGCGGTATCATGGTAGATCCTAATAACACAAAAGAAATTTCCAATAAGGCGCAATTACTTATCGAGCATCCGGAAACAGCCGCGAAAATGGGGCAAAATGGGCACCTCGCAGTATTGGAAAGATTTAATTGGCAAGTGGAATTCCCCAAACTTTTGAAATTCTACGAACGTATTATATCCCCTAAACGTGATCGTTTCTGTTGAGGATTCCTATGATCGAATGTCTTGTCTTCGACCTAGATGACACACTATACCCGGAGGGCCAATATGTTATTCCTCGGCTTGAATCCGTTGCTGGACACCTTCAACAGCATTTCGGATATTCTTACGACTTTCGTGGGGAGCTTATCAGAGGCTATAAGGCAAACATAACAGGTAACCTCTTTAATGTGGTTCTTTCCAAAGCGGGAATTAACGTTGACAAACAATATATAGACAAATTGGTGAAAATTTATCGAAGCGGACATTTAGACTTAACCTGTTATCCTGATGTTATACCTGCGCTGGAGTACTGGTGCGAGCGACTTTACTTGGGCCTTGTAACAGATGGCAACCCAAATTCACAGCGCAGTAAAATCGACGCTTTAGACATATCAGGATTTTTCCATGAGATAATAATTACCGCCGAACTATCTCCTAAGGCGGTAAAACCCAGCCCAAAACCATTCAAGATCTTGCAGGATAAATTGGGGCTCAAAGGAAATGCCATGTATGTTGGTGACAATCCCGAGTTGGATGTGCCCGGCTGTCGTAAACTCGGGTGGGCAACAGCAAGAATTATACGCCCCGATGCTCGTTTTGCACATAGATCGGCCTCGTATTTTTGCCAGCCAGATTACACGATAAAAATTCTTAGCGAGTTGAAAAGTTTGACTGCCCTACAAGGATACGTATAATTATGCGCTTCGATCAGGAAATATTAATAATTTACGATTAGGGACAATGAGAAAATCTCTCCTTATAATAGCGCCGCATACGGACGATGGAGAATTCGGGTGCGGCGCAACCATTGCAAAACTTGTGGAAGAAGGTTGGGAAGCCCACTATGTCGCCTTCAGCGATTGCAAAGAAAGTCTTCCTGAGGGAGTGCCTCCAGACGCTTTGCTTAAGGAGGTTGCTGAGGCCACTAGAATTTTAGGCATTACTCCTGAGCACCTTACAACATTTGAGTTTCGTGTACGACGTTTCTCCGAAAGGCGCCAAGATATCCTAGAGCACATGGTCCGTATGAAGGAAGATATAAAGCCTGATTTAGTTTTGCTTCCTTCTGTCAATGATACACATCAAGATCATCAGCAAATCGCGCATGAAGGATTCAGGGCATTCAAGACCACCCGAATGCTCGGATACGAGATACCTTGGAATAATCTTGTCTTTGAAACAACTTGTTTTTCCATTGTGAACGAAAGACACATTAAGAAAAAAATCGAAGCGATGCACTGCTATAAGTCACAGAAACACCGCTCATATGCAACGGAGGAGTTTATATTGAGCTTGGCAAGAACTCGAGGTACGCAAATAGAGCAAATGTACGCAGAAGCGTTTCAATTGTTCCGCTGGATTATCTGATTGGGAGAATTATGAAACCGCCTCTCAGAATATTGATGACGGCATGTGGCGCCCCTGGTGCACCAGGAATATTGAAATGCCTAAAAAATAACGGGGAGAGAGAAATTTATATATACGGCGTAGACACGAATCCTTTAGCAGTCGGTTTCACGATGACCGACGGGGGAGAGACGTGCTTGTCCGGCCAATCTGAAGGATACGCTCATAATATTCTTGAAATCGCAAAACGTGAGAACATCCATGCCGTTTTGCCACTTTCTACTATGGAGCTGGAAGCGTTGGCAAAAGCGAAAAACACCTTTAAAGAACAAAACGTATCTGTGTGCGTTTCTGACACCGATGGGTTAGCCGTTGCGAACAACAAAGGGAAGTTAATTGAAACTTCTGAGGAATGCGGTGTTCCAGTTCCTACTTCTTATCTGGTTAATAGTATTAACGACTTTAGGAAAGCCATTAAGATGCTTGGATTTCCAAGAAAGCCCGTATGCTTTAAACCAGCATTCGGTAAAGGCAGCCGTGGCTTTAGAATAATTGACGAGTCTCAGGATAAATTCAAAACCCTGTTCGATCAAAAGCCAGGAAGCCCATATACATCGATGGAAGAGATTACGGGTATACTTGAAAAGGCGAATAGGATACCCTCGCTGCTCGTAATGGAATATCTTCCGGGGGATGAATACAGCGTGGATGTTCTTTGCGATGAGGGTAAAAGTCTGGTTGTCATCCCTCGCATACGCAACACTATTAAACTCGGCATCTGTTTTATAGGCACAACCGAAAAGAATGAGAAATTAATTGAATTTAGCAAACGTATTATCAGTCATCTTCGCTTAAGTTACTGTATAAACCTTCAATTCAAATTCGCCAAGGATGGAACGCCAAAACTGCTTGAGATAAATCCGCGGGTCAGCGGCACAATAATATTGTGCGCCGGCGCTGGCGTGAACCTTCCATATTTAGCCGTAAAATTGGCGCTTGGCGAACCATTAGGCAAAATAACCCCCTCTTGGGGAGTGCGCATGATACGTTACTGGGATGAAATATTTTACAACAAAAATAATATTCCATTTGCCCTCCCCAATAGGCTCGACCATCTTTACAAAGTGCAAGATAAGCGTGGCTATAAATAATTATGAATATCCTGACACACAACAAGGTCTTTCAAATAAGCCCTAAAAAGAACGGCCATGGGAAAAGAGGCAGACACGCGGTCGAAACCAAACTCAACTGGGAAGAGGAATTCAAGAAACTCCCGGAGTTCTACGAGGAAGTTCTGGCCGGTAAATGTTTCTGACAACGGCAATCATTCGCCCGGCCGTCCAGGTTTGAACGTTTTCTGTTGATTGGGAGCCAAATCGGCCAAAATCATCATTTTTTTGCCGCTGGCAAATTCTATTTCCACCGGCAAACGGTCGAGTGCTGCCTGGCCTGTGTTTGCAATCCGAACGGAACCATCTTCACAGGCGGCAACCTCGACCTCGCGATGCTCAGGGCACAGCACACGTTCCCAGTACATGGCCATACCGCTGACGGTCGATACATAGAAATCGCCGTGACAGCGGTCCAGAACATAATAGAGCATTCTTTCGGTCAGGTGATAACAGGCGTTGTCGAAGTACCTCAACAAATGCTGGTGGGCCATGTAAAGGAAATGGCTGCCCGTACGCCTGGCAGCGTGCATCCAGTATTTGAGCACGGCAATGCGGTATACGTTGTGGCAGTCGCCGGGATATTTTTTGGTTATGTCGACCAGTCGCGGATTGAACAGGCCAGCCCGGTGGGACGGCCTGAAGGGCTATCTGACGAATACCGATCTGTCGGCCGAGACGGTCATTGAAAACTATGGCCAGTTGTGGCACGTCGAGAAAGCGTTCCGCATCTCGAAGACGGATCTTCGCATCCGGCCGATGTTCCATCGCCGTCGCCGCCGCATCGAAGCCCATGTGCTCGTAGCTTTCGTCGCGTACACGATCTACAAGGAACTTGAACGCCGCCTGCATGAAGCTGGGCTGTCGATGAGTCCAAAGCGTGCAGCAGAGCTTACGCAGACCATGTATGAAATGACTTTCAAGCTGCCGAACGACCCCGCGTTGCGTCGGATTTTACTGCAGATGGATGCCGAGCAGCAGGTCTACGATCTGATCTATTGACCGGGTGTCCCAATTCGGAAGTCAGGAAGGTGGTATTCTCCCGTCGCAGGGGCGAGAGAAATCCCGGCGCGCCGGGACTTATTACGGGTTCCACGAATACATCCGGCAAAACCATAGTCGCCGATTATCTGAAGCGATGGTCTATTGAG
>CAYYMD010000002.1:0-94952 GCA_964472875.1 uncultured Planctomycetaceae bacterium
TCTTCCGCGCCACCGAGCAGTGGTTCGTGGCGGTGGACCGGCCGCTGAACGACTGCGACAACTCGCTTCGCGAACTGGCCATCGATTTCTGCCGCCGCGGCGGCCAAAACGACGGCGTGGACTTCATACCCGCATGGGGCCGCAACCGCATGCTCGGTATGCTGGAGAACCGTCCCGACTGGTGCATCTCGCGCCAGCGGGCGTGGGGTCTGCCCATACCGGCGTTTTACAACGAAGACGGCGACGTGCTCATGACCACCGCCAGCGTGAAGGCGGTGGCGGCCGTGGTGGCCGAGCACGGCTCGGATGCATGGTTCACCATGTCGCCTGCCGAACTGCTGGGCGGCTACGACCCCAAGGCCGACCCGGACGTGGAAGACGCCGGGGCGTTCGAACCCTCCGACCTGACCGCCGGCGGCGACATATTCGACGTGTGGTTCGAGTCCGGCTCGAGCTGGTTCGCTGCCGCCACGGCCGGCGGCCTCATCGAGAAAATTCCGGTCGATATGTACCTCGAGGGCTCCGACCAGCACCGCGGATGGTTCCAGTTGTCGCTGCTGCCGGCCCTTGGCGCCGAGGGCAGGCCGCCCTTCCGCACCATACTGACGCACGGCTTCGTCGTGACCGAGGACGGACACAAGATGAGCAAGTCTCTGGGCAACGCCATCGACGTCATCGAACAGTTGTCCAGGCGCGGGGCGGACATACTGCGGCTGTGGGCCGCCTCCCAGAACTACCAGGACGACGTCCGCTGCTCGGAGAACCTCATCGCCCAGGCCGAGGATGCGTATCGTAAAATCCGCAACACGCTGCGGTTCGCCATGGGCGCGTGTTTCGATTTCGATCCGGCCGCCGATGCCGTCGCGCCGGAGGAGGCATCGCTGGACTACTGGATGCGGCTGGAACTGCACAAACTCATCCGCGACGTGCGTGCGGCCTACGACAGATACGAATTTCACAAGGCGGTGCGGATGATGTACGAGTTCTGCACGGTCCAGTCCTCGAGCGTGTACATGGCCGCGGTGAAGGACCGACTCTACTGCGAACTGCCAGACTCACCGCGACGCCGCTCCACGCAGACCGTCCTGCACGAGACGCTGATGGCCCTGGTCAAAATGCTGGCGCCCATAATGCCGCACACCTGCCACGAGGCGTGGAACTGCATACCCAACCGCCCCGCCGGCGAACCCGATAACGTGCACCTGTCGGTTATGCCCGAGCACGAGGCGGGCGTAGTCGCGGCCGCCGAGGATGTGCAACCCGCCGAGAAGGAACTAAGCGGCCTTGCCGAGGACGACAACCCAACAGCGGCGTGGATATGGCGGGAACTTCTGCAACTGCGCCACGCTGGGCTGGTCAAGCTCGAGGCCCTGCGCAACAGCGGCGTGAAAAACTCACTCGACGCCGAGGCGGTAATCAAGGTCGCCACCGGTCACAAGCATGTTGAGGACATAATCAGCCGCCACCTGGGCGAACTGGAAGATTTGCTGGGCGTGGGCTACGCACGAATCGAGACGGGCGACGATCTGCCCGAGAACACTGTTGTGGATATCGACGTCTCGGACACGCGGGAGAAATACTCTCGCTGCGCCCGAAGCTGGAAGCGCCGTCCCGACGTGGGCTCAAACCCGGACCACCCGGATATATCCGAACGCGACGCTGGAGTCGTCGCCGAATTACGGTCGTAGGACGTGCAACTCCTGCCCCTTAGGGGCAGGCAGGTAGGTCCGAAGGACCGTGTTACACGCGGGCCCTGTCTTTATCATTCGGCGAACTTTTCCGAGGTGAACAGATACACCTTCGTATCATCGCTTCGCCAGGCGTCGGCGGGCAGGCCCGCCTTGGATGCGCAGCACTGCGAGAGAAATTCCTCCGGGTCCCACCCCATGTCCGTAGCCACCTCCGGCAGAAAACATCCGCTGCGGCCGCCGGGTCCGACAATGTAAATCCCGTGC
This sequence comes from uncultured Planctomycetaceae bacterium, assembly GCA_964472875.1. Classification (GTDB taxonomy): domain Bacteria; phylum Planctomycetota; class Phycisphaerae; order SM23-33; family SM23-33; genus CAYYMD01. Next base: position 1,956 of record CAYYMD010000002.1, read on the forward strand.
GTGCCGATCTGCAGTTGCTCAGGACTGTCGGTTTCGGCCAAAGGCGACAGCACCGACACCTGCACGCTCAGCTGCGGCACTTCGCCGGGCGTGATGGGGTTGAACACGAACCGCGGGTCGCGAGCGGCCGAGGCGCCCATATGCACAACCATTTCCGCCAGCGGCCTGTCCGGATTGAACGTGCCGATGCAGCCGCGAAGGCGGCCCTTGTTGGTGAGCGTAATGAAGCAGCCGCGCTTCTCGCCGAGCACGCCTGAGGAATCTTCGGGCCTGGGCAGCGGACGGCCGCTGACCGCTGCCTCCACGGCCCGACGGGCCAGAGAAATCAGTTCACTTTTTTGTTCGGGTGGAATAGACATCTCAAAATCATTTTAAAGGATGCGCGCCTCGTGGCCAAGTTTTCGGCCTCACAGATATTTTATCGCCAGGAAGCCCCCCACCAGCAGCACCGCGAACGCCAGCGCCAGCCAGTTGAAATATTTGTCGATGAACGGCGTTATCTTCGCCCCGAACAGGCGGAGGAGCCCAGCAACGAGAAAGAATCTCGCCGACCGGCTGACGAGGGCGGCCACGCAAAACACCGAAAAGAACACACCCGGATGCGAAACCTCCCCGCTCGTTCCGAACATACCCGCGACAATGTTGATGACCTTGAATGGAAGCGGCGTGACGCCGGCGGCGAAGACGATCCAGAAATTCCACGTCTCAAACCAGCGGGTCGCCTTCGCCACGTTGTCCGGTGTCAGCCCCGTCCAAGCGAACCACCGATAGACGTACGACTCGATCCCCGCCCAGGCGAGCCAGCCGATGAGATACGCCGCGATGGCGCCGAGCACGCTGGCCAGACTGCAAATCGCAGCGTGTCGCAGCCAGCGCCGCCGGTTGCCCAGAACCACAGGTATCAACAGCACATCCGGCGGGACGGGGAAGATGATGCTCTCGGCAAAGCTCAACAGGAACAGTGCTACTGACGCCGACGGCCTGTAAGCCCACGCCAGCGTCCAGTCGTAAATCCGCCTGTGCAGGTGCCACCACGGAACCTTCGGCCGCGGCCCAAGCGCCGCTCCGCAGTGGTCGCAGTAAGCGGCCTCGGCTTCCACTTCCATCCCGCAGCGGGGACAATTTTGCGTGGTTGTTTTCGTGTCGTCGTCGATAACTCACTCCCGATTCGCACAAGAGTAGAACCGCAATCCGGGCATTTGTCAATTTATGCTATTCGCCGATCTTCTGTTACAATGCCTTCATGTCCGACAACGCGCAAAAAGTTCTTGTCGCCACAAGCGGCGGGGTGGATTCATCGGTGGCGGCCGCCATGCTGCTTGGCGAGGGATACGACGTGGCCGGCGTATATATGCACACGCCCTCTCGGCAGGCACAGGCCCACGCCGAAGACGCCCGCCGCATGGCAGACAAACTCGGCATCCCCCTGCACGAGGTGAGCCCCACTGAAGATTTCCGCCGGATTATTCGCGAGTTCGCCGCCGAGTACGCCCGCGGCCGCACGCCCAACCCGTGCATCCGCTGCAACAGGCGTATAAAGTTCGGTTTGTTGCTGGATTACGCGCGCCAAAACGGGGCCCGTTACCTGGCCACGGGCCATCACGCGCGAATCGCCACCGACGGCGGCCGTGTTTGCATCAAAAAGGCCAGGGACCACGCCAAGGACCAGTCCTACGTTCTGTTCGATATACCACGTCGGCGGCTGGAAAACATACTGCTGCCGATAGGCGAAGCCGACGACAAGGACCGGATTCGACGACACGCCCGTCGGCTTGGGTTGCACGTTCACGACAAGCCCGAGAGCCAGGAAATCTGCTTTGTGGCCGACGACGACTACGTGGCGACAGTCTCACAATTAGCGCCGCAGATTCTAACCCCGGGCGACATTGTGGACTCCTCGGGCAAGGTGCTCGGGCGTCACGAGGGCTACGGCAAATACACCATAGGCCAGCGGCGAGGACTTGGCGTGGCTGCAGGCGAACCCATGTACGTTACGAAGATAGAGCCCGACACGGCACGCGTCGTCATCGGCCCCCGCAGCGAAGTCCTCTCGCGGCGACTTACCGCCGCCGATGCAAACTGGCATTCGGACGTGGGCGAATCGTTCGAGGGCACCGTAAAAATCCGCTACAACCACGCCGGGGCGCCGGGCAAAGTAACCGTTACTGACGAAGACCGCTTCGAGGTCGAGTTCGAAGAACCCGTCCCCGCGATAACGCCCGGCCAGGCGGCCGTGGTCTATAATAACGACGTGCTGCTGGGCGGCGGATGGATCGAGTAGGATTTGAGATTGAAGATACTTGCTATACATCCCGGTGCGCTGGGCGACGTGATAATCTTCGGCCATCTCTTGCGGCGCATCGCCGGGGAGATAACGCTGGCGGCCGGAGGCGAAAAGGCCCGGCTGCTCAAACAGACCGGCATCGTGCAATGGGCGATTGATTTCGACGCGCTGCCGATGCACGAGATTTTTACCGATGCACCGCCTGATAAGTGCCGGTTGCCGCAGACCCTCGGCCGGGCCGAGCGGCTGATAAGTTGCTTCCCCTCCGATAACCACAAGGCACAATTACGCCTGGCAGCGATGTGCGGCGCGGCCGATTCGGCGTTTCTGCCCGTCCGGCCGGATGAAAATTACGACGGGCATCTGCTCGAACTGTGGTGCGACATGCTTGACGGGCTTGAGCCCGCGCCGGTAGAGACCACCTGGGCGATAAACGAACAATGGCGCGATGACGATAAAAATCAAATGTCCCGACTCGGCCTCGCCGCAGCGCAGAATTACTTCATCATACATCCCGGGGCCGGAGCCGAGGAGAAGCGCTGGCCGCTGGATAATTTCCTGCAACTGGGGCAGATACTGCGGGAGATGGCAGGGAGGCCGGAAGTCATCTTCATAATCGGCCCTGTGGAACTCGACAGGTGGAAAAAAGGCCGAATCTCCGACATAAAGCAAAATTTCCCGCTGTTACAATCGCCGTCGCCGGCGGCAATGGCGGGTATACTGGCCGGGGCCTCCGGCTACATCGGCAACGACTCCGGCGTTTCACACCTTGCGGCCGCCGTCGCCGCGCCTACGGTTGCGATGTTCGGGCCGAGCAATCCGAAACATTTCGCGCCCATCGGTCGGAACGTAAAGATTATCCGGGCATATCCGATTGAAAACATAACCGTCGAGGAGGTATTTGCCGCTTTGGATGCCGCCGACAACTGAACCGCTCGACTCTATGAAATTTCGATAAACTCCACCTCATCGGAATCGGTATCGAGCACAGCAACGGTATGCTCGGTTGAATGATGCAGCGCCCCGGGGTTAATCACGCGCACCTGCCCGACCCGCTCATCCCGCGCCACATGCGTGTGCCCGTGGCAGACGTAGGGAAACTGTCCGCCCAAAACCAACTCTTCCAGTATGTGCCCCTTATGCCCGTGCGTAACGGCCAGGTACCTGCCTTCGCCGATAGGCACCTCCAGCCGCTCCCAGTCGAAATGGATGCCGTGCTCATTCGCGGCCGCCTCCAGCCGCATGACGTACTTGTCCATGTTACCGGCGACAACATACACCGACACGCCTGTGCCGGCGAGCATTGCCATGAACTTTCGCGAGCCGACGTCGCCGCAATGGACTATCGCCTCGACCTTCTTCTCAACAAGCATGTCCAGCGCCGCCCGCAGGCGGTCCGCCTTGCCGTGCGAATCCGATAAAATTCCTATTCTCATGCCCTGTTTAGTTACCTCTTCTTTATTTTCTCGGCGGATTCGAATATCGCCTCGGCTATTACGAGATCCTCCGGCGTGGTTATCTTGATGTTGCACGGATGCCCGGCGACCACGCTAACCTCGTGGCCGATGTCTTCCACCAGCGCTGCGTCGTCGGTGGCAGTGCGGCCTGACTCGTAGGCCGAGATAATAAGTTCTTTCTCGAACACCTGCGGCGTCTGGGCCTGCCACAGGCGGTTCCTGTCCAGCGTCTGTTCGATGATATTATGGTCGCCGACTTTCTTTACGGTGCCGTGCAGCGGCCATGCCAGTATGGCCGCGCCCGTTCGCGCGGCGCGGCCGAACACGGTGTCTATGCACCGCGGCGGCGTGCACGGCCTGACGGCGTCGTGGATGCAGACCAGTTCACACGATTCGTCCATACTCCCCAGCGCATTTTTCACCGACTCGCTCCGCACCGTCCCGCCGGCCGTGACCGTGACGTTCATACGCTCGAGTTCGCCGGCGAACTTCTCCTTTATATCATCAACCTGCTGCGGAGCGGCCACGAGTTGTATCGCGCACACATCTTCGCGCGAGGCGAACATGTCGATAGTCCGCAGGAACACGCTCCGCCCCGCCAGCGGTGCGAATATCTTATTCCTGGCCGGGTCGAACCGCCGGCCGCGCCCGGCCGCGGGTATTATCACCGATATTTTCTTCGACATAAATTTATCCCTGGCAAAGATAGTCATACTAACCTCGCCGGCGTCCCTTTGGCAACCTCCGGAAATGCTTTACATAAGCCCGCTAAAATGATTATCATGCCTGTTTATTTATAGACGCTCGTATGAATACACACGAACAAACCGGAAATAACACACAAGACGGCGCTTGCGGGCATTGTTCGCACTGTCACGGCCATGACGAACAGGCCGAAAAATCGGCCCGTCCGCTGCCTGTGGCGGCCGCGGCGGGTATGTTTCTAAGCCCGCCGGTTGCGGCCATTTTAGGTGCGATATTGGCCGGGCCGGGCCAGGTGAATCAGTTCCTCGGCGCCTTGGGCGGCTTTGCGGCAGGCGCAGTTATGGCCGCCGTGGTGGCGGCTTTTGCCCGCCACAGGAGCGGAAAAACCAATGAGTGAATCCAGTTTGGTAATTTCTGGCAAGGGCACGTTTCCACGCGGCGTTCACCCGCCGGAGGTGAAGGAACTGGCCGCCGGTGCGCCCATAGAGGTGCTGCCGGCGCCGGCCGCGGTATCCGTGCCGCTGCTTCAGCATACCGGCGCGCCGTGCGAGGCGACGGTGAAAATCAAAGACAATGTCACCGTCGGCCGGAAAATTGGCGATGCGGAGGCGTTCGTTTGCGCCCCGGTGCATTCGCCGATTAACGGCGTGACGAAAAAGTCCTCCATGACGACACTGCCAAACGGCAGGCACGTCCAGACCGTCGAGATAACGGCCGAGGGCGACCAGCCGGGCGGCGAGCAACTGCTGGAGGAAATTCTCGGCGGCGACTGGCCCGTCGAAGGTCTTGAACAGTACGACTCTCAGCAGATTATCGATGCGGTGCGAGAGGCCGGAATAGTGGGCCTCGGCGGTGCCGCGTTCCCCACGCACGTCAAACTGACGCCAAACGAGGCCAAGCCGATTGACACGCTGATAGTAAACGGCTGCGAGTGCGAGCCGTACCTCACCGCCGACCATCGGCTGATGCTCGAGGCGCCGCAGACAATAGTGACCGGTGCGTTGCTGGCCGCACGGGCCTGCAAGGCCGACCGTATCGTCGTGGCCATTGAAGACAACAAGCCAGATGCGATTGAATCGATTCGCTCCGCGGCCGAGGGAACGAACGTCGAGGCGATGCCGCTGAAGACCAAATACCCACAGGGCGGCGAGCGCCAGGCGGTCCCGGCCGTGGTCGGCAGGGAAATCCCCACCGGCGGGCTGCCGCTGGATGTGGGCGTGGTTGTCATCAACGTCGGCACCGCGACGGCCGTGGCCGGGGCGGTATTACGCCAAAGGTCGCTTACACACCGCGTGGTGTCCGTCTCCGGAGAGGGAATTGAAAACCCGAAAAACATACTGGCCCCCATAGGCGTCAGCATCGGCGAGATTATCGAATACTGCGGCGGTGTAAGCGACGATACCGCCCGCATTATCGCAGGCGGGCCGATGACCGGCTTCACCGTCGGCGACCTGAAAACACCGCTGACCAAGGGAACAGGCGGCATCACGGTCCTGACCGAGAGCCGGATACGCCGTGTCCCGGAAACCGAATGCATAAGATGCGGGCGATGCGTGGACGTGTGCCCGCTGAACCTTGTGCCGACGAAGATAGCCATGGCCGCCAGGGCCGAGGACTGGGACCTCGCCCGGCAGTACTACATAACCGCGTGCATGGAATGCGGCTGCTGCTCGTACATATGCCCGGCCGGCATCCAATTGGTGCAGTTAATCAGAGATGGAAAGGCAAAATTACCAAAAGAATAAAGCACTAAATTTTAAATTAGAATTTAGTGCTTAGGATTTAGAATTTTTACAACTTATGTCTCAGTCAGCAGAAGTAAAAAATTCGAAGCGGGGCGATAATCAGGCCAATATGCCGGATAAGCTTGAAATTGCACCTTCTGCGCATCTCCACGCCGGAGGATTGACCACGCGGAAGATGATGCTGGATGTGCTAATCGCGATGGCGCCGCTGGCGGGAATGGCGATTTACATATTCGGCTGGTACGCCCTCAAGCAAATGGCGATATGCGTGGCCGTGTGCGTCGCCGGCGAGGCCCTGTTCACGTGGATGCGCAAGCGCCGCCCACCGGTGGATGATTTAACGGCCGCCGTCACCGGCATGATCCTGGCGCTCTCCCTGCCGTGGTCCACGCCGTGGTACGTAGCCGTTATCGGCTCGCTGACGGCCATCGGACTGGGCAAGTTCATCTTCGGCGGTCTGGGCCAGAATATCTTCAACCCCGCCATGGTCGGGCGGGCGTTCGTGATGATATGTTTCCCCGCCGCGCTGGGCGCTTCGGCGTACGTGGCGCCGGAGGGATTCACGCAAATAGTTACCGAGGCCACGCCGCTGACGGCCGCGAAGAACCTCGGCGAGTCGGTGGCGCTTTGGCCGCTGTTTATCGGCAATGTCAACGGCTCGCTCGGTGAGACCAGCGCACTGGCGTGCATCATCGGCGGCATTTACCTTTGCCTGCGACGCACCGCCTCGTGGGAGATACCGGCCGGCACGATTCTGGCCACGGCCGCGATTGCGGCGCTGGCGAACGCGTTAAACCCGGATGCGGAACTGACGCTCCTTCATCACCTCGTCGGCGGGGCGCTGCTTTTCGGAGCGTTCTTCATAGCCACCGACCCGGCCAGCAGCCCGCTGACGCGGCGAGGTAAGTTTATATTCGGCCTTGGCGTGGGCGTGTTCGTTATGATTATACGGCTGTTCAGCGGCTATCCCGAGGGCGTGATGTTCTCGGTGCTGCTGATGAACTCTCTGGCGCCGCTGATTAACCGCTGGACGATACCGCGGCCGGTCGGCGGAAGACCAAAAACGGCGGGTGAAAGGTGATGGAGCATGTGCGGCACTGAATGCAACTTCGGGCGATGCGGAGCATTACCTGTAACCTATCTCCTGTAACCTGTGATATGTGTAAATAGATGTTGGATATCAAAAATGAACGCTAACGAAGACAAGAAAACCGAACAGAAGAAGGCCGGTTATCTCGGCCAGGCGTGGCTGGTGCTGATTCTGGCGACGTGCTCGGGGGCCGCCCTGGCGGGCGTGTATGTCGGCCTGAATGATAAAATCCTTTATAACAGGCAAATGGAAACACTAAGCGCGATTCCGAAACTCATACCCGCCGCCGGCGCCGAGGAATCCAAAGAAGTTCGTATCAGCGGAAAAAAGGTCTATAAAGCCCTGACCGAGGGCGGCCGGCACGTGGGCTGGGTTGTCCCCGGCTCCGGACAGGGTTTCGCCGACGAGATACAACTGCTTATCGGCCTCGACGCAAACGCTCGAACTATTAAGGGCATTTATGTCCTGGCGCAAAAGGAAACGCCCGGCCTGGGCAGTAACATCGACCAGGGCGTATCCGACTGGCCCCAGCAGTTCGAGAACATCCCCGCCGGGAAGGACCTGACCGTCACCAAGTCCAAACCCACGGCGCCGAACGAAATTGAGGCCGTTACCGGTGCGACGATATCCTCGCGAAGCGTATGTGAAATAGTCAACAAGACCGTCGACCGGTTCCGCAGCAATCTCAAACAAAGCAACGACAAGGGCAATACGAATGCCGAATGACGGACCGACACCACTGGAGCGTTTCATACGCGGCATACTGCCGGAGAACCCGGTATATCGCCAGCTGCTCGGCATGTGCCCCACGCTGGCGGTCACCAGCACAATGCCTGCGGCCATGACGATGTCCGCAGCGGTGCTGTTCGTGCTGACCGGCGCGAACCTAATCGTCTCCCTGCTTCGCCATATGCTAAAACCCCACCTGCGTATTCTGGTGTTCACGCTGACCATCGCCACGTTCGTGACCATCGCCGATAAATTCCTGGCCGCGTACATGTACAACATGTCCAAGACGCTCGGGCCGTACGTGCCGCTTATCATCGTAAACTGCGCGATAATCTCCCGCTGCGAGGTTTGCGCACAGAGGCAAAAGGTCGTCACGGCCGTATCCGACGCCGTCGGCCAGTCGCTCGGTTTCGCACTGGCGCTGGCTTCGATTGCGACGGTGCGTGAGATATTCGGCTCCGGCATGTGGTTCGGCATGCAGATTATGCCGGCCGGCTGGCCCGACTGGGTAATAATGGTACTGCCGCCGGGAGCATTCATCACGCTCGGCCTGCTTATAGGCGCGGTCAACTGGTTCGCAAGAGCACAAACGGAATAAAAAATGGAATACCTTAGCGAATTAATTCTGATAGCCGTCGGCGCAGCGTTGATTAATAACTTCGTGCTGCACTACTTCGTAGGCATATGCCCGTTCCTCGGCGTCTCCCGCCGCGTCGGTATGGCGTTCGGAATGGGCTGCGCGGTGACGTTCGTCATCTCCATCGCATCGCTGCTGTCGTGGACGTTTACTTACTTCATCCTCCGCCCCGGCGCGCCGGTGTCGATGTGGGTGCTGCATTTGGTCAGCCCGGAATCGCAGGCAGTGGTCGACCTGAGCATACTGAATTACATCGTGTACATCTTCGTCATCGCCTCATCGGTGCAACTGGTGGAGATGTACGTGCGGAAGTTTTTCCCGCACCTGTATAAATCGTTCGGCGTTTACCTGCCGCTTATCACCACCAACTGCGCGATACTGTTCGCGTGCCTGCAGATAATGTCCCACGTTTCGGGCGTCGAGCCCGCTAAAATGTGGGGACTGGGCGAGGCCATGACGCTGGCGGTGTTCGCGGGAATCGGCTTTACGATAGCGATTGTTATCATGGCCGGTATTCGCGAGGAACTCGACCACTGCGACGTGCCCCGCCCGCTAAAGGGCGCCGGCATAACGCTGATTATAGCCGGCATTCTGGCCCTGGCGTTTATGGGGTTCACCGGCGTTGACAGAAATCTCGCCCAACTGCTTCAATAGGAATAACGATGTTTACCTGGATAATAATAATGCTGGCCGCCGCCACGATGCTGCTTCTTGCGGTACTGATGGCGTACGTTCTGGGATGGGCCAACCGCGCCTTCCACGTGGAGGTCGACCCGCGCGTGGAGAAAATCAACGAGGCCCTGCCTGGGGCCAACTGCGGCGGCTGCGGATACCCCAACTGCAACGAATACGCCGAGGCCGTCGTGGCAGGCGAGGCCGCGCCCAACAGGTGCGCTGTGGGCGGGGTAAGTTGCGCGGCCGCAATCGCCGACATACTCGGCATCAAACTCGAGGAAACCTGGCCGCACCGCCCCATCGTCCACTGCCGCGCCAAAAACGGCGACAAACTCGGCATGAACCCTTACCGGGGCGAGAAAACCTGCTCGGCCGCCAACGTCATCTCCGGCGTGCAGGCCTGCACGTACGGCTGCCTGGGCTTAGGCGACTGCGAGCGGGCGTGCGACTTCGACGCGATACACGTGACAGACGGCCTGGCCACCGTGGATTACGAAAAATGCACCGGCTGCGGGGCGTGCGAGCGTGCCTGCCCGCGGAACATAATATCCATGGTGCCGTTCAAAACCGACAAGATGCTGGCCATTACATGCAGCAACAAGGACCCGGCCAAGGAGGTCAAGGCGGTCTGCAAGGTCGGGTGCACCGGCTGCGGCCTGTGCGCGAAAATGGCCGAGATGATCTCGATGGAAGGCAAAATCCCGTCCATAAACTACGACAAATACGACACCAGCAAACTGGACGACGTGGAAAAGGCCGTGGAAAAATGCCCGGCCAAGGCCCTGGTGTTCATCGGCAGGCCCACCGAAGAGGATAAGGCCGCCGTCGCGGATGAAGAATCGCCCGCCGTCGCGCAGGCGGATTTCAAAACCACGGCCGATCAGGCCGAATGGAGAGGTTAACCCCCAACTGCGGCCGAGAGGATTCGAACCTCCACTCCCCGAAGGGAACAGGCACCTGAAGCCTGCGCGTCTGCCAGTTCCGCCACGGCCGCGAACGCCGAAAAAGCCATATTCCTAAATATAACCGGAATTGTCAACACTGATTGCCTCCCATTGGATAATACACCCCTTTTGGGCTAAAATGAACTTAAAGAAATGCGGATATTTCTTTGGTAAACGCCATGACGAAGGAAACGGATTTTAGCGAAACGCTCGAGGCGATACTGCGGGATAAAATCCATAAGTGCCGGCGGATACTCAGCCGCAGCGGCAGCGGCGTTGTTGCTTTCTCCGGCGGAGTCGACAGCACGTTTCTTTTGGCGATAGCCCTGGAGACGCTCGGACGGGATAACGTCGTCGCCGCTACGGGCGTCTCGCCCATACACCCCGAAAAGGAGTTGCGCGCAGCCCGCGATACAGCGGCCGGGTGCGGCGTGGAACTTGTCGAGATTAAAACCGATGAAATGGCCGATGAGGCGTTCACGTCAAATCCCCCGCGGAAATGCTACTACTGCAAAAAAGGCCTGTTCACCCGCCTGAAGACGCTCGCCGCCGAGCGCGGCATGGAGGCCGTTTTCAGCGGCGACAACGCCGACGATGTGGGCGACTTCCGGCCGGGGATGGAGGCCGAGGATGAACTCGGCATAGTCCGACCCCTTCTTGAGGCCGGTCTGACTAAAGCGGACATCCGCGCCGCCTCCGCCGCGATGGAACAGCCCACGGCCGAAAAGCCCGCATCGGCATGCCTGGCCAGCAGAATCCCCTACGGGAGCGAAATTACTACCGGGAAACTGAGCCGCATAGACAAGGCGGAGACTGCATTGGGCGAACTTGGCTTTGAGAATTGTCGCGTGCGCGACCACGAGCCGATAGCCAGAATCGAAGTCCCGCCGGATGATCTGCCCCGCGCCCTCGCTTATGCCCGGCAGATTACGGATGCCCTCAAACCGCTGGGCTACACATATATCACGCTCGATTTACAGGGCCTGCGCAGCGGCTCTATGAACGAAACCCTAAGCTGAAACAAATATAACCATATTTTATTGTAGTTACTTATAAAGATTTAGGATTAAATGTCCGATATTCAGACATATTGATTTACTTATAATATTTGTCTTGATATCCGTCACATCATATGCTATGATAAATATGTCAATGGCAAGGAGAGAGACAGATGGACACAAAGGCAATCATAGCAAAAAATATTCGCACCGCCCGGGAGGCAAGTGGACTAACGCAAAAGCAAGTAGCTAAAGAACTTGGTTTGGCCTCCCATTCAAATGTTTCGGCCATGGAATCAGGCGAACGTCGAGTTTCCACGACGGAACTCGTAACTTTATCCAAATTATTCGATAAAAACATCGAATGGTTTTTCGACCCGAACTCCTCCAAAGAGGATTTCGTCGTCCTTGCAAGGGCACAGGAATGTGACGAAGAGGTGAAAAAAGACCTCCAGGCCGCAAGTCGTCTAGTGGAAAATTTTCTGTTTCTCAAAAAAATTCTCCGCTCCTGAGATAATGCTGGAGCGCAAATAAATGGCACCTGAAAACATTACACAAGCATGCAACAGAGCCGGAAAGTTGCGAAAAAAATGGGGAGCCGGTATCCAACCGGCGTACAATCTATCTGATCTTTGCGAAAATAATAATGTTCTAATATTACGAACGCAATGGGATTCCGGTCTTTCGGGGGCGTTCATACGCAAGAAGAAAGAAAAATTCAACGTCATCCTTGTGAATACAAAAAACAAAAACAAACACCATCAGCGTTTTACGCTTGCCCATGAATTAGGACATCTTGAACTACATAAAAATATACAGGCCCGCATAGAAGATGTAAGTTATGCCGAAGATAATGATAAAACCCTTGAAAAAGAAGCGAACGCATTTGCGGCCGCGTTTCTTGTGCCCCTGGAGGAAATAGAACTCAAACTTAAAGACCTCAATTTATCTGCGGATAATGTAACTAATCGTGATATTGTCGAATTAGCATCCTTTTTTGGAGTCAGTCATCATGTGATTATCCGACGCTTAAACATTCTTGCAGGTCTTTCTTTCGATGATTACCTGCAAAGAATTGATCAGGGGGATTGGAACCACCTTTGGAAACAATTCGCCCCGGACGGACATAAAGATACCATCCCCCGGGAAGAATCGCTGACGTGGCATCCAAACGGCGTTTCAAAACAGACGGCCAAGCAAGTATCACGATTACCGTTAAGATATATCCGATTGGCTCTTGAAGCTTACCGTCGTGGAAAAATAACATCCAAAAAGTTGGCGGATTTACTGGAATTGCCCGACAGGGACGCCGTCGTTAAAGAAATCCAGCCCATTTACAGACCCGATTTAGTCAAAGAAAAAGAAAATCTGGAAAAATCACTCAAAAATAATATCGGGAATTAAGGGGATGAACAGATGAGCAAAGACGACAGGTCGATAATTTTCGACGCCGACTCGCTCATCTGCTTATTTGAATGGGAATACTACGGAAAACTCAAAAACAAACTCGGTAACAGATTTTGCGTATCGGAATACGTAGCAGACAATGAAGTCAAGTATTACAAGCAAAGGGGAACCGGAAGAAAAATGAAAATTGAGTTGCGCCGAAACAAATCAGGTGCAGTGCCGCGCATAATATCGCCTAATGACCTGAACGACAGTGAATACGAGATGTATCTGACGTATTTTCAAATACTTACGGCAGCTGACGCGGGAGAAAGGGAAACTTTCGCCCTGGCATGGGTTTTGGATTATCATGTATGCTCAAGGGACACAGAGGCCAGAGAACTTTTTTATAAATATCGCCCTGTTCGCATTTCATCCAGGCATATGACGATGCTGGAAATTCTAAGGTCCGAAAAAATCATCAAGTGACAACCTGAGAATTTATATCGCCTCATTGCACGCCGCCGCCGGTGACCTTGCCGGTTTCGACCCGCTGCGTGGCGGGGAAGAAAAGTATCTGCGGGGACGACCATTTCTGCGACTGGCCGGTCTTGTCATCCTCGTAAAACAGGTGCGCATCGGTCGTCGGCTCGCCGGCCATGTGGCCGCGGAGAATAACCTTATCCTTAGTGCGGTCTTCGTGACGGTTGTAAATCATCACGTCGCCGAGGAACTGCCACGGGCCTTCATTGAGATTGACCTCCTGCATGGCCGTGAATTTTTTCAGTTCGCCCACGGCCGGGCCGGTCGCATCCGCGACGGCGCCCGCAGCCGCCGGCTTCTCCGGCGGAGTGAAACTCGCCGTCAGGTTATCGCATAACAACACGGTCCTTCGCCCTGTCGGCAATTCGCCCCAGTCGGGAACGTTCAGATTATCCGTGCCGACCACCTGTTTGGCGCTGCGGTAGACTACCTTGACATCCCCCTTCATTCTCACCTCGCGCGACTCCTGGTGCAGCGTCATGAATTTTTTCCAGTTGAACACCGCCTGCAGCGGCTTCTGGCCGCGGGGGATAACGGCGCTGCTGTCGCGCTGTTCATCCGTTTGCTTCTCCGGCGGGCGGTAATCCTCCAGAACCAGCGTCCCCTCGCCGATGACGTGCATTTCGTGCGATTCTTCTCCCTTTTCATCGGGGCGGGCGTCGAACATGGCTTGGTCGGCGTCGAGTTTCAGCCGGGTCAGGAGCTTGGAAGTATCGGGGTCCTCGCGGCGGCTGGCGAATTCCACGTCGCCGTCGGCCATTATCATGCTGACCTTCCGCCGGCCCATCCGCTCCACGCCGAAACCGACCCCTTCCTGCCCGCTGGCTGCGGAACTTTGGGCATCCGGCTTTTCCTCGGCCTGCTGCGTTTTCCTGAACAGTAAACTTAGACGGTCGCAGTTCATCGAATCGCCCCTGCTGACCAGGTGCACATTTTCGCGGAACTCGGCCGTGTTCCTGCGGCCCCGGTAATCCATGCCACCGTCGAACGTAATCTTCACCGGCCGCGGTTCGGATAACTCCCGGCCGCTCATGTCCCGCTCGGTCAGGTACTCGATTTCGCCGGCGCCGGTCACTGTTGCGCTTTCGGTGCGGCGAGCCAGGCGAATCTCTTCGCCGGCCAGGAAATTCCCGCCCTGTGTAATTTTCGCCCAGCGGTTTTCTCTGCCACGGCCGCCAATCAGAACCGCCGACTCCTCGGCGAGGTTGCTGGTCAGCCGCTGCGACGTAGCCACAACCTTCTGCTTAGGGTCTGAGGTGTCTGTAATTTTCACGCCGCCGGTGCCGACCAGCCGCATCGGCCGCACGGATGAGGATTCATCGACTCTGCCAAAAAAGATGGAGAGCGTCTCGGCCTCTATGTCTCTGCCGGCCTGGTGGGCGGTCACGTCGCCGGTGGCAAGGGCCTCCGTCGGCTGGACTTCGCCGCCGAGGGGCCTCATCTGCACCCGCAGTTTCGGACAGCGGACGAATTCCCCCGCCGCCGGACGCTTCAGCCGCACGTCGCCCACGAAAACCGCCTCTTCGGCGTACATGTCGGGTCCCTCGTCGTCGGTTTGGCCCTGCCTTGCAAAATTGACCGTCACCGACTCGGACCATTCGATTCGCTCGCCCCTTGGAGTATCCAGCGAAATTTCGCCAACATCGCCCCCCTCCTGTTCGCCGCCGCCCGCCGCCCGCTGCATGTATCCGGGCCCGTTTAGAATCGCCTGGTCGGTCCCGGGCGTGAAACTCACGGACTTGCACACGGCGTAATCTCCGCCGGCCATCTCCAGGCGGACCGGCGAATCCTCGCTGCCGGTCAATTCGCCCCTGCGCTGCGGGTAGCGGAAATTAAGTTTGCTGCAATACGCCCTGCCCTGCGGCTCCGACAGCGCCAGGTGCGACCCCGAGGCCGTCAGCTCATAAGTGTTTTTAGGCGGCCCGGGCGCATAACCCTCGGGTGATATGACCAGCGGCCCTCGCCAGGTAATAATCATCGGCTGGGTCTTCCCCGCCGGGCGCGTCGCCGTGGCCCGCGGCCGGGCAACTTCACCGAATGGCTGCGTTGCCGGTCGTGTGGCGGCCTCGCCGGGGGCGGTTGAGGCCGGCCGGGTCTGCGGTCCGGTGGCCGTTTCCCCTTCCATGAGACGTTGGCGGGTGGTGTCCCATCTGAACTGCAGTGTCAATTTCTCCGCACCGCGCATCTTCCGCGGGCCGGAATCAACGTGAATCGCGCCCTTCTCGGCCGAGAACTCGGCCAGGTAAATATTGCGGGCCGGTCTCTGTTGAGGTTTCGCAGCGGGTTCGGTAGCGGGCAAGGTGTCCGGCTGCGTGGCCGGCGCAACGCCTGCATCCGGCTCTTGACCGGCATCGGACGCATCGGCAATCTCCTCTGTGGCCCCTTCACCCGAGCCAGGTAATGTTTCCGCAGCGCCGCCTTCCTCCGCGCGACCGCCTTCGCCGCCGGGCAGGGATATCATTTTCAACTCTTCCGGCACGTTGTAAACGGCCATGTACCTGCCCTGCCGGATTTTCAGCAGTCTCAGCTCCCGCGGCGCGTCATTCCATAAAATCTCCAGCCCCTCGCCGATAATATCCACCTCCGGGGCAAGGAGCGTGATATTTCCCTGCGTTCTCAGTTCGAGGGCGTTGTTGTCGAAATTCAGGTCCTCGGCGAAGATTTTTATCAGCCCCTCCAGCCGCCCGCCGACCTTCGCAAGGTCCGGCCGGTCCGCACCCGCTATGCGATCGATAACAACCCTCACGTTGCCTGACAAGTTGCCCCGACGCACATTTATACCGCCGGCGACTTCTTCGGCGTAAATAACGGCGTGGTCGCCGCTGATAAATGCGCGTTGCCCGTCCGACCGGTACAACCTGATCATGGGCTCGTAAAGAATGTAACTGTCATCCTCGCGCTTGGTCCACTTCGGGGCTTTATAGACGGCTTCCAGCCGGCCCTGTTCGTCGCGGACCTCCACGTTCAGCCCTTCGCCCCTCTCTATAGCCATGCGGCCGGGACTGCCGGGCCTGCGGTCATCGGGCCTCTGGCCCCGCCCGCGATGGGGTTTTTCGGCCGTAATCCACGCGCCGCTGCCGGCCACGAGGTAATACACGCCGAACGCCGCCAGTATCATTACAAAACTGCCGATAAGTATCAGTAATTTTCGCTTCATCACATTATCCCGCCGTTCCTGTCGGCGCCTGCGGGCGGGCTATACCTTTTCATTATCTGTTTCCACTTGCCGGTTTTCTTAAGAATCATCTCGACCAGTTCCCGAACGCAGCCGGCCCCGCCGCCGAGCCGCGTGATGTAAACGGCTTTGGATTTCAATTCCTCCATGGCGTCGGCCACGGCCACCGGAAATCCGCAGTTCACCAGCAGCGGCAGATCTCCGACCTCGTCGCCCATAACGGCCGTATTTTCCGCCGCGACGTCCAGTTCCTTCAGCACATCCATATATACGGGCAGTTTCTGCTTGGCGTTCGTGCGCACCACATCGACATCCGTATCTTCGGCCCACCGGGTAATCGCCGGCGAGGACCTTCCGGAGATTATCGCAAGTTTTCCGCCCGAACGCTTCCAGAATCGCATCGCCGCGCCGTCCCTGTCGTGGAAAATCTTAAACTCCTGCCCCTCGGGCGAGAGAATGATTCGCCCATCCGTCAACACCCCGTCAACGTCCAGGACCAGAAGCCGGATATCTTCGTAATCTACGTTACGATTCATCATCACTTACCGTCTTGACGCCGATCAGATCCTGCACGTCTATGACGCCGACCGGCCGGTCTGCGCCGTCCACCACGGGCAGTTCGTCTATCCTGTATTCATTTAAAACGGCCAGCGCCTCCGATGCCAGTTGTCCGCGCCGGATGCGCTTCGGGTCGCGCGTCATAAAATCGCTTACCGGCCGCTCCAAAACATTCTCGCCGCGATGCTTCAGCATTATCCTGCGAAGGTCCGCATCCGTGAGTATGCCGGTGAGCCGACCGGAATCATCCACCAGCAGCAACGCGCCTGTTCTGCGGGAGACTTTCTCGCCCTCGGCCAGGGCCTCGGCCAGTGTAAGGTTATCCCGCGCCGTGGCCAGCCGCTCGCCCCCGCGGAAGGTCATTACCTCCTCGACCTTCAGCAGTTTTCGCCCCAGCGCCCCGGCCGGGTGGTGCGTGGCGAACTGCTCCGGGCCGAAGTTGCGCATCTGCATCACCGTAAGGGCCAGCGCGTCGCCCAGGGCCAGCATGCACGAGGTGGAAACCGTCGGCGCCAGCCCCAGCGGACAGGCCTCTTCCACCTGGCCGTATCCCAGCGCTATGTCGGCGTGCCGCGCCAGCGGACTGTCGGCGTCGGCTGTCATCGCCACGAGTTTGGCGCGGCGGGCCTTGATATGGTCAACCAGGCGAATCAGTTCCTCTGTGCTTCCGCTGTGCGACAGCGCCACGACAACGTCATCCGGCTGCAACCGGCCAAGGTCGCCGTGCAGCGCCTCCACGGGGTGGAGAAAAATGCTCTGCGTGCCGGTGGACGCCAGCGTGGCGGAAATTTTACGGCCGATGATGCCCGCCTTGCCTATGCCGGTCAGCACGACCTTGCCGGGGCACTCGAATATGGCGGCGGCCGCCTGCCTGAACGCGTCACAGCAATCGTCATCCGCGATTCGCTCGGCCAGAGCGCTTATCGCCCTTCCCTCGGAACGGAGGACCTGGGCGGCCAAATGTATATCTTTATCCTCGGATTGCATAAATAATCGTTCGACAACTTACGTTGTGCGAAATTTGCAGTGTTTACAATCGATTCGGTATAAGGGCATTATCCTTGCTGAAACTGCGAGGGTCAAGTAAAACGGGGCCGATATGGATTCTCAATGGCTTTACACTACATTGCTTCTGGCGCCGCCGTTTCTGCTTTCGCTGACGGTGCACGAATTCGCCCACGCGCGGACGGCGCTGGCCTTCGGCGACCCAACCGCAAAGCAGATGGGCCGCGTCACGCTCAACCCGCTTGCCCACCTGGACCCCATCGGCACGCTGGTGCTGTTTCTGACACGCGCTTTCGGCTGGGCCAGGCCGGTGCCGGTCAATCCGGCCAACTTCACCAACCGCAAAATGGGCGAAATAGCCGTCTCCGCCGCGGGCGTGGCCGCAAATATGGGCCTGGGTCTAATATGCGGCCTGGCGCTGCGTATCTGGCTCTCGGCCGGCGGTGCGAGTGGCGGACAGGCATCGCAGGCGATATTCATCATGCTGTATACGACCATGCAGGTAAATTTTGTGCTGTGCATTTTCAACCTCATCCCGCTGTTCCCGCTGGACGGCCATCACATACTGCGGGAACTGCTGCCCGCATCGAGCCAACAGGGATACATGGCCTGGCAGTTGCAGTACGGCCGCTTCGCGCTGATGGCGATGATACTGGGGCCGTGGATATGGGAGATGTTCACCAACTCACGCGCCCCGATAGACCCCATCGGCCTGGTGCTGAGCAACCTGATAAATCCCATCATAAAATTTGTGGTCTTTTAGATTTTTTACGGCGAGGCATATGTCGGACAAGGAAGTAGTCATCCTGGTGGGCATGCAGGGTTCGGGTAAGACGCATTACTGCAAAAACCATCTGTCCGGACACACGCGTGTATCACAGGATGAAGGCCCCAACCGCTTTCCCGGCGTACTGGAATACTACAAAGACCTGCTCCAGAAAGGCGTCGAGCGGATAGTCATCGACCGGATTAACCCCCTGCGACGCCAGCGGGACAAATTCCGCCGCCTGGCCGAACGCCACGGCTACCGCGTGAAAATCGTCTATTTCGACCTGCCTCGGAATGTCTGCCTCGAACGCATCGCCGGCAGAAAAAATCACCCCACTCTCGATATGGATAAAATGCACCAGGCAACGCAGCATTACCTGAATATACTCCAGCCGCCCACGGAAGACGAATGCGACGAACTGATAGTAATAAGATAGCCAATCGGCGTTAATTTGTTGATTAGTTGATTAGTTGCTTAGTAGATTATGCCTGCAACAAAGCAAGGCGTATGCTGCTTCGATGCGGATTGCTTGTCTTTTTTTGTGCCGGATGAATCTACGAATTAACGAACAATGAACATACAAGTTCTGAAAATATTCTGCGACCTGGTGGAGATGGGCAGTTTCTCCAGGGCGGCCGAGAATAACTATATATCCCAGTCGGCGGTCTCGCAGCAACTGGCCAAACTCGAGCAGGAATTCGGCGTCCAGCTGATCTCCCGCGGCGGCGGATTCGTCGAGCCCACCGAGGCCGGCCGGGCCTTCTACAACGGCGCGATGGAAATCCTCCGCCGCTACGAGCAGATGCTGGGCGAAATACACTCGGCCGCATCGTCCGTGCGGGGCGTCCTGCGGGTGGGCACGATATACTCTGTGGGGTTTTATCTGCTGGACCCGTACATACGCAAATTCATACGCGCCCACACCGAAGTAAACCTGCACGTGGAATACACACGCTGGTCGCGGATTTACAACGCGGTAATCAGCGGCGAGATGGACCTGGGCGTGGTGGCGTATCCGCAGAAACAGCGGAGCATCGAGGTAATTCCCCTGACAAAAGAACAACTGGTGGTGGTCTGCCCGCCGACTCATCCGCTGGCCAAAAAGAAATCCGTATCACCGGCAGAACTCGACGGCCGGAAATTCGTTGCCTTCGAGGAAAACATACCCACCCGCAAAAACATCGACAAGCGGCTCAAGGAAGAGAAAGTCTCGGTGCAGATATCGCTGGCGTTCGACAATATCGAAACGGTCAAGCGGGCGGTGGAGGTCGAGGCGGGGCTGAGCATTCTGCCCAAGGACAACGTCGAGCGCGAGGCCCAGCGCGGCGACCTGGTATACGTGCAATTCAATCAGCCCGAAAAATGGCAGCGGAGCATCGGCATAGTCCGCCGACGCGGCAAGGCGCCCGGCCCGGCCGAGAAGGAATTCCTCTCACTGCTGCGAAAGAAACCCTGATTTATACGTTCGTGCAAGACGGGCAGCCGGCCCGGCTGAATTCTACCTGTTCCACGTCCACAAATGCGCGCGCAGCGGCGCGGGGAATTTTGACATTGGTGCCGAAAAAAATAAAATTTTTTATATCCACTCCCGGCCGGGGGTTACGAATTCCAGGCAGACCCGCCAGGCGCGGTTTGCGCGCGCAAAGGTGATGTTTCGTCCAAGTATGGAGGGAATTAATTTCGGATTTATGATTTCGGACCGACGGCCCCTCCGGGCCCAAAGGTCCCGTCGGGATTTCGGAATATGAAAAAAATACGTAACAAATCTGAAAAACGAAGCACGAAATGCGAATATCGAAAAACGAAACAAATCCGAAACATGAAGCACGAAATGCGAAACAAATACCAAATCCCAAATGCCCAAAAGGCCGCCACGGCAAGCCCCGCATGTGAATGCGGGGATAATAACGCTGCATATGGAAAAACTATCCCCCGCTTGACAGCGGGGGCTTACAAACGCAGCCAGATGGGAGAATATCAAAATCCGAAATGCAAATATCAAAAAACGAAACAAATGCGAAACAAGCACCAAATCTCAAATATCCAAATCTCAAACTGCTCCGGAAAAGGCAAGCGGACGGCCGGGTGGGCGGAATCCGAAATCCGAAATCCGCAATCCGAAATATCCTTCTACCTTTCCCCTCGAAAAAGCGCGGCTTTCGGGTGAACGCCGGGGCAAAATTATGATTAACCACTGCAGTACATACACTTACGAATTCTTGTCAAGGGCAAAAAACGCGCAATATCGCGCAAAAAGGTCTAAAAACCTGCAACAGCCCGGCACAACGCGCAAAAAACCGGCAATTTCTAAAATTACGCGGAACAACGGCGTAAACCACATCTCGTGGCATGCCGCCCTACGCTATGCTCCAGCCGCCGTCGACGCAGATGCACTGGCCGGTGATGTAATCCTGGGCGAGCATAAACGCCACCGCCTCGGCGATGTCCTCCGGCCGGCCTGCCCGCCGCATGGGCGACTTGGCGACCGTGTTGTTCTGGCTCTGGGTGAAGTGTTCATCCGGAAACCGGATCATGCCCGGCGCCACGGCGTTTACGCGGATGTTGCGGGCCGCAAGCGCCCCGGCAGTGGACTTGGCCACGGCCACTACCGCCGCCTTCGAGGCGCAATAGGCCGTGTATCCCGGCCACGGCCGAAGCCCCCCCACTCCCGCGATGTTCACTACCGCACCGCCATCGGGCATTATCGCCGCGGCGCGGCTTATGCAAAGAGCGGCCGCACGGGCGTTTATAGCCATGGCTTCATCCCATTGTTCCGCGGTCAATTCCTCGAGCGGTGTGCGCGGAAACACGCCGGCGTTGTTAACGAGCATATCAACCCGGCCGAACGTGGATTTAACCTGCTCAAAGAGTTCGTCTATCTGTTCGGGCTCAGCCAGGTCGGCCCGGAAGACCTCCACCCGCACGCCCGGACGACGAATGTCATCGGCGGTTTTGCGGGCGTCGTCGATGGAATGTCCGCAGTGAACGGCGATATGAGCGCCTCGGCCGGCCAGGGCCATGGCTATGCAGCGGCCCAGACGTCTGGCCGCACCGGTCACCAGCGCGACTTTATCATTAAATTCATTCACGGGTCGCTAAACATTTACTTTGAACCGCTCGCCCTTTTTGAGGTCCGTGGCGAAGGCGGCCAGCAACTGAGCGGCCTTCTCGGCGTCGTTGAGGTCGAGCATCTCGACGGTGGTGTGCATGTAGCGGTTCGGCACGCCCACAACGGCAGTCGGCACGCCGCCGTGCTTGGTGAATATCGCCAGGGCGTCCGTTCCGCCGCGGAGGGAGAACGTCTCATTCTGGAGTTTGATTTTTTTGCGGGAGGCGATCTTTTTCAGGCGGCTGACTATCAACGGATGGTTCTCCCGCCCGATGCTTACTGTGGGGCCCTGGCCGAGTTTGACCTGGCCGTGCTGCTTGGCGTCTATGCCCGGAACGTCGGTGGAGTGCGTAACTTCCGCAATAATCGCCGCATCCGGTCGCACGTTGAACACGCTCATCGCCGCGCCGAACAATCCTACCTCCTCCTGCACGCTGCTGCAGGCGTAGATGGCGCATTTGGGTTTACTCTTGGCTGCTGCGGCAATGCGCAGAGTCTCGAGGACAATCCACGTGCCTATGCGATCGTCCAAACCGCGGGCCACGCATATATCGTCATGGAGCAACTCGAAGTCGTCCGTGAAGGAAACCGGATCGCCCACGGCCACGCGGCGCGACGCCGCCTTCTGGTCGGCGGCGCCGATGTCGATGAAGCATTCGTGTATTTTCGGCTGTTTCTTTTCCTTTTCCTTGTTTTGAAGGTGAACGGGCACCGAGCCGATTACGCCCTTGACCTCGCCCTTTTCGTTATGGATTATCACCCTCTTGCCTCGCAGCAGCGCCGGGTCCACGCCGCCGATATTCTGGAAGTAGAGAAAGCCGTTGTCGTCAATGTGCTTTACCATAAGTCCGAGTTCATCGACGTGGCCGTCGAGCATAATTTTCGGATCGCCGTCGGGGTTGAGAACCGCCACGGCGTTGCCGTAGGAGTCTGTGCGGACCTCGTCGGCGTACTTGCGGGCGTAATCGCACCATATTTTCTGTGCGTTTGTCTCGTATCCGCTGGGAGACGGACAGGCCAGCAGTTCCTTCAAAAATTCCAGTGATTCTTTGCGCATAAATATTCCCTTGCATGTTAAATTTAAGTTACGGATAGACTAACGCAGCGGCAGTGATGAGGCAAGAAAACTTTGCATCAGTATAGGCGTGGCAGATTGGCATCCAAATATAAATCGACATATAACGCCGTCTGCAATAGACTCTTAAATATGGACAACATATATTTCAAACGTCGTTACCTGATAAGTTTCGCCGCCCGGCAACTGCCGCATATTTTCACTGACGTGCTGGTTATAGGCAGCGGAGCGGCCGGGCTGCGGGCGGCCATCGAGGCCTCCAATTACGGGCAGGTTATACTTCTTGCCAAGTGCCCGCTGGCCGAGTCCAACACATATTACGCCCAGGGCGGGCTGGCTGCGGCACTTGCACCGGGCGATTCTGTGGAAAACCACGTCAAAGATACGATGCGGACCGGCTGCGGCCTTTGCGACGAGGATGTGGTGCGGAATGTCATCGCCGCCGCACCGCAGCACATAAAGCAGATGCAGGACTGGGGCGTCGGGTTCGACTCAGAGGACGGGGAATTCATGCTGGGAAGAGAAGGCGGCCACGGTGAAAGCAGAATAGTCCACGCCGGCGGCGACGCCACCGGCAAGGCGCTGGCGGAAGTTCTGGCCGAGAAGGTCCGACGGGCGGAAAACATTAAAATATTCAGTGACTGCTTTGCCATTGACCTGCTGACCGACCCGCCCGCCGGCGGGGACAATGCCTGCTGCGTGGGGGCGATTACATACAACCAGCGTTACGGCATACAGATGATACTGGCCAGGCAGACCATCCTGGCCTCCGGCGGCACGGGGTCATTGTGGCGGGAAACAACCAACCCGCCCTGTGCCACCGCCGACGGCATAGCGATGGGCTTCCGCGCGGGCGCGGCCGTGGCCGACGCCGAAATGATGCAGTTCCACCCCACCACGCTTTACGTGGCCGGGGCCACTCGGGCGCTTATTTCCGAGGCGGTCCGGGGCGAGGGCGCGTACCTCAAAGACCGCGAAGGTCGACGATTTATGGAGGATTATCACGAGATGGGCGAACTGGCCCCGCGGGACATTGTCAGCCGGGCGATTTACGAGCAGACCGGCAAGACCGGCTTTACACACGTGTTCCTGGATGTTCGCCACATCGGGGGCGAAAAATTCGCCGAACGTTTTCCCCAAATCGACGATATTTGCCGCTCTTTCGGGATAAATCCGGCCGCCGACCTTATACCGGTCCACCCGGCCGCCCACTATATGATAGGCGGGCTGAAAACCGACTCGGACGGCCGCACCGGCCTGGAAGGACTTTTCGCATGCGGCGAGACGGCCTGCACCGGCCTGCACGGGGCCAACCGCCTGGCGTCCAACAGTCTGACCGAGGCGCTGATATTTGGTCAGCGATGCGGTGAACTGGCCGGCCAGGCCGCCGCGGAAGAAAGCAACAAACTCACGCCACGGCACATGGACTTCTCAAACGTGCAGTCGCAGCGCACGGAACTGGACCTGGCCGACATCCGCAATTCACTGCGCTCTCTGATGTGGCGAAATGTCGGGATAGAAAGACACGGCGACCGGCTCAAAGAGACACTGGAGATAATTTCATTCTGGGGCCGGTACGTGCTGGACAAGGAATTCTGGGCCCGCGACGGATGGGAAATCCAGAACATGCTCACCGCCGCCTACATCATTGGCCGTTGCGCGCAACTCCGCACCGAGAGCCGCGGCGTTCACCACCGCACGGATTATCCCGAAACCGACCCCAAATGGGCCACGCACCAGCAACTGCGCAGACATGAGCCGGTCGAATGATGTTCATTCAAAGAAAACAGTTCGGCGGATTTTATCCGGGAGCATAATGGACAGCCGCCCTAATTGTCCTTGTTATCCTTGTTGTCCTTGTTCTCTTTGTCTTTGTTTTTCTTTCTGCGGCGGGACCTTTTGGACCTGCGGCGGGACTTGGACTTGCCGCTCTTTTTAGAACCGGATTCTTCGAATTTCACGGTTTTGGGTTTGCCGCCACCGGACAATTTGCCGCTCCAGTCAACTGCGCCGCCGCGCTGGTCCTTGGCGGTTATTTCCACATCGCCGGTGGTCAGGTTTACATCCGTATATACGGTTATCTTTTTACCGGTGGACTCTTCCAGTTCGGAAAGCTTGTGCCTGAGGTTGTTATGAATGTAATCGGTAGTCTCTACCTCGGTGGAAACCTCTATCCGGGAGACCTTGCTGTCGGAGCACGCGGCCTGAATGCTGCGCAACACCTCCAGCGATTGCGTCTCGGCGGATGGAACCATCCCGTTACCCTTGCACTTGGGACATTGGTCGTAAATGCTGGTATACAGCGAAGGCCGCACCCGCTGGCGTGTCATTTCCAGCAGTGCGAAACTGCTCATCCGAAGCAATTTCGTTTTCGCCCTGTCCGGCTTTATCGCCCCTCTGAAAGTCTTTTCGACCTCGCGGCGGTTCTTATTCGACTTCATGTCGATAAAATCAATAACCACCAGTCCGCCGAGGTCTCGCAGCCGCAACTGGCGGGCGATTTCCTTTGCCGCCTCGATATTTGTTTTCATGGCGGTTGTTTCGGCATCCGAATGACTCTTGGATCGGCCGGAATTGACGTCAATCGCCACCAGGGCCTCGGTCTGGTCTATCACCAGCGAACCTCCGGAAGGCAACTCCACCCGCCGCTCGAACGCCTTGTCGATTTCCTCCTCCAGTCCGGCGTCACGGAACAGCCCGGCCTTGCCGTCATACAGTTCGATAATCTTTTTTGTACGCGGCATGGCCACGTCCAGGAACTCTTTAACATTATTCGCCACGTTCCTGCTGTCGCAGATGATTCTGTCTATGTCGGTGTTGTATATATCCCGCAGCGTGCGTGTAACCAGGTCGGATTCGCGGTAAATCTCCGCCGGCGCCTTTGTGTTATTGATTCTTTTATCTATCACCTTCCACAGGCGGTTGAGGTAATGCAGGTCCCGCTGCAGATCGCGCTTGGGCTTACCGACCGCCGCGGTGCGAACTATAAATCCGACGTTGTCCGGCCGATTTATCTCCGCAAGAGCCGACTTCGCCTTGGCGCGCTCTTTCTCATCTTCGATTTTGCGGGAAACGCCCACTTTCTCCATGCCCGGCATCATCACCAGCAGCCGCCCGGGTATGGACACGTAAGTCGTAAGCGTGGGCCCCTTGGTGCCTATCCCCTCTTTGGTCACCTGAACTATAAGTTCCATTCCCTTCCGCAGGCACTCCTGTATTGGCGGCCGTTTTTCCCGCGACTGTTTGCGCCCGACGGGCTCCGAAGACTTCTTGCCCTTTAAGAATAATTTCGGCTGCACGTCGGATATATGCAGAAATCCGTTCTTTGCGCCCCCGAAATCTACAAAGGCCGCCTGTATGGATTTTTCCACATTTGTGACCCTTCCCTTGTATATGTTGCCTGCTATCGAAAGATTAGAGGCCCGCTCAATGTACAGTTCCTCGAGCGTTCCGTCGTTTACTATGGCTATTCTGCACTCATAGCCCTCTACCATGTTGATCATCATTTCTTTTGTCATATTCCGTTTCTCTTGGATTTTATCTTCGCCGGTAATTCCGGCGTCATATTCATATGTCGTATTGTATCCCGGTGCGCACCATGGCTGCCAGGTCGACGCGTTCGTCCATGCCGAGCAGCCGCAGCACTTCAGCGGGTCTTGGCCACAGGTCGCCTCGCGGGGCGAGTGTCATCCTCAGCCGATTGTCCGTTACTTTTAAATCCTTTACCATATCCTTCAAATCAATACGTCTGGTCTTCTTGCGCTTCCTGCTGCCCTTGCCGGAAACTATCCTTTCAACATTCCACTGATCCCTGTCACCAAGGTCTCCGACAGCATTTTTCACATAATTCGCCTTTTTCTCGTCGACGGACAATTCGTAGTCCGCCGCGAGGGGCTGGGGCGCCCGCTTGCGCGAAAACTTCTTTGCCGACGTGAATTTCATACCAATCGGTGCATTGCGGTTCATCCGGTCCAGCAACTCATCTGCCTCGGCCGGTTCGTTCAACGACATCACTGCCAGATCGCACCGGCTGGCCACCCCCACCGGCCGTGGACACACAAGCGAAACAACGGGACGCGGGTTATAACCCTCGGTATATTTCAACGGGACCTTAGCACGCACGGCGGTCTGGATTACCGTACGCATGGTTTGAGCGTGGGACAGAAACCGCAGGTCGCCCCTGATATCCATCCACATGCACCACTTTTGAGTCAATTCCTGCTTTCCTTGATTTACCTACTCCGTCATCGCTTCGGGAATAATCTGGCGAGTCTCGGAGCGGAGATAGTTATGTATTTCGGTGTCTGTCTCGAATGTCATTACTCTTCTGGCCACCCGCACCGCCTGATCGATGGTGACCGAGCGGATGACTTTTTTGATTTCCGGCATAACGGCCGGAACACAGGAAAACGTCCGCAACCCAAGCCCCAGCAGCAGGAGCGTGTATTCCGGCTGACCTGCCATTTCACCGCACAGACTTACCCCCACATCGTACCGCCTGCCCGTGCGTATAATCTGGCGTATAAGTCTCAGCACCGACGGATGTGCAACGGTGAACATGGACGCCACACGCTCGTTGGCCCTGTCCACAGCCAGGGTGTACTGCACCAGGTCATTAGTTCCTATCGAGAAGAAGTCCACCTCCCGGGCAAAATCGTCGCACTGCAGCGCTGCCGCAGGCGTCTCGACCATCATGCCGATTGGTAAATCTCTCTGGTGCTCGATACCTTCTTCTTCCAAATCCTCCGCTATGTCACGAACGATTGCCTTTGCCTGTCTGAGCTCCATCAGGTTCGAAATAAGCGGGAACAACACGGATACGTTCCCGTCTACGCTGGCCCGGAGAATGGCACGTAACTGCGTGCGGAACAGCGGCAGATTCTGAAGGCAGAAACGTATGCTACGCAGCCCAAGAAAGGGGTTGCGCTCCGGCACCCGCGCCCGCGCCTGGGTATATTTATCGGCGCCGAGGTCCAGCGTCCGGATGACTACCGGCCTGTCTCCGCAAACCTCGATTACGCGGCGGTATGCCTCGTAATGCTGATGCTCATCCGGTTCGGTATCCGTGCCCAGATACAGAAATTCCGTACGGTACAGGCCGATTCCGCCGCCGCCTTTTTCCAGCACGGTGGGCGCTTCTTCGGGGAATTCCACGTTGCCCAGAAGGGTTATTTCGTGGCCGTCCGCCGTGACGGCCGGAAGATCGCGTAACGCCTCCAATGAATGAATGAACTCCACCTGCTTGCGGGCGTAATCCTGGTATTGTTCGACGGTCTTTTTATCGGGCTCTATTATCACCAGCCCGCGGTAACCGTCTATTATCACGGTTTTGCCCGCTGTAACCTCGGCCGTTACGTCGTTAAGCCCCACCACAGCCGGTATTCCCAGGGCGTGGGCCACGATGGCCGTATGCGAGGTCTGGCCGCCGGCGTCTATGCCAAGGCCGCGAACGTGCTGACGATCCATACCCGCCGTTTGCGACGGCGTAAGATCCCTGGCCAATACCGTCACGTCCCTGGAAAGATGAGAAAGCGACTGCCTGCTCTGGCCTATGAGGTTGCGCAACAAACGCTTTTCGACATCATAAACGTCTTTCATGCGCTCGGCCAGGTACTGGGGCATCTGTTTGAATTCGTTGGCGTAGCCGCGCAGGACAGTAGCCACGGCATATTCGGCCGCTACATTGCCTTCGCGAATGGTCTCGGTGAATTTCTTCTGCAATTCCTTGTCGTTCAACAGGCCGATGTGAAAATCGAAGATGCCGGCGGTTTTTTTGCCTACCTGGCCGACGACCTTCTTCTTGAGGTCGGTTATTTCCTTTTTTGAAACATCGATGGCTTTGCGAAGGCGCGACAATTCCGACTCGGCGCTGTCGGTAGGAACGTGCCGCTCGGGTATGTCGAAATCCTCGGTATCCAGCACTACCGCCGGTGCGATTACCACGCCCGGCGATACTCCTATGCCCTTTTTAACCTTCATAATTAACCATTCCTGCGCCGTGTATAAATATCGTCACGACTGGCCGGACTCTCCGGCCTCATCCTGTTCCATCTCGCCGAAGCCGTCTTCAAAAAGTTCAGCAAGTGCATCAACGGCTTCCTGCGCGTCTTCGCCCTCGGCAAGTAGTTTAAGCTTCATTCCCTCCGTGCCTGCAAGACGCATCACGGACATTATACTCTTGGCGTCTACCGTCAAAGCGTTATTCGATATCTCAATTTTGCTTGTATAGTTATTTGCCAACTCCACAAGTTGCATGGCAGGCCGTGCATGCAGCCCGTATTTATTAACAATATTCAACTCTTTTTCGACCGTCGGCAATTTATTTCACCGTTCCCTGCTGATGCGGGCAGATACGAAAACGCTCGCATCCGAAGTATTAACACTGTACTCACAGCATTTCTTCGGCGTCTTTGAGCAATTCCGATATTTCTTCCATGCTGCTGCTCTGCCTGAGCCACTTGCGAAATCTGTCTTGTTGTACGTGCTTGAATATCATTTCCATCGCCTGAAGGTGCTCATCCGGATTGTCCTGTCCCGACAAAAGAAGGATAACCACATAGACCGGCTTACCGTCCAGTGCGGCAAAATCGATCCCCTCGCCGGACCTTCCTACAGCCCCTATGGGATGGGAGATACCTTCCATCTTTGCGTGGGGAAGAGCCACACCCTTTCCTATACCGGTAGTGGCCTTGGACTCCCTCTGAAGCACGGCCTTAACGGCCGAATCGACGCTCACATCACCAAGAATGCCGGCGGAAGACATCACTTCTACTAATTCTGTTATCGCTTCATCGCGCCCCCGGGCATTCAGTTCGGGCACTATTGCCTTTGAAGCGATTATCTCCGAAAGTTTCATCAATTACTCCCATGCTTCCGGCAGCGACAGCCGGGTAGCGACCCGCTTCTGTCGGATGCCAAAATAAAAATCTACTAAAACAAAACATTTCCCAAGCATTAACTTTTATACGTCCTTATGCAGATTTTTACTGCTGTCGGCGAGTTATAAAGTGTAACCGCAAACCGGTTCGCATGCCAGTTTCGAGAGGGCTGAATTTCCCTTACGCCCTCAAACCCCGGACTGGGGTCCTTCTCCGTGGGGCGGTCCCTGGCGGTCTCGAACCTTGTCTTTGAAGCGCCTTAACTGCTGCGTAATTTTTGACAACGCGCCGTCAACCCCCGCATACATGTCTTTATGTTCGGCGGTGGCCACGAAAGTGTGTTTCCGCCCGCCGGTTACTATAATTTCAACCAGAAAGTGTGCCGATTCCTTGTCCAGCACAACCTCGACGGTGTGGATACCGTCATAATACCTTTCGAGCTTGGGCATTTTGGATTCTATATACTCTCTCAACGGCTTGGTGGCTTTCAAATGCCGCGCCTCGATAGTCAAATTCACTTTGATTCTCCTTCGTTTTCTTGTTGCGGTTTTTCGGTTTTCTCGGACGCAGGTTTTTCAGCCCGCGCCTGCCTCAACTGCTGTTTTGTGGGCTTTTCCTCGCCGGGCAGAATTACGCCCCCGCTGACAGTAAATCGGAATGCCTCATCTATAGTCATCGACAACTCTATAACTTCATCTCTTCTCACTGTAATTGTATACCCTGTAACAGGCGTCGGACTTGACGGAATAAATATTGTAATAAGGTCCGAACCGGCGGCTTCTATTATGCCGCTCAATGCCGGCCCCGTCGCAAGCCCCACCGACCATATACCCTTTCGCGGATACTCCACCGCCACCACGCGCGAAAATTCCATTTTCCTTTTGTCGGAAAGCAGAAAATCAGTCACCTGCTTGATGTACGGGTATATCTGCCTGACTACAGGCATACGCAGAAACGTGCGGTCTATGCCTTTCCACATCCCCCTGCCCAGGTAAGATCCTACGAACTTACCGAATATGTATATGCCTATAATCGCCAGAACAAAACCGACCCACCAAAGATAGTTGCCCCAGAATTTCTCCAGATGCCCGGCCCAAGTTTCAAAAGCCGCATCGCCGGCGGAAATTTCCGCATGCCTGGCCAGCCAAATCTGGCCGACAATCCACCGAATCGCCCTGTTGATGTAGCTGCCGATATATTTCTGTACGAAATTATAGACGTAGATGATGATCATCAAAGTCAGAACGGTCGGCAGCACGGCGGACAAGCCGCCGAGAAAAAACCGCTTGAAATCTTGCGTGAATTTTTTAGCCACCGTTAATTCTCCCGACCCTGATTATTGCAGGATCTACATCTTCTGAGAAAGTCTATCTGCCCGCCCCTGCCTCGTCAAGATTGCCGAGCCCGCAGATGATTAATTATACCCCTTGACATCAGAATACTGAATATTCCGGCCGCGAAAATACACACGCCGGCCAGGTGAAGCAGCGTCGCCGATACCGGTGTCGAGGCATAAGCTGCCGAGGCAGTTATTAAAATTCCGCCATATCCAAGAATAACCGATAATGCATCCGGCGTCCGCCGGGAG
This sequence comes from uncultured Planctomycetaceae bacterium, assembly GCA_964472875.1. Taxonomy (GTDB): domain Bacteria; phylum Planctomycetota; class Phycisphaerae; order SM23-33; family SM23-33; genus CAYYMD01. The sequence continues at coordinate 33,306 of CAYYMD010000002.1, forward strand.
GATTTACCTTCATTCGCCTCTGCGCCGAACGTTTTGGCGGCCATGACCTGAACGGCGGCGAACATTCCGGCCATAAGCACCATCTGAAGTTCCAACCCGCCGGCGTGAAGGAGCCACACCTCCTGGCGCCAGATAGTGGCCAGAAGCATCGACAGCGGCAGAGACAAAACCGCCAGGAATACTCGTCCCGGTGCGGCCAGGAATGCACCGCCCGCAAGTACTGCCGCCGCCGGCACTCGCAGATCTCCTATTGGCGCGACAGGTAAGGGGGCGGCAGAATATTTCAAAACCCAAATAGTGCCCCCAACCGCCGACAGCATTCCAGAAACCGACAAACCACCAAGCAGCAGAAGTGTCTTATTGAACGGCCTTCCACCGCGAACCATCAGGCAGGCCACATATACTAAAAGACATGCAACCACCACCGTGTAAAGCAACGCGACAAATACCATATCCACCAACCCGCCAAGTCTGGCCATGCCGATACTGTTAAGCCATGGCTGTATCACGCCGGGCTTTATCGCCAGAGTCGGTGAATCGACAATGTGTCGGCATGCAACAGTGCCTGCTACGGCTACGATGCCGGTGGCGATGAAGCTCGGCACCCTGACTAAACGTACCAGGAGAAAATTTAATATGCCGATTACAAGTCCCACGGCGGCGGCAGCGGCCATTGCCGTCCTTATATCCATGCCTCCGCGGACAAGCGCCACCATGGCGAATCCGCCGAGACCTCCGGCCATCCACACGCTTAAATCCACCGCCCCGCAGCGAAGCGCAAACAGAAAGCCCATCGCCAGAACGGTATAAAATGAAAACATCTGGCCAACCACATCTGTAATATACCGCCACTCGGTCGCATCGCTTAGGGGCAAAAGTACCGCCGCGATGCCGGCCAGCATAATGATATGCAACACGTCCCGTCGCCACGGCGACGCAGAAGAAGGTGGGCGAATTCTATCCTCGAGCCAGGGCAATTTAATACCATACGCGGCACAGGCCGCGGATTATCTATTCCGTCACCGGCAACGGGCCGGCTATTGCCTCGAATTTTTCCACGGGCGTGACGTCGCCGCTTTTTACCTGTTCGGCAAGCATCCGCACCTCCGGCAAGCGCCATGCCAGCCAGTATTTCGCCAGTGTCAGTTTTTCATCTTTTTCCGCCGCCTGCTCACAAAACAGCGTCGCCACGATAAGATAAATGGCCATGTCCACCAGCCGGCGTGCATGAAGGTCGCGGAACGCCTTGCTTGACTGAGATTTGGCAAATTCCACCGCCTCGTCCATCAGCCCTATCCCCTCGCGGATACGCTCAACCAGCGGGACTATCTCTTCCGGCCAGTCCTTCTGAAGCATCTCCTCCAGCAGCGTTTTGCACGTACCGGCGGTGACGCCGGCCACAGCCGCCATTATCTGCAGCTGAGAAGTGCCTTCGTAAATCGTCGTAATCCTCGCATCCCTCAGATGCCGCTCAAGCGGATAATCCTTCATATAACCGCTTCCCCCCATCACGGCTATGGCGTCGTTACTGACGCGCATCGACATCTCGGAGGCATAATATTTGCTCATGGGCGTGAGCATCTTGTTATAACGGCCGTACTTGCGAGACTCCTTCTTGAGGGCCTTTTTCTCGTCCTTATCCTCGACATCGCCGAACTCGAGTTTGCGCAGCGCCCCGTATTCCAAATCAACGGAAAAACTCGCCATGTACGTCAGGGCCCTGGCGGCCTTTAAATCTGTGCTCATCCGGGTTATCAACTCTCTCACAGCGGGAAAATTCTCAATGGCCGTGTCGAACTGCTGGCGGGTATTGGCATACATCCGCGCTTCGCGGTAGGCCGCCTCTGCGATGCCCAGCGACTGTGCGGCGATACCAATACGCGCCCCGTTCATCAGGGACATCACGTAAGTAATCAATCCTCGCTGGCGCTCTCCGATGAGTTTGGCGGGGGCGTGATTAAAAAATATCTCGCAGGTGGGACTGCCGTGAATACCCAGTTTATCCTCCAGGCGACGGACCTTTACCTGAGGGCCCTTCTCGACCAGCAGCAGACTAAGGCCCCGCCCGTCGGTTATCTCCGGCTCCGTGCGGGCCAGCACCAGAAGTATGTCACCGCAGCCGTTGGTGATAAAACGCTTTACGCCGCTTACAAACCAGTTGCCATGCTCGTCCTGATATGCGGCGGCCGGTTGTTGTGTTTCATCCTCTGCCTCGCCGTTGGTTTGATACGCGGAGGTCTTTACCGCCTGGAGGTCGCTGCCGGCGTCCGGTTCGGTAAGGACCATGGCGCCGGTCGTTCTGCCGGCCGCCATGTCCGGAAGATACTCCTTCTTGATTTCTTCGGAGGCGAAGGCGTTTATCGTCTCGGCGATGCCCTGCAAACCGTATATGTTCATAAGCGAAGCATCGGCGCGGGAGACAATCTCGATGGACATTGTGTAAACCAGGTTGGGGCAGTTAATGCCGCCGAAGCGGTATGGCAGGGTAAAGCCCATCAGGTCGGCCTGGCCGAGACGCTTTATAGCCTCGTTGATGCCTTCCGGGCGGGTCACGCTGCCGTCCTCGTTAAGCACGTTGCCGGTTCGGTCGGTATCCTCTGCCGTTGGCTCGATAACTTCCGCCGACAGTTGGCCCAGGGAGTCCAGTATGCGGTAGTAATTGTCGCGCGCGTCGGCGGCATCCTGCGGAGCGAAATCGTACTCTTTTGCGAAGCGGAAGTCCTCTTCCATAAGTTTCGCGACGCGCTCGAGGTCCATGTGCTCGAACAGGAAAATAATATCGTTGTTGTCGGTGAAGAAATTAGCCATTTTTACGCCTCTTTAGCCCCGGCGGCCTGCGCGGCCTCATTGACCGAAGCGCCGCCTCTGACGGCCTTGATTATTTTCGGAATAACTTCGTTCAGATCGCCCACAATTCCGTAATGGGCAACGGAGAAAATCGGAGCATCGGAATCGGTGTTGATGGCGACTATCCTTCCGGATTCCGCCATGCCGGCCCGATGCTGCACCGCGCCGGAAATGCCGCACGCGATGTAAAGCGCCGGCCGCACCGTGGTACCCGTCTGGCCTACCTGGTAATCGTGCTCTATAAAGCCCAAATCCACCGCCGCGCGTGAGCCGGCCGGGGCACCGCCCAGACAGTTGGCCAGGTCCCATATATGTTTGAAGTTTTCCTTGCTGCCTACGCCGGCGCCGCCCGCGACGATTATCCGCGAGGCCTTCAGGTTAACGCGTCTTGGCTGGCGATGCCTTTCGACAATCTCCAGCGGCGGCTCCATGTCGTCCAGGTCAGCCGTGCACCTGACGACCTGGCCCGACTTGCAACGGGATTCATCAGGTTCGGGCATCGGCATGACACCCTCACGGACGGTGGCCATCTGCGGCCAGCGGTCATAATTGACGATGGTCGCGATAATATTGCCGCCGAAGGCCGGGCGTATCTGGTACATCAGGTTCTCGTGAACCTCGTCTTTGCCGGGCGGCTTATGGTCGCCTATCTCAAGGTCGGTACAGTCGGCCGTCAGACCGCACCACATAGCCGAGGCCACCGTCGGGGCAAGGTCCCTGCCCAGTGGCGTAGCACCGTACAGAACAATCTGCGGCTCATGTTCTTCAATCATATCACAGATGACCTTGCAGTAGGGCGCGGACTGATACACGGCAAGTTTGTCATGCTCGGCCAGGTAAACCTTGTCGGCCCCGTGGGCGATAAGTTTGTCGCTCAAATGATCCACGCCTCTGCCGAGCAATACCGCCGCCAATGGCACGGAAAGCTTATCGGCCAGTTCTCGTCCCTTGCCCAGCAGTTCCAGCGGGACGTCGGACAACTTCCCGTCCTCCTGCTCGGCAAAGACCCATACTTCACCATTTCGATTAACTTTTATCATTTCGTTAACTCGTTAACTCATAATTCGTTGACTAATTAACATCTCGTCTACCCCACGATATGCTCCTCGAGCAGTTCGTGAACCAGTTCGTTGATTCCCTCATCTGTAGGCGGAATTTCGTGGTATTCACCACCGGCCAGCACCACAGACTGGATTTTATGCACTTTTGTGGGGCTTCCGGACCGGCCGCACCAAGCCAGATCGGCCCCGATATCCTCCATGTTCCACTGCTCTATCAGCAGGAACTTTTCATTCAGTTGCTCGCAGCGCTTTTGCGCCTCGGCGTTTATGTGATTGCCGTCGGCCTCGGACATTTGCTTCCTCAGCTCCGAGAGCACTTCGGCGTGCGACCTGGCCTTTTTATACTTCATTATTCTCCTGGCCGCCGGCGGACGAGGCGTATTGGCCGTATCGGTAACGGTAACAACTGTCGGCAGAGGCGAGGAAACCACCTCCCAGCCGTTACCCACATTGCGGCGGGCCTTTATCGTCCTGTCTTTGAGTTCGAGTATCTCGTCCACGTAGGTCAAAACGGGCGAGGAGAGCTTCTGGGCCAGTTGCGGGCCGACCTGCGCAGTGTCGCCGTCGATGGCCTGCCGGCCGCAGAATACGAGATCCGGATTAAATTTCTTCACCGCGTGTGACAGAATGTAACTTGTGGCCAGCGTGTCCGATGCGGCCGCCCTTCTGTCGGTCAAAAGCACGCCACGGTCAGCCCCGCGATACATCGACTGGCGAATGATTTCGCACGCGGCCGGCGGACCCATAGTGATGACGGATACGCTGCCGCCGTGCTCGTCGCGCACGGACAGGGCTTCCTCCAGGGCGTGGAGGTCTTCGGGGTTGAATACCATAGGAAGAGCGGCCCGGTTGACAGTGCCGTCTTCGGTCATGGCGTCGCTCGTGACACGTTTGGTGTCCGGAACATATTTGATACAGACTACGCAGTTATATCCCACGGTAATTGCTCCTGTAGTATTTATCCGGCGGGTGTGCCGTGGCTGATATTACAACGGCCCGCCCTCGAGCGGACCGTATTGGACATTTTTGCATGTTATGCAGCGGATATTTTCAAGTCAAGTATTTCATGCCGCAAAAGAACGTCAAGCCCGTGCCCGCTGTTCGGCCTCCGCTGGAGTCGGCGAGTCGGATTGATACGTTCCTGCGGATGAGGGCGTAACGTGTTTATGGACGTCCTGGAAGCGGACGGATATCCGCCTGGAAACGCCCGCCTGCGGCATTGTAACGCCGTAGAGCACACCGGCTGTGCCTATTGTGCGCTTGGCGTGAGAAATCACGATAAACTGCGTCGTCTGGGCGAATTCCTTCAGCAATTGCACGAATCTGGAATTATTCGCCTCGTCCAGTGCGGCGTCAACCTCGTCGAGCACGCAGAACGGGCTGGGGCGGGCCTTAAAAATACTGAACAGCAGAGCCAGGCCGGTCATAGATTTTTCGCCGCCGGACAGCAGAGACAGCGAACGCAGTTCCTTGCCCGGAGGCCGGGCCACTATCTCTATGTGGCTCTCCAGCACATCCTCCGGCTCGGTCAGGAATATGTCCGCCCGCCCGCCGCCGAACAGTTTGCGGAACAATTGCTGGAAGTTCTCCCGCACCTTCTCGAAGGTTTGCGTGAAAAGCCGCCTGCTCTCTTCGTTCAGCCGGCGAATGAGTTGCGTTATGCTGTTCTGCGATTCCTTCACGTCCTCCAGCTGAGAGGCAAGAAATTCGCGGCGCTGCTGAAGTTGTTCCTGTTCGGAGATGGCATCGAGGTTTACGTTGCCCAGTCGGTTTATCTTCCCGCGCAGTTCCGCTATTTCCGTCTCGACCGCCGACCAGTCGCGGTCCTCGTCGTGCTTGTAATTTTTGTACAGTTCGCCCAGGTCCATATCCATTTCCTCAAGCGCCCTGGAAACAAGATCCTCCAGGTGCGCCTCAACCTGGCTTTTCTCCACGCGATGGGTGTTTATCTGTTCGTTTATGCTCTCGGCCGCCTGGCGATGCTGTTCGAGCCGCTCGGCAATTTCCTCTATACGATGCTGCGTGTCCTGGCGCTGCTGCTGCATCTGTGTCGCTTTTTCACCCAGCAAGTGCCGCTGTTCGGTCAGACTTTCGGCCTCGTTGCGGGCCTGCGTGGCAGCCGCGTGGGCCTCCTCGAGACGCCTGTTGTCCTGCTGAATCTGTGAACGTGCGGCCTCGAGGTCGTGCTCCATGCGGCTGCGCGTGGCGGCGTGCTGCTCGATGGCGCTTTTAGCCGATGCGCGCTTTTCGTCGACAGCGGCCAGCGCTACTTTGCACTCGGTAAGCCGCGATGCCAGTTCATCCTTGTGCTGCTGAGCGGCGGCTATCTGTTCATTAAGGCGCTCCGTATTGGTCTTGTGCTCGGCGTTAACCTGCTCGAGCTCCTCCGCCTTCGCGCGGGCCTGATGTTCATTATGAACGGCCTGCTCTATTTCCCGGCTAAGTTCCTCGATATCGTTTCCGACCAGCGGCTGTTCTTTCTGAAGCTGTTCGATTTGCCGATTAATCTGGTCAAGTTTGTTCTGATAGTCCAGTTTCTCGGTATTGGCCTCGTAGACGGCGGTCCTGAGACTGTGTATAAGCTCCTGGCAGTGCTTCCGCCGCCCAATGACATCCTCGCGCTGCGCCTGCAGTTCCGACAACTCCTGCTTTAAATTCTCACAGCGGGATTTCAGTTCCGCCAGTTCGCTTCGCCTTGCGACAACACCCGCATCCGATCCCACAGCCGCCGCCCCCGCCCGAATGCAGCCGTTTGCTTCGAGCACCTCGCCGTTGCTTGTGACGAACCGGTATCCGTCCGGAAGCGACTGCCTGGCCGATACCGCATCGGCCATGTCGTTAACCAGCAAAGTTTTACCCAACAGCGACCACGCCGCACGCGCCATGCGCGGCTCCGTGCGCACCACGTCAATCAGCCGACATATCACCTGCGGGCACGAGGCGGTGTCCAGATCATCGCTGTAAGGCGGCAGCATCTGAAGGCACAAAAACTTCACAGGTCCGGACTGCGATATAATCTCCTCCAGTTCTCCGCCGCGGGCAAGCATGCGTTTTAAATCTTCCACGCCTTCGACTACCAGCTGTTCCTCGGCGTCGCCGAGGGCCGCCTGGACATGCGGAGCGTGTTTCATGTCGGTCCGGATAAAATCGCCCAACATACCTATGACCGGCTCGAAACGCCCTTCTGCCCTGGCACGCAGAACCGCCTGGGTGCCTACGCCGAGTCCTTCCAGTCGAGCCAGCATTTCGCTTATGGTCTCTATCCGGCTGTTGATTGCGCTTAGTTTCTCTCGCATCTGCGACTGGCGATTGCCCAGTTCTTCTTCGGCCCTGATTGCCTGGCCGGCTTCGTTTCGGCTGTTCTCCAGTTTTTCCTCGGTGGCCGAGCGAACCTCATTTATCTCGCGCAGTTTTTCCTGGACCTGGGCCCTTTGCCGCAACAGCTCGCTCATCTCTTTGCCAATCTGATCTGCGCGGGTTTCGAGACGGTCTTTCCGGCCGCTCAGATTTTCGCGTTTTATGGCTGAGGCGTTAATTTCATTATGCAGCTGGGCCGTCCGGCGCAGCAGGTCTATGGTGCCCGCCTTCTCATCCTCCAGTTCATTCTGGAACGACTCTATTGCTTTAATCCCGCTCTGGTATTCTTCGTAGACGGCCTGGTACGATTCGGACAACTGCGTTTTTTCGCCGTCCAGTTTCTCCAGCAGTTCCTCGTGACGATGTATTTCCTCTTTGCCGGATGCGATTTCTTCCTCCAGTTGCTTACACCTGTTCTGGGCGGTTTCTATCTGCTGGCGGAGCTCTTCCGCACGGGCGTCGAGCATCTCGGCCCGCTGCCTGCGCGTGGTAATGCCGGAAGCTACGTCATTGAGGCGATTGTTGAGATCTTCGGCCTGCTGACGGATTTGTTCCCGCCGCTGTTCTATTTGGCGATGCTCACTCCGCAGTTGCTCGGCTTTGTTGTTTTCGTCTTCAAGCCGCCGTCCGTGACGTTTAAGGACCTCGTCGAGTGCACTGCACCTTACGGTATATTTGTGGTACTGGGCGAGGAAATGCAGCGACTTAAGTTCATCTAACCGCTGCATGTGCGTGCGGTAACTTCTGGCTCGTCCGGCCTGGTGCTTTATCGAACGGAGACGCTTATCCACTTCGCCGATTATATCGTTAAGCCGCAGAATGTTCTGCTCGACGCGCTCCAGTTTGCGCATGGCCTCTTTCTTGCGGGCCTTATACATGCTTATCCCGGCCGCCTCGTCGAATATCACCCTGCGGTCGTCCTTGGAGGCCTGGAGAAACGCCTCGATACGCCCCTGTTCAATAACGCTGTAAGCGTCTGCGCCGGTGCCCATCAGCATTTCCCGGATGTCCTTGAGACGACACTCGGTCTTGTTCACAAGGTATTCGCTGACGCCGCTTCGAAACAGGCGTCGTGTGAAAGACACCTCGCCATTGGTCGGTATGTCACCTGATTTGCCGGTTGGTTTCAGGCGCCCCTGCGAATTGTCGAAAACCAGCGTAACCGCGGCCGAGCCCGCGGCCTTCTTGGCCGAAGAACCGTTAAAGATAACGTCGGCCATCTCCGAACCACGCAGCGACTTCGCCGACTGCTCTCCGAGCACCCATTTAATCGCATCCACTACGTTACTTTTGCCGCAGCCGTTCGGTCCGACTACGCAACTTATGCCTTCGTCAAACTCGAATTCCGTTTTTTCGGCAAAGCTTTTAAACCCGGACAGAATCAGTTTTTTTAATTTCATATTGCGTTTTCCCGAATATCTGCAGATGTTACTCTTCAATAGAATCCTGTGGCTCGGAGCCGGTCAACGCCGACTGATAACGTTCGCGAAGACCCGGAGGCGGTTGTAAAACAAATTTAGCCGGTATATCTCCCGCCTCACACATGCGATAGAGCACGCCTACTATCTGGCTGTAAGTAAGTCCAAGGCCTTTGACATTACCTTCGTTATCCGGTTCCGCCAGGTTGCCCATCGTCTTGACAAGTGAGGCGACGTTGAATTCCACGCGAAAATCTTCGGACAGCCCGCCGGTGCGGGGTATCTTTCTGAAAATCATAAATTTATCGTCGGATTCCATTGCGTTGATAGTGACAAGATCGTCGTGTGAGTTGAAAAACAGCGGCTTTCTTATCGGTATCCTACCGCCGAAGAGCACAATCTTCGGCTTGCGACTCTGCGTAGCGTAGATTACGTAATCCCGCTTGCTGTCGACGGCGTGAAGTCGGAAAGCACCGCCTATTTCATGCTCGGTTATACTCCCACTCTCGCCACGGGAGAGAATCGCTTCATAGGCGGCCAGTCGCACCATGTCATTTTTACTGTTCAGAAGTCTCCTCAAAAGGCCGGACGCCCTGGTATAGTCCCTGCGTTTGCCGAGTTCCTGTATTGCCTGTAGCTGGTAAGGCGAATCATCTTTGCCCGCCATGTCCATTATCACTTCACCGGCAGCATCATCCCCTAAACGTAATCCGGTGCGTGCGGTATAGAAAGCCGCGGCCTGATTGCTGTTGGTGTAAAGGTGTGATATTTGCGGCAGTATCTGTCTTCCCATCGCCTCCAGGATTAGGGCAAGTTCCTCATGCTCGGCGCCGGACTGCTTCATCGCGCCGGCTATTTGACGGGCCTTCACCTCCCAGTCACCGGGGGATTTACTCAGCGGCAGGTGCGTCACCAGATTCATGTAATGCCTGAAGTTTTTCCTGAATTGTCGCGGAACTTCCAATTGAACCAGGGACGGATTTATGGCGTTGGCGATGCGTGCGCCGGATCCATATCGCCCGTTTATCCTTCGCTGTATAAGACTGCACCGCGCGTAGTCGGGGCTGCGGAGCATCAGGCGCAATTCCCGAGCCCGCTTGGATTTCCCCCCACCAAGTACCCTGCCCATACGAAGCTTTGTCGCCTGGGTGGGCTTGGAGGCATCAATAAACGGATTCACAAAAACCGAGCCCGACGCCATGGCCCATACTTTCGAGCCGCTTTCCGGACTGGTCTGAAAAGACGTAGCCAGCCGCAATTCCGTGGGCATAAGCATTCCGCCTTCGAGACTACTGGTCTGGGTCTGAGGCAGGGCCTGTACAAAAACGTCGAAGTTTTGACCTTTGGGAAGTCCGGGAGGTATTATGCCGCGAACTTCCACTACTGCTGTGTCATTATCGCGTATTACGCGCTGAGGAGTGATGTTCTCCAGTCCGGCCGAGGCCGAACCAATTTTATGTCTGGCCAGATACTGCACCAGATATTTTTCCAGACTGGGTGGCACCTCGGAAGAGCCGTTTTTGCCCAGACCTACAACAAGGCCGAACCCACGCACAGGCAAATACCCCCCATCAATCAAGGTGGCATATTCGCTTATCGTTCCCCGGACACTGAGGGGCAACTCGGTTTCCGGTTGTGTAGTGGGCTGCTCCTTATCCTCCATCTTCATAAATTTTTTAACGTGGTCACACCCGCCAACAATCAGACAAAAAGCTGCCAGCAATGTAATAAAATACTTCGGCATGATATACCTCTGTCGCATTCTGTGGTAGTTATCGGACCCTCCCAGGTTCGAGCTTGAGGGTTTTACGCCTTTGAAATCGCTTGGTCGCACTGGCACTCATATTTACCCTCTCGGCGTGTTAACCCATAACCCAAATAGACTATAAATAGAGCGTACAGTATATATCCGATTGTCTATAAATATTGCGTAAATATCCTTCAATTCACCTTTTCTACCCGCTCCTTTGAGGGCAGGTAAGGTCTACTGGCTCTTTTCGGTTCACCTGGGAAATTCTATAAATCGAATATAGGCCGATTATCTCCGGCATCCGGCTCTTCGGGCTCTTCGCGAGACGGCCGGGCCGGTGTTGTAACATCCTCGACTGCCGCGCCCTCGAGATCGGGGATTCTGAGTTTTTGCCCGGGCTGGAGACTATTGCTGTCGACATCAGGATTGGCTTTCTGGATGAGATACCAGTACTTGCCGTTGCCGTACACCTTATTGGAAATTCCCCAGAATCCGGCGTCGCCTTTCTTTACAGTGTAAATATTACCCGACAACGTGCCGCCTTCTTCCTCCACTGAGCCCGTGCTATGGCGACCGGTCGGTGTCCCGGTCCGGCTCAACTCCGGAATTTTAAGCACCTGGCCTGCCTGAAGTCTGCGGGGGTCAACGTCCGGGTTGGCATCCTGAATCAGGCGCCAGTGCTTTCCGCTGCCGTATACCTTTTCCGCTATACCCCAGAATCCGGCATCGCCCTCCTTGACCACATACGTGTCCCCGCCGGTGGAACGGGGCGTAGTTATATCCTCTGTCCCCGGCGTCTCTATCTCTTCATCTTCGGGTTCCACCGGCACAATCAGCGGTTCGTATCCGCCTTCCAGCACCGTTTCTTCCGGACCTCTTTCGGTATCGGCGGCGGCCATCTCTGTATCCTCGGGGATGCCCGGCAGGTCTGTATCCTCGGGGCCAACATCTACATCTGCTGGACCTGTCGTTTCATCTCCGGGCGAAGTTTCATTATCGCCGATACTTGGCTGAATTATACCGCCTTCTTCGTCTTCCGGGGCGGTAGTCGTCTCGTCACCCGGCGGAGGGGTTTCTTCCGGCAGGTTGAACGCCGTGGGCTCCTGCTGCTTTTGCTCTTCTGTCGGCTGTTGTGGTTCGCTTTCACCACCCACCACGACAAAATAAATTACAGCCAAAACCACAATGAACAACCCAATTGCTATCCCAATCTTGAGTTCACTACGCATTTTTTTGCTCCTCTAACATGCAAATATACCCTGATTATAATAACATACATCCAAGGTCGAATGGCAAACAATTTCTCTAATGAATTATATCATTTTTCTCCTCATCCGCCAGCATATACTGGCGAGCGGAAAACTATACGCCGCTTGTTTTGCCACAGCGGATAATTTCGGCCGTGTCGCGGGCAATCAGAAGTTCCTCGTTTGTGGGAATAACCCACACGGGAAAACCCGAACCGTCTTTTGTTACCGGGCCCGCACGGCCGCCTGTTGTGTCGTCGTTACGTTTTTGGTCGAATTCGACGCCCAAATGTTCCAGGGCTTTGCAGATTCGCTGTCGAACCGGACGTGAATTTTCGCCGATTCCGCCGGTAAGGACCACCGCATCGAGAGACGGCAACACCGCGCGGTATGCCCCAATATACTTAACCACTTTATACACAAACATTTCTACCGCCAGCCGGGCGCTCTCATCGCCCTTGTCGACGGCCTGGAGGCAATTCCGCATATCGTTGCTTACTCCGCTGACGCCCAGCAGCCCCGACTGCTTGTTAAGGGCCTTCTGAACATCATCGGCCGACATACCATTTTCCATCATATAGAACACCACCGCCGGATCGATATCACCGCTGCGTGTGCCCATCATCAGTCCCTCCAGCGGAGTCATTCCCATAGAATGGTCCGCCGCCCTGCCGCCCCGCACGGCGGTTATAGAACAGCCGTTGCCCAAATGGGCCGTGATGATATTCATATTGTCGGTGTCTTTCCCCAGCAGTTCCGCTGCCCGATATGTAACATACCGATGGCTGGTGCCGTGAAAACCGTACTTCCGCACGCCGTAATCATGATACCACTTCTTGGGCACTGCGTAACGATACGCCACAGGCGGCATTGAAGCCAGGAATGCCGTGTCGAAAACGGCCACGTTGGGCTTGCCGGGCAGGGCCTCCATGGCTGCACGAATACCCGCAAGATTGGCGGGGTTATGCAGCGGAGCCAGTTTACTGTGGCGACTGATAATGTCGATTAGGTTGTCGTCGACCAGGGCCGATTCGGAAATTTCTTCTCCCCCGTGCACCGCCCGATGGCCCAGCCCGTCTATCTTGTCGGCCGAGTCAATGACACCGACGTCGGCATCTGTCAGCGTCTCGAGTATGATTTGGAATCCCTTTTTATGATCGGCCGAACCGGCGTCCTTTTGGATTTCCTCTCCCTCCGTCGGCGTGTGATGCAGTTCCGCCTCGCCGCTGCCGAGCCGTTCAATATACCCCTTGGCCAGAACGCTCTCATCAGCCATGTTAAATAACTGGTATTTAATCGAACTGCTGCCGCAATTCACTACAAATATCAACATTGCTCAGGTTCCTTTACTCCGGCTTCCTCGGCCGCTCTCAATAACGCCCCATGCATTAACTATGCCAAAACCGTGCCGCTGTCAAACGCCATCTCAGTAATTTTACGGCGTTTTGCTTATCAATCTGCGGAATCCGACAATAATTGCCGATTGCGAACAAGGACGGGTTGGGTATAGAATAGCGGGTGTCATTTGTGAGTTTAATATATGCTGGCTAAGCGAATAATCCCGTGCCTCGATATCGACGAAGGCCGCGTCGTAAAAGGCGTGTACTTTGAAAATCTTCGTGACGCCGGCGACCCGGTTGAGGTCGCCCGCAGTTACGACCAACAGGGCGCCGACGAACTGGTTCTGCTGGACATAACCGCCAGCCATCAGCAGCGCGATATACTGCTGGACGTAGTCCGCGCCGTGGCCGAGGAGGTGTTCATCCCCTTCACCGTCGGCGGAGGCATATACACCATCGAACACTGCCGCTCTCTGCTGAATGCCGGTGCCGACAAAGTTTCCATCAACACCGCGGCCGTAAAGGACCCCGGGTTCATAACTACCGCTGCGGAGTATTTTGGCTCGCAGTGCATAGTGGTGGCCATCGACCCCAAGCGTATTAATCGCAACGGCGTAGAAGACTGGGAAGTCCACACCGAAGGCGGCCGCGTGCCGTCCGGCCTGGAGGCGGTCTCGTGGGCCAGAGAAGTCCAGCAGCGGGGAGCGGGCGAGATTCTGCTTACCGTCATGAATGCCGACGGGACGCAGTCGGGTTATGATATGGAAATCACCCGTGCAGTTTCCCGTGCAGTCAAGATACCCGTCATCGCCTCCGGCGGCGCCGGCGGTCCGGAGGACATATACAGGGTTCTCACCGAAGGCGGCGCCGACGCGGCGCTTGCGGCCAGTATTTTTCATTATAAAACTTATACCGTCGAACAAACTAAACGGTACCTTGCAGAAAGAAGCGTACCGGTAAGATTAACGAAACCCAAGCCCCCGACTGAATTGAAAAATGAGTCAGCAAAATAACGACAGTAATAAGAATAAATCCCCCAGACTCCAGAAATATTTCGAGGCAATGATAAAGGCGGACGCCTCGGACCTGCACCTCAAGTCCGGCTCTCCGCCGCACATTCGCACCACCGGCGACATCAAACCCGCGCAGTCTCCGCCGCTGAGCGAACAGGAACTTTCGGAACTCATCGACGAACTGCTCACCGAGCAGCAGAAAAAGCAGTACCAGCAGATAGGCAGCGTAGATGTCGCCTACGAAGTCGCGCAGTCTGATCGTTTCAGGATTAACATATACAGGCAGCGCGGCAGGCCCGCACTTGCAGCCAGAAGGGTTTCCGCACAGATACCCGATTTCGAAGCGCTGCATCTTCCGCCGGTTATTAAGAAAATATCACAACACCAACAGGGACTCGTGCTGGTGGCCGGGCCTACCGGATGCGGAAAAAGCACGACGCTGGCCGCCATGCTGAATAACATCAATAAGAGCCGCCGCTGCCACATCGCGACGGTGGAAGACCCCATAGAGTATCTCTACCGAGAAGAACAGGCCCTTATCAGTCAACGGGAAATCGGCATAGACGTTGATTCGTACGATACGGCCCTGAAGTACCTCATGCGCAGCGATCCTGATATAATACTCATCGGTGAAATGCGAAGTGCCGACACTTTCCAGACGGCTCTCCATTCGGCCGAGACCGGACACATGGTCTTCAGCACGATACATGCTTCCACTGCTCCCGGAGCGGTCAGCCGCACCCTGGACTATTTCCCCCCCGACTCGCGCGATGTGGCCCGCCTGTCTTTGTCGACCAATCTGGTGGCGATAATCTGCCAGAAACTTCTGCCCAGCATCGCAAAAGATTTTGACAGAGTACCGGCTGTAGAAGTCATGCTTAATAACGCGTATATTCGCCGCCTGATAGCCGAAGGACGAGACGGAGAGCTGCGCGATGCACTGAAGGCCGGCGAAAAAGAAGGTATGCAAACCTTTTCAAAAAGTCTCATGGACCTTATACAGAAAGCATATATCGAACCAAAAACCGCCTACGACGTGGCCCCCAACGTGGATGAGTTAAAAATGATGATGAAAGGCATAAAGGCCGATTCGGGCGGAACGTTCGGAAGGTCTTCTTAAAAGGATGCACATGGAATACCAGTTAGTAAATACAGGGATACTCGCGGCGGCCGCCCTCCCCGCCGGCGGATATATTTCGCTGTTCAAATTAGTTTTTATGCTTTTGGTGCTGACGCCATGGATTTTCATTCTGCCGTGGGTGTTTGACGATGCACGCAAATTCGGACGGCTTCAGCCGATCTGGACTGCCGCGGTTATGGCAGCCGGTATCCTGTCCTTTATCATATGGCTGTTGGTGCCCATTTACCTTATTGGCCTTGGGGTTCACCTGATATTGACCTGGGCCACCTGCATCTCCTACGTGTACTACCGCGACCAGAAAGTGCAACCCGAAGGCAGAGTGCTTACCTCCGAACACCTTAAAGGCATCCTGACGTTTCAGCGCAGTGCCAAAAAAATAGATGTTCTCGAAAAAGTCAAGATTTACGGCGACGACGGCAAGCCGAAGGGCGAGTCGGCCGGCAATCAGCAGCGCCGGATTTATAACATGGCTCAGGATTTTCTGTACGATGTGATTTACCATCGGGCCAGTGAAGTGGATATCACACCCGCGGGAAATAATGCGCGAGTGAGGTTCGTGATAGACGGCGTGGTTAACGAAAGACCGCCCATGGAACTGCCCGACAGTCAGGCGCTTATCCAGTTTCTAAAGGCGTCCGCCGGCATGGACCCCAATGAGATACGCAAACCGCAAAAGGGCTCAATATCCATCGACCTGGGAGGAGTGGGTAACGCCACCGATATGATGATAACCACCGACGGCACCACCCAGGGACAGAAAATGCGGTTGAAGGTCGTTCAGGAAATAGCCCGCACGAAACTCGACGAACTCGGCATCACCGATGACGTTATGGGAAAGCTTCGGCAGATGATTGCCTCAGACAACGGGTTGATTATTGTCTCTGCACCGGCGGGCAACGGGCTGACCAGCACCCTATATTCGCTGTTGAGGGAACACGACGCTTACGTCAAGCAGATCATGGCGTTCGAAAGCAAAAATATCATAGACCTGGAAAACGTAACTCAGCGTACTTACAGCTCCGATAATGACCTGGAGAGCGAACTCCAGGCGGGTTTGCGGCTTGACCCTGACGTAGTAATGGTCGACAAATGCCCGGACAAAAGAACCGCCGAACTTATTACCCAGGCGGCACAGTCCAAAAATGTTCTGCTGGGCATAAGGGCGAGCAGTGCATTCCAGGCGCTGGCCAAATGGGTCAAGGTACGCGGCGATGCCGCCGGCGCTACCGAGAACCTGCTTGGAGTCCTCTGCCAGGTGCTGGTGCGCAAACTCTGCCCTAACTGCCGCGAGGCATACCATCCGGACCCGAAAATGCTCGCCAAGGCAAACATACCCGCCGACCAGGCCAGGCAGTTCTATCGCCCGCCCACGAAACCGCTCACGGATGAAAAAGGCAACGAGATAACCTGCATGACGTGCCAGGGAACCGGCTATTTCGGCAGGACGGGCGTGTTCGAACTTTTGAAAATAAATGACGAAATCAGGCAGCTGATAATAGAAAATGCCTCGCTGGATAAAATAAAGACCACATGCAGAAAGCAAAAAATGCTCTACCTGCAGGAACAGGCGCTGAAGAAAGTTATCAGCGGCGAAACGAGCGTCAGGGAAGTTATCCGCGTTACCCAGCCGGAAAAGCGACCCGGTGACAAGAGTTAAAAAGATGATTGCCCGACAGGAGTAAAAGATGGCTGTTCAAGCACTTGCTGCGGTTGCCGTTGTGGCAATAGCGTTTTATCAATCTGTCAGGGGGCTGTTCAGCGCCATGTTGATGACGATACTGACCGTTATCTGCACCTTGCTGGCCTTTGGTTTTTACGAACCGCTGGCCCGGTGGCTTCTATATACCCGCCAGCCCGCAACCGCCGATGCGATAATGCTGATTGCGCTTTTTGTTATACCTTTGCTGGTGTTGAGACTTGTATTCGATAAATTTATCGCGCAGGAAATATCGCTGGGGGTATGGCCTGACCGCATCATTGGCGGCGCTTTGGGACTGTTGACGGGAATACTGGCGGCGGGAGTGTTGACCATCGCCATCCAGATGCTTCCCTTCGGCAAATCGGTTTTGACTTTCCGTCCTTTTGACGACGCCCTCAATCGGCGGCAGTCTCTCGCCCCCTTCTACAGTGACCAGTTCACCACGGGACTGGTGGATATCGCCTCGGCCGGGTCACTGTCGGGCAATCGGCGATTCGGCAACTCCCACGACAACCTGACACTGGAATTATTCTGCGCGCGCAACAGGGCAGGCAAAAAGGGACGAATCGACGCCCTGCCGGATTCCCTGAGTATCTTCGGCGCCTATGAAATCAGCCAGCACGACATAAAGGGTATGGACCGGATCCCGCCCGCCCCACTGCTGCCGTCAAACGCGCCGACGAAACCGGTGGTTATAAGAACCGGCATAAGCGAACAGGCCAGGGGTGAAAATGACTGGTGGCGGCTGCCGGGCACGCACTTTCGGCTCGTCGGCCCAGACGGGCAGAGTCATTATCCCGTGGGCTTCCTGACTTACGTCACGGAGCAAAAGGTCCGGGAAGAAGACAGACTCAATCCCGGCTGGAAGTTCTTTACTCCACCCGAGAAAGACAACCAGTGGCAATACGCGGACCTGCTGGTCGCGCGGCCGTGGTCTCATAAAGGCGGGCCGAAAGTACTAACGGTTGACTGGGTGTATCAGTTGCCGGCCGGCAAAGACGAGGGCTACTACATGGTGTTCAGGCGCGTTGCGCGTGCTTCGGTGCCAAAAATCTCCGGGGACATGCCCTTTGAAGAACTCCGCAAACTTTCCGAGCAACAGAAACCGCAAAAACCGCTATACAGAAACCCGGCTTCCTGGGATTAACCACACTGCCTGCCGAATTGCCGCCGCGTAATCTTATATCGGCTATTCGCTTAGATATTTCTGCGGCAGGTATTTTCGCCATATTCGCATCGCAACGCCCGGCTTGCGGAAGTGCCCTCCCTCAACCTTCTCACGCCTGACATTTTTACAGCCCCGGCGGCGCAGGTACCTGAACGCCGCCCACGACTGATTTTTAAGCGGTAACGGGTCGGCCTTGCCCCAGAATATGACAATATTCTGCTCTTTGACCTTCTGGGTAATGGGAATGTTCTCTAACATCTCAATATCACTGTTGCACGCACGGGCTATAAGCAGATGAAACCGCTCCGGATTCCGCAGTCCGGTGTAATAAAGCGGAAACCCTCCCGCCGAGAAGCCGCTTAGCATCACGGCATCCTTATCTATGCGGTATTTTCCGCTTAGATGGTCCAGCAATGCGAGTATGTGGCGTTCATCTTTTTTGAGGTCTTTGCGCCACAGCGGTTTTATGGTGGGCAGCGTGCCCTGGACGCTGTGAAGGTACGGGGCGGCCACGATGAAACCGTTTTCCTCGGCGAGTTTTCGCCACTCCATTTCCTGCCGCATTGGACCGTCCCAGCCGTACGTGCCGTGGAGGGTTATTACCATGGGCCACGTCTTCTGGTCGGTGTAATTGCTGGGAACGTAGAGCCAGTACTTGGCGCCCGTCTGGGGCTCGGTGAGAAAATCCGGCCTGACCGGAGTATCCAGTCGCTGGGTGACGGGGCAACCGGCCGTAAACAACGCCAGAAAGGACAACAGAATCCCAAATACGACCTTCAATCTTTTAATTTCATGTTTTGCGGAACCGTTCATTTTGTTTCTTGTTATAAAGTCATCGGCTGAAGTGCCGAATAATATCCTATATACTAAATTATAAGCTCTTAACCTTTTGGGTAATTTATTGAGAATATTATTATACGCCACCCTACGATGAATTGAAAATGCACGAGATTATGAATACAGGAAAAACAACCGCGTTATGTGTGACATTTGCGTTTTTATCTTTCTTCTCCGCCGTCGCGCAGGCCCTTACGCCGCAACAGGTGCTTGTCGTGGCCAATTCCGCCAGCGGCGATTCGGTCGAACTGGCTAAGATGTACGTTAAACTGCGCGACATACCGCAGGAAAACCTCTTGCTGATTAAGACCACGACCGGCTACCAGATCTCGCGAGAAGACTATGAATCCGAAATCCTTCTGAAAGTGCGAAAACACCTGATAGAAAAGAAACTGGCCAGAAAAATCAGATGCGTGTGTCTGATGTGGGGTGTTCCCGTGCGGGTGGCCGGTCCTAAAAAGGGCGAGGGTAAAATCGGAAGGGTCTTCAAACTCGCCGCAAGAAAAGTACAGTTCCGCCTGGCGACGGACTATAAGTTGCTGGGGGAAATCGGCAGAAAATTCCCCGAACCGCGCACGGACGGCCTCTCGCCGGCGGGCAAATTGTTCGAATCGCCCATGCCCGAGCCGCCTAAATCGCTGCTGAAGAAAAAGAACCTGGCAAAAGAAGTAAACGGCCTGCTCGCCCGCCGAACAGTAGACGTGGAACAGATAGAAGATGCCGCAAAAAAACGGATCGCCCTGCGGCAACTGGCGGCCCTGCACATGGACATCCACGGTCTCAAGGGACTCATACAGTTCCTCAAAGACAATGATGTCCCCGATGCGCCCGACGTCGAGGAACTCACAGACCGTCTCAATCGGGCCGAGAAAAAACTAAGCGAAATCCGAAAAGACGAACTAACCGCCGCAAACGCGGCAGAAAAACTCGCCCTGATGGAGAAAACCAGCGGCGTGGCGCTGGTTTATTCCTACGCCACCAATCAGGCCGACATGCTTCTGCCCAAAAAAGCCGACGCCGCCGTGGACAGTGAACTTGCGGTCATGTGGTGGCGTGGATACGAAAAAGACGGCCCCACCATAAATCCCCTCCACTGGAAGACCGCCAAAAAACTGGAAGGGAAAAAGATACCGCCCGTGCTTATGACCGCCCGCATAGACGGGCCTACGCCGGCCGAGGCCCGCAACATAATAAATAACTCCGTGGCCGTGGAAAAATCCGGGCTGGACGGCATTTTTTACATAGATATCGGCGGACCCAAGCGCGCCCGCAAATACGACGCACATCTACAGAAACTGGAGACATTAGTAAAAGAAAACACCGATGTGAACGTCGTGGTAGATGATACGTTTTCGGTTTTCAAACCTAACACCGCCCCCAATGCCGGACTTTACTGCGGCTGGTATTCGCTGAAAAAATACGTTCCCGCCTTTACGTGGCGGCCGGGCGCGGTGGCCTGGCACATCGCCAGTTTTGAGGCCATGCACCTGCGCGATCCGGACAGCAACGAGTGGTGCCCTAAGATGCTCCAATACGGCGTGGCCGCGACCATCGGGGCCGTGAACGAACCGTATCTCCAGTCGTTCCCCCTGCCGGAGGATTTCTTCGCGATGCTGCTGACAGGCGAATGGACCGTGGCCGAGTGCTACTGGCGGACCGTCCCCATGACAAGCTGGCGGCTGACGCTCATTGCCGACCCGCTGTACAACCCATTCGCCGCAGACCCCAAACTGAAAACCGACGCCCTGCCCGACGGGCTGGCGCCGGAATAAATCATATCTCCTTACGTAGTCTTTACGCGGTGAATGTCTCACCGCGTACTCATCACAATGGCATTAACCAATAACAGACTTTGCGTAACTTCTGTCGCCGCCCCCTATCGGTAGTTATTGCTCATCCCCTGCGCCTTGAACAGTTTGAAGACTTTTAATTAACCCAGGCAGATCCTCCTGCAAGGTGCTCCATACAATGTCCAGATTGATGTCATAGTATCCGTGAACCAGGCGGTGACGCATATCGATAATGTCCCGCCACGGAATATCATTTATTTCATTTCTTGTGGCGGCTGAAACCTGACTTGCGGCCTCGCCAATTATTTCAACGCATTTAACAACAGCCATTACGAGTTGCCGATCCTTATCGAGATCCTTTCGCGATTTACCCTCCGCAAAAGCAATCGCATCGCGTGCAGCATCAAGCATGTGCTGCAAACGAATTTTGTCCTTATCCCTCATACTGGACCTCGGCCTGTGCCAAAACATCATCGCGGAAATAGCTGCTGATATCCTGTGGTGTTCGTAAATCGACTTTTCGCCCGCCGAATATATCAGATAACTCGCGTTCCAGGCGTGACATTCCGAAAAGCCCGGGGACGTGCCCTTCCTCGAATTCAACCAGAACGTCTATATCGCTGTCGGGGCCGAAGCCCTCGCGCAGAACCGACCCGAACAACGCAAGTCGACGGATGTGATTCTCGCGACAGAAACGGGCTATGCGATCTCGATCTGCATGTACACCTACCACCATGGCCTTTTCTCCCTACCAGTGGCGTTCATCCGCGCGGCGACGTCCCCACACCGCCGTATATATACTTAAATGCCCGCGCGGTAGCGTGTGAACGCCACCGCGCCTATATACGATTTTCTTTACAAATTACGCGGATTTACTGATCAACCGATTAACTATCATATTCCGCGGACAGAACCTCCCTCGCGGGAGAACCTGCACGCCATACCGCTATTTATAGAAGTCTATCATTTCCTTACAAGTCTTGACGGGGACCTTACCGGCGTTTCCGGCCTGGCCGAACGCCTCCATACGTGCAAGGCAGACTTCCTTCATGGCCTCGCGGGCCGGGCCAAGATACTTCCGCGGATCGAACTTCTCGGGGGTCTCGCTGAAGACCTTGCGGATGGCGCCGGTCATGGCCAGGCGGTTGTCTGTATCGATGTTGACCTTGCGCACGCCGTGCTTGATGCCCCGCTGGGCCTCCTCGACGGGCACGCCGTAGGTCTGCGGGATATTGCCTCCATACTTATTGATGATGTCCTGCAGTTCCTGCGGCACAGCCGAGGACCCGTGCATCACCAGGTGGGCGTTTGGCAGACGTTTGTGAATTTCCTCGATAAGGTCCATCTTGAGGACTTCACCGGTGGGTTTCTTCTTGAACTTGTACGCCCCGTGGCTTGTCCCTATTGCCACGGCCAGGGCGTCCACGCCCGTTTCGGCGACGAACTGCTCGGCCTGGTTGGGGTCGGTCAAATGCTCTTTAGTCTCTTCTTCGGACAGCCCTGCACCGTGGCCGTCCTCGATGCCGCCCAGCGCGCCGAGTTCGCCCTCGACCGTCACGCCCTTGGCGTGGGCCATGTCGACCACCTTTTTTGTAACCTCGGCATTGTATTCGTAGCTGGAGGGGTTTTTACCCTCTTCATCCAACGAACCGTCCATCATCACGGATGTAAAGCCCTGCTCGATGGCGCTTGCGCACGTCTCGGGCGAGTTGCCGTGGTCCTGGTGCATCGCTATGGGTATATTCGGATGCAGTTCCACGGCCGCAAGCATCAGGTGGCGGAGGTAATTGTCGTTTGAATATTTACGTGCTCCGCGGGAGGCCTGCACGATTACCGGCGATTCGGTCTCCTCCGCGGCGGCCATAATCGCCTGTATCTGCTCCATGTTGTTTACGTTGAACGCCGCGAGGCCGTAATCGTTCTCGGCCGCGTGATCCAGCAATATTCTCATCGGTACTAATGGCATTTCACAGTCCTTTCATGTCTGAAAATCAAAAAATCTCTTCAACCCGGAGTGAACCCAGAATCAGAAATTATATGCGCGGCGGCGGGTTTGTAGAAGAACTTTTTTGGTTTTTTAAACTTCGATGCCAACGGCACCGGCCGCTGCCTCGGCGGGAATGCCGATGTCGGCAAGGACAACACGGCCCGTATAATCCTTCGAACTCGGTTCGTCGAAGCCCTTTTTGACGGCAAGAAACGTAACCGTCATCTGCGCACGCACGGCGGGACCTTCGGCCTTTCCGCTGTCGCAGTCCAGGCCGGTGGGTATGTCGACGCTGACCACCGGCGTGCCCGCCCTGCCGGCAGCGTTAATCTGCTCCACGCAAGCCGCCAACGTGCCCTTCAAAGCGCCCTTGATTCCCGTGCCGCCGAGGGCATCCACGATAAGGTCGTATTTCACCAGCGTCTCGCCGAAGGTTGGAATCTCATCGTCGCCCGGCGAACTTACCGGCAGCGACATCGCCTCTATAATCTTCAGGTTTACGGCCGCGTCGCCCTTTATTTTCTCGCGCGGCGAGGCCAGGTACACATCCACGTCCGCCCCGTGGCGCTTCAGATGACGGGCTATGACGAACCCGTCTCCGGCGTTATTGCCGGCCCCGGCCAAAACGGCAACTTTTTTGCCGTCCGCGCCTTCGAGGAAATCAACAACGGCCTCGGCCGTGTTACGCCCGGCATTTTCCATAAGCACCGCGCCCGGAACGCCGAGTTCTTCTATGGCGTAACGGTCAATGCTGCGGACCTCATCGCGCAGAAGAGATCTCATAAGCGACATCCTTTATTCAACCGGCGGTTCTCTCGTTTCAGCCAATCGCTTCGTCAATGGCCGACTTAAATTCCGGCTTCTGTTTGACGCCCACGAATTTTTTCACGGCCTGACCGTCCTTGAACAGCATAACAGTCGGAATGGCGCTGATGCCGTAATTGACCGCCGTATTCCGGCAGGAATCGCAGTCAACCTTGACGACCTTCAGCTTGTCGCCGTATTCCTCCGACAGTTCTTCCACTATGGGAGCTATCATTTTGCACGGCATGCACCACTCCGCCCAGAAATCGACCAGAACAGGCACGTCGGCCTCCAGAACTTCCTGCTGAAAATTATCATCCGTCACGTCAATTGTGTTTTCCGCCATCGCACGCTCCTGTATGTAACAAAGTTACCGAAATATACCGCAGCGTCCTGTCGTTTCCCGCGAAACTGCCGGGCCAGTGGCGCTGCTCCTTCCACAGAATAGTAGACACGCTGATTGCAACTGTCAAATGCGGGGCAAAAAATGCGAAATAATTTTCACCCGGATTTGCCACCGTGATTTTTGAATCCTATCTTTCTGTTGAGTACGGAGGGAGCAGAAGCCAAACGGAGGCGCTGCTCGGACATTTTTATAACGCACAGGCCAAAGGAGGCCAAACTATGAAAAATCTGACCATTATCACCATCACTGTCTTCTCTATCGCCGCAACTTCACTTCCCGTCCGGGCCGATACGATGACCTATAACGGGATGGGATTTTACCAGCAGGTCAAAATTCACTCGCCTTCCAGAACCCAGCGGGTCAAAGCAGGGCAGATGAACATAACCTACCAAGGCGTTGACTATAAAGCTTACTGCGTGGATCTTAGCAGTAACGCCGGCAACACCGGCGTCACCGAAAAACCGGTTACGGACCTGCATAACGGCGACATCATCGGATGGCTTTGGGAAACGAAGGCGGACAGTGTCGTCGATTCGCTCGGCGCCGCCTCTCTGCAGGTCGCCATATGGGAAGCACTGTGCGAATCCGATGACAATCCGTTTGATCTGACCGCCGGCGATTTTTACATCACAGAAAATGACAACGCCGCCACCGGCGGCCAGAACCTGCTCGAGGCGGCGCCGGACTTCTATACACCTGCGGCGACCACGATCCACCTGTACAGCCCGTGCAAACAGGACATGCTCATTCCCGAACCCGGCACGCTGGTGCTGATGACGCTGGGAGCGATTGGAATGATAATCCGCAGAAAACGCTGCTGATTTCCAGCGCCCGCCGACGGCCACAATCGTCGGTTGTGTACCTTCGTCTGACCGCCTCGGTTCGCAAGAGCCGGGGCGGTATTATTATATTCCGGCAGGAAAATGTCATGGCACTGGTTAAATCATGCCGGCCCCTTTGTAGGTTATCATTTATTGGCCCGGGCGGGACTCGAACCCGCACGACCTTTGGGTCAGGGGATTTTAAGTCCCCAGCGTCTGCCAATTCCGCCACCGGGCCGCAGGTCGAACAAAACAATAAATTAACTTCATATCACTACGAATACAATCCTACACATCTTCTTTAAAATGATTTTAGTTCGGCCTTGTTCGACCTGCCGGTGCAATCAGCCGCACTGACGGGTTGCTATCGGGCCATTCGCCGATTAACCTTAAGGGAAACGTTTGCCTACCTTGCGCTGTTCGGGGCAGGCCCGGACATAACGACTCCTTCGGAGATATAATCATGGCCAAGACAAACCAATCCAAAAAGCCGTCAGCAAACCAACAGGCAAAAATCGCCGACAGCACAATCCTGGTCGTCGACGACAACACGCAGAACCTCGAACTCCTCGTGGCGTACCTGGAAGACCTCGGCGGACAGGTCGAAACCGCCACCGACGGCATCAAGGCGCTGGAAAAAGTCCGGCAGCAGAGGTTCGACCTCATCCTGCTTGATATAATGATGCCGAAGATGAGCGGATTCGAGGTATGCAGAAAACTGAAGTCCGACCCGCAGACACGGGACATACCGATTATAATGGTGACCGCCCTGAACGAACTTTCGGATATCGAACAGGGTGTTGAATCCGGCACGGACGATTTTATCTCCAAGCCGGTCAACCGCCTGGAGCTGTTGACCCGCGTAAAGAGTCTTTTGCGTGTGAGCCACCTTAAGACCGAACTTGACCGGGCGCTGGCATACCTGGGAGAAGTTGACAGACACGACAAGCAATCGCAGGATTAACCGGAAACTTTCAGCGGCAGGAATTCCCGCCTTATTCGGAGAGATCCAATGTATTTGAAACTCAGATTTGCTGCACTGGCAGGTTTTATTTGCACATCGCTTTTAACCGGCTGCGGCGCCGGCGACAAAGCGGCCACAACCACCACAACCAAAGAACCGGCGCCAAAATCCGCTGCCGCGCTGTCGGTAAGCAGAACGTCGCATTACGAAGGCGACGTAAACGTGGCCGTGCTGAGCAACGGCCTGACCGTGGTGGTGAAACCACAACGCCGCGCCCCGGTTGTGTGCGTGAGGGCATTCGTGCGGGCAGGCGGCATCTACGAGGGCCCCTGGCTCGGCTGCGGCATCAGCCACCTTACAGAGCACCTCGTCGCCCAGGGCGCCGAACACGGCATGCACAAAAACACCGACTCCATGCACCAGCCGCCGGACAAGGTCGCTCAAATCGGCGGACAGGCCAACGCCTACACGTCGCTGGCCCACACGTGCTATTACATCTCCGCCAATTCCGCCAAGACCGACGATTGCGTGGAGTTGATAGCCGACTGGATTGCGCGGCCGACGTTCGACCAAAGTGACTTCCGTCGCGAGCACGGCGTGGTCCAGCGCGAACTCGAGATGTACCTGTCCGACCCCGAGAGGCAACTTAACAGGGTACACATGCAAAGCGTTTTTCGCACGCACCCCGCAGCCGTGCCGATTATCGGTTACGCCCGACCGCTGTCCCAACTCGAATATCAGGACGTGGTCGAATATCACAGGCGAATGTACGTACCCCGCAACACCATACTTACCATCGTGGGCGATGTGAATGTCGAGGACGTCATGGAAACGGTGAAAAAGCAGTTCGCGGATTACCATCCCGGCCGCCAGCCCGAATTCATCCTGCCCGAGGTGCCCCGCATTGACGGCATCAGCCGCGTGGTCAAGACCCATCCGGAAATCGACGAGGTCATCGAGCAAATCAGTTTCCGCACAGTTGATATTATGAACGAGGACCTGCACGCCCTCGACGTGCTCTCGTACATACTGAGCAACGGACGGACCAGCAGACTCGTGAAAAATGTCCTGCGTGAGAAAAAACTGGTTACCTCCGTATCCTCATTTTCCTGGACCCCGGACTGGGGTGCGGGCGTCTTCGGTATCGATTTCCGTTCCGCGCCCGGACAAGCCGACAAGGCAGAGGATGCGGTAATCGAACAACTCAGGCGCATCACCGAAGAAGGCGTCACGAAAGAGGAACTCGAAAAAGCCAAACGACAGAAGGTCTCCGATTACGTCCGCTCCGACCAGACGGTCGAGTCGGTTTCCTCACGCCTGGGCAGTGACCTGCTGTCCACCGGCAACGTGAATTTTTCGGCCGGCTATACCGACCAAATCCAGCAGGTAACGGCGGAGAGGGTTAAACAGGTCGCCCGAAAATATTTCGATTTCAAAAACATGGCCATAACACGGCTCAAGCCAAGGCCCACAAAGGCCGCCACCGACACCTCGGATGAGCCGACGGAAAACGACGAATCACCCCGCGCGGAAATGATAAAACTGGACAACGGCCTGCGCGTTGTGCTGCGAGAGGTGCCCGACAGCGGGCTGGTCAGCATGGCTATGGTTTCAAAAGGCGGCGTGCTGCTGGAAGACAAAGCCACCAACGGTATGGGGCAACTGGTAACAACGCTGAGCACCCGCGGCACGGAAAATTACACGGCCGAGGAAATCGGCGAGTTCTTCAGCCGCGCCGGCGGCGGCATCTCCTCCGGCTGCGGATACAACTCGTATTACTGGCGGGCCGGCACGCTGGCGGAGGAATTCCCCAAATCGCTGGAAATATTCTCAGATGTCATTCTGCATCCGAAGTTTCCCAAAAAGGAACTGGAGATAATCCGGCCGCGTTTACTCTCGGCCATCGGCCGAATAGACGAAGACTGGCGCTCGCAGGCGATGAAATTTTTCCGCAAAAACTTTTTCACCGGCTCGCCCTACGCCCTTATGCCGTCCGGCCGCAAGGAAGTTATCCGCTCGGCGACCGTTAAGGATATATCCGCCTGGCACAAAAAGCACCTCAGGGCCGACTCGTGCGTACTTGCTGTTTACGGCCAGTTCGACCCGGACAAGGCAAAAAAGAAAATTGCACGCCTGTTCGGCGAATTGCCTTCAGGACAGGTCAGGCTCGATATGCCTCAGACAACGCCCGGCCCGGAAGATGCAACGGCGACCGAGCCGGCAGTGAAAATACTCAAGACCGATAAGAACATAACGGCCGTCATCATCGCCCAGCCGGGGATGACCACAGACCAGCTCAATGACCGTCTGGCGATGGATGTTTGGGACACGCTGGTAAGCGGATATCGCCTGCCGTCGGGCCCGCTGCACAACACGCTTCGCGGCAAGCGGCTGGTTTACGTGGTTCATTCCTACAACTGGACAGGCCTGGCGCCGGGCGCATTTATTACCTTTGCAGCATGCAGCCCCGACAAGGCCGCCCGCGTGGCCGATATTATCACCGACATTCTCACCCGCGCCGCCAAAGAAAGACCGACCGATAAGGAAATAGACCGCGCGGTCAACACTATTCTCACTGCCAAACTGCTCGCATCGCAGGAACCGGATGAGATGGCGTTCTCGGCGGCGATGAACGAACTCTACGGCCTCGGTTTCGATTTCGATAAAAAGATGGTCAAACTATACCGCAACGTCACCGCCGACGACGTGATGCGCGTGGCGGATAAATATCTCCGCAGCGACGGGTGGATGAAGGTTTTCACCACGCCCGCTCCCGAGGACCTCGATACCACTGAAACCCAAAACCCCGAAGGGAAAAAAGATGAGTCAAACTGAAGCAAGCAGCGACATGCTCGCACAGTCGGTCAACGATTTTATCGACGCAACGGCCGCAAAAAGCCCCACCCCCGGCGGCGGGTCGGTCGCCGGAGTGGTCGGCGCGCTGGGAGCGGCTCTGGGCGAAATGGCCCTGAATTTCACGCGGGGAAAAAAGAAATTCGCCGAGCACGAGGAATTCTACTCGCACCTGGCCGGGCGGCTGCAAAATGCCCGGAGGATGTTTCGTGACCTCGTGGCCGACGACGTAGCGGCCTACCGCTTCTTCCAGGAGACCTCGCGGATGGAGGACTCGCCCGAAAAGAACGAAAAAATGCGTACAGCCGTCGCGGCCGCTATCGCCGTGCCGCGCGAGGCGACTAAACTTTCGCTGGCTCTGCTGGGCGATTTGACGGAATTCTGCGACAAATGCAGCAAGTGGCTGGTCAGCGACCTCATCGCCTCGGCCGCACTGGCGGTGGCCACCATACGCCTGAGCGACTACAACGTCAGAATCAACGTCCCGCAGGTGGATGACAAAGAGGCGGCGGCCGATTTGAAACAATCTTCCGCCGACGATTTGAAACGCGCTTTGAAAATGCTCGACGAAATTGAGCATAATGTCGCCGGGCGCCTTGGCTAAGCGCGTGTTTGTGCGTTAACATTTGTGATTTCCAGGCGGATTTAAAATGCCAAAGTCATACAAAATAACGCCCGCAACCGGCTCGTGCTGCAAGTGCTCGCGCGAATTCGAGGAAGGCCAGGACTTCGTCGCGGCCGTCCGGGAAGAAGGCGAGGAACTGGTGCGCGACGATTATTGCAGCGAGTGCTGGCCGTCCGCGGCGGATGCCGGCGACAAAGATTACTTCGCTATCTGGCAGGCGAAAATGCCGCAAAAGCAGGAAAAAAAGAAACTCTTCGTGGATGACGACGTTCTGTCGGACTTTTTCGTCCGCCTTGGCGACCAGCCCGAGAGGGTCTCGTTCCGCTTCGTTCTGGCGCTGGTGTTGATGCGGAAAAAAATTCTCAGTTACGAAGGGGCAACCAGGAAAGACGGCCGGGACGTGTGGCTGATGCGATTCAAGGGCGACAAAAAACAGTACGAGGTGACGGACCCTCACATGACCGAGGAAAAAATCTCCCAGGTCAGCCGACAACTCGGTCAGATCCTGGCGGGCGAACTCTGATTGGCGAGAATTAAGCATGGCAAATAAAAAATCCTCGAAAAGCGCGACTTCGACGCTTCTTTGGCGGGCGGCATTGTTCGCATCAGCGGCAATGGCCCTGGTCCTCGGCAGCTGCGCGAAGTGCCCCGAAACGATGAAATCGCAGGATGAACTCGTGGGCGATTACAACGCCAACGCCACGGCCGTGCCGCGCCTGTGGGCCCGCGCGAAAATCCGCATCACGCTAAGCGACGACAAAGGCCGCACCGCCTCCTGGGGCTCGACCAGCCCCGTGGCCCGCCCCAACGGTCTGCTGCTTCTTGGCAAGGGGCCGAAGGTCGGCGGCCCGCACGATTTCGTCCTCATCGGCAGGGAGACGGCCTCTTACGAACTGTTCCGCCTGGGCAGCAGCGTCGCCGACGGCGTGTATTACCTGTGGTACCGTATGGGACAGCAAAGCCGCGCATGGTACGGCATGAACAAATACGCCGGCGCTGCGGGGGCGTCGTCGCTGCCGATAGACCCTAACCAGCTGCTGGCGGTGCTGGCCGTTTGCGAACTGCCGGCCGACTTCACCGACTGCCCCACCGTCATCAGGACCATGAGCACCGACCCGTGCGCGTACGTGCTGACCTACATCGAACGCCAGCCGATAACCGGCCGCATCGTTTCTCGCCGCGAGGTTTACTTCCGCTGGGCCGAGGGCAAACCGGCCAGGCCGTTCATGGTGAATTTTTTCGACCATGACGGTATGCGCGTGATGAACGCACGGCTGAAGGATTACCGCCCCATCGACACCGGCGACAGCGACGGCGAGGGCGAGGCGATGATGCCCACCGACATAAAAATAACCTGGCCGAAGAAAAACAGCAGCATCCACCTGCTGCTCTCGGAGATGACCACCGAGGACAAGTGGTCACGCAAGGCGTGCCGACTCGCCGAACACCTGCCGGCCGGGATAACTCAGGAAAATATTACACGCGTTGACGCCTCAATACCGAAGGAGACGCCGGACAGTGAATAAGACCGCCCAGCCAGACAAAACGGGCAGACTACTGCCGTTCCCGCGGTGTGTGCTGCCGATAGCTTTGTGCCTGCTGCTGGTCGCAAGCTCAGCTCCGGCCGGGGCGAAACAATCAACCGATGGAGGCGAACTTATCTTCACCGGTGGGCAGGAACACCTGTGGCTGGTGCGTTTCGACCGGGAGAAAGGAACGTTCCGCATCGCGGCCCGCCCCACCGGCGGCAAATGGGAACCGGCCACCAAACAGCCGGAAACAGGCAGGCCCGCCGCGGCCGCGGCCGGACGCAATCTGCACATGTTCACCTCCGACGGCAATTACATCTTTTACAATGCAGAAGGCGAACGCACCATCGGGCTCAAACCGCAACAGCCGCTCTGGCCCAAGGATGCACCGCCGGCGGCAATGTGCCTGAAGTATCCGGTGAAACAGAAAACCGGCGGCCGGGTGGTCGCCATCGTGCCCCGCGGCGACGGCACGCCGACAACGTCCCCGGCCACGAAGCCGGCCACCGCCCCTGCCGCAACGACAAGCGCTGCGGCTACTATGCCCGACGGCGGCAAAATAGTTTACGGTCTTTTCCAGGATAAAACAGACCAATGGAAGCACCTTGCCGACCTGCCCGAATACGCGGATGTGGATGAAGAATCCACCCTCCATCTCGCCGCGGCCGGGAGCGATATCTACGTAATGGTGGATAATCCCTCCCAAAATATCCTTTTGCAATTCGACGGGGAAAAATGGAGTCGAGTTAACCTCGATAACCGCCTCGCCGCCCGCCCCGTGGCGGGCATGCTGGGCTGGAAAGACCGGCTGGGGATTCTCTTTGTGGTCCCGGGCGATGCTGAACAAGGCCAAAGCGCCACAAAGCCCGCCGCCGCAACAAAGCCGGCCGGGATGTCGGCCAAATTGGAACTGGCGATATTCGACCCTTCCGACAACAGATTCACACGCCAGCCCGTGGAGAAACTGCGATGGCGCCGCGACAACATTCCGATGGCCGCCCGCAACGCCGGCCAGTTCGCCCTGCTGTGGCGGCAGAATGACCGGCTTAAACTCGCCGTTTGCGATAAAACAGGCGGCGTTCTGTCCAAAACGGACGTTGAAGTATTCCGGCAGGAGGTCCCCACTAATCACGGCCAGAAATACTTCTCCTACTTCATGTGGGTCGTGGTGGGCGGAATCTTCTTCTTCCTGTTCGTGTTCCGCTCGAACCAGATGGCGGGCCTTTTCGTCCTTCCCGAGCACGTGGTCCCCGGTACGCTGACAAAGCGGCTCGTGGCCGGGATTATCGACCTGCTGATACCGAGTTTTGTGGCGGGCATGATTTTCCCGGCGCCGGTCGAATCTTTCGAAAAACTCAAAGAGTTAATCTCGCAACAGCAAATGCCCGACACCGCGGTCTACGCCGCGATAACCACCATGGTCCTCTACGCCCTATATTGCGCGTTGATGGAATGGCGGTTCGGCGCCACACTTGGAAAGATGATATTCAAACTCCGCGTCGTCAGCACAGGTGCGGTGGGTTGCGACTTCCAGCAGGCGATGTTGCGCAACCTTATAAAAATAATAGAACTGACCTTTCTGTGGCCGCTGCCGTTTCCGCTGCTGCTGATGGTGCCTCTGATAAACCGCAACCGCCAGCGGCTCGGCGATTTCATCGCCCGCACTACCGTGGTGGACGCCGTTTCTTTGTCCAAGGCGCCCCCCGCCCCACCGCAACCCGGCGGGCAGGACGAGGACCAGCCGCCACCGCCGCCCGGCGAAAATGAAAACCAAAGCGGGCAGCCACCCTCACAGCAGGACGAGGAAAAATAAAAATGCTGGAAAAACTGCTTCCATATCGAAGCCGGCGCAGGCGCCGGTTCAAGGAATTTTTCCTCGGGCGGCGTATCCCGGAACGGCTCGAACGTAATTTTCGCCGGCCGGACGATAAAGGACTGGAGGCGTTAGAGAAATCGCTGCGGAATGATTTTTTCTCCGGCGACGACGAATACCTTTCCACGGAAAACGGCAAAATCGAACTGGCTGACCAGTTAACCGAGCGTCTCGACGAGGTGCGGCGTTATTACATACCATGGATGGACGACGCCGAGGGGATTTACGACACGGACGTTCTGGAAATCGGCTGCGGAACGGGAATCGCAACCGTCGCGCTGGCCGAGCAGGAGGCGGCGGTAACGGCCATCGACACCAACGTCGGCGCCCTGGCGGCCGCGAGGAAAAGATGCGAAGTTTACGACCTTCACGCCGATTTTCACCAGGCAAGCGCCACGCAAATCGCAGAGCAGTTCGCCGGAAGGGAGTTCGACACGATACTGGTTTTCGCATGCCTGGAGCACCTTCTGCCCGCCGAGCGGCTGAACCTTCTTAAGCAGGCGTGGCAACTACTGCGCGACGGTGGCCTGTTGTGCGTGGCCGACACGCCGAACCGCCTGTGGTATTTCGACAACCACAGTTCGATGCTGCCGTTTTTCCACTGGCTGCCCCCGGCGCTGGCGTCGAAGTACTCGCGATTCAGCCCGCGGGCGATTTACAACGAAGTATTCGACGAAAGCCGCCCCGAAACCGGCGAACGGATACAGCGCATGGGCCGCGGTGCGAGTTACCACGAATTCGAACTGGCCATTGCGCCAATGGACAAACTGGACGTGATCAGTTACAAGGCCGGATTTCTGGCAAAGCGTTCGATACCTTTCCGCCTGGCGCGGGCTTTCACGAGCGACGCCAGATACCGCGCGTTCCTCTCTCGCGCCGCACCCAATGTCCACCCGGCCTTTGTGGACATGACTCTCGACGTCATCATACGCAAACCGGCGTAGCGGGCACGTTTCTGTTAAGCAAGAAGTGAAAGCATGCTTACGCTGATTAAGGCATGGTCGTCGGCGGGGTTTGCTCCATCCGGGGACAATGGATATTTTTCAGCCGCCGCTGGTAATTAAAGTGCGGGTCGGTCACTCGGGTATGGCACGTGGTGCAGACATCTTTGTTTATTTCCGCAGTCTCGTAACCTTCGGCCAGATGCTCATCGACATTGAACCGGTGGCATTCCTGGCAACCGACGCCGGCCAGTTTCGGCGTTCTTTCGTAAGTGTAAAAGCCCCCGGCCGTGTGAAAGCCCGTTGTATGGCACGTTACGCATTCCGGGTCGATATGGCGGTTCTCCCTTCGCAGCGTCCGGTAAGCGTGGGCGTGCCGTGTCTTTTGCCACGCCTCGTACTGCGGGCCGTGGCACTGGCCGCAACGCGAGGATGCAACATAGTCCAAACCCTCCTTGCGTTCGTAATCGAGAGTGCGCCTCATGGCCTCGCGGGCGTAGGCCTGGTAAATGTCGATTAACTTCTCATCCGCCGGCCAGCGACGGTCCACCGCCTCTGTGTAAAATTCGATATCCCCTATCTCGCCGCCGGATATATCCATCTTTAACACACCGACGACCTCGTGTCCGCCGACTTCGACAAACGGCACGCCGTCGCATCGCTGTATATTGTCATCGGTTACCATCGTGTGCCCCCGTATAATAAGGTCCGGCCGGCACTGCCCGGCGAGCTTCTCGGTATGCTCCGACGGCATGTGCGAAACAACAATCACCACGTAGCCCTGCTGCTTCAGCGATTTGACCTTCTCCGCCAGCTGCCGGAAAGGCGTGAAGGCCAGCTTGTCGCGAAGATCATCCGGTAAAAAATACATCGCCTCGGCCCGAAGGTCGGACAGCACGGCCACACGGGCCCCGTTAAAATCCCGCTTTATGACATCCGTAACAGGCAGTTCACGCCCGTGCGATTTTTTCAGGGAAACGGTGGTGGACAGGTATGTCGGGCGTTGGCGCTTATCCGGCGATTTGAGCAGTTTTTCAAGACGCGCCGGCTCAACGGACCATTCCTGGTCGCCGAGGACAACCGCATCGTAACCGGCCGCGGCGTAAGCCCGCAAAATGTAGTTGTTGCGGGGATTTTCCGGTGAAACCCAGAACACATCTCCCGTATCCAGCACGATGGCATCGGGAAACTTCCGGCGATACGCGGCGATGAGCCCGCTGCGCCGCGACAGACTGCCCGCCATAGGCCCCGCGCAGTTGCACACTTCCAGCATGCCGTGTGTGCCGCCGGTAAAAAGCATAACAACATCCGGCGAGTTCATGTCGGATTCATTGACTTTCGGAGCGGATTCGGACATGCACGAACTGAGCAACGCGGCCGTCAATGCTGCCGCAAGCATCCCCCACAGGACCAAACTTTTGCGGAAGTCAAAACGCATAAACCTCGCCCCGCGGCCGTCGTGGGCGGTTAGTCAGGCCGCTATTTTGCCTTCGGTCTCGATTTTTTCAGGATGCTCGTTAAGTTCCCTCTGGAGGCGCATCAGCCGCAGCATAAGAACCGCGGTATTGAGTTGTATGTCGGCCTTGAACTGGCGACTGAGCTGACGGTCGAGGCGTTGCTCATCCACTTTTTTAAGCAGGTCGGTCTCCCGGCGAATTTCAAGCCATCTCTGCAGTTGTCCGGGCGTCATATCCACCCTTATATCGGGGTCCACGCCCCACTTTTCCGCGCCGTTTCGCCGGTGAATCAGCCGCCCCGAAGGCAGGTAATAATAGGCAGTGGTCAGTTTCAAATACGCCCTCTTTGCGCGGATTGACAGTATGTTCTGCACGCTGCCCTTTCCGTAAGTCCTCTGCCCGATGATGAGACCGCGGTTAAGGTCCTTCATGGCCCCGGAAACAATCTCCGATGCCGACGCGCTGTACTGGTCGATCAGCACGACAAGGTTGCCCTTGTGAAACTCGCCCCTGGAACCGGCGTCGTACTTGGCGGACTTGACCTGGCGGCCGCGGGTGGAAACCACCACGCCATCCGAGAGGAACTCATCGGCTATTTCTATGGCCGTACGCAGCATCCCGCCGGGATTGAATCGCAGGTCCAGCACCACCGAATCCACGCCGTCTTCGCGGAGATCTTCCAGAACCTTTTCCATGTCGTCCGAAGTCTGCTTTGTGAACTGCGTAAGGCGAATGTATCCGATTTTCTCGTTTTCGCCTGTAGGCGCGAACTTGACCGAATCGATCGTGTAACTCCATGTGCCGTCCGACTTGCGTCGCCAGCCGCGCACCGTCTGAATCTTGATTTCGTCGCGGGCTAACGACACCTCGAACGGCTCCAGCATGCCCGCGCGTTTGATCTTCAGATTAACTTTCGTGCCTTTGGGACCGGTTATCATTCTGACCAGGCGATCGAGCGAGAAATCCTCGGTCCGCCTTCCTTCAACCTCGATTATCTTGTCGCCGCTTTTGATGCCGGCATTGTATGCGGGCGTGTCCAGCAAAGGCGTAACAACCTCGAGCGGCTGGCCGGGGTCCTTGGTTATCTGGATCCCCACGCCGTAAAATTTACCGGAAATCTGCTTCTGGAAATCCGACACGTCGTCCGGCCAGATCATCGAACTGAACTTGTCCAGCTCTTCCATCATCCCCTCGGCGAACTCGACGGCCAGAACCTCGGTGGGAATGTTGACCGTTTTATCGGAGGCGCCCAGCAGAACGACCAGGGCCAGCTGCAAATCCATGTGGTCAAGGCGGTCCTGTTTTTCGAAATGCTTATTGAGGTCGTCAATTTCCTGTAAAAATTCCCGCTTCGCCTCGTTGTCCTTGAGCCCCTCGAACGTATTGGCCACCTGAGGCGTCTTGGCCAGGACCTCTATGCTCAAAAGCGCGCTGTGAATCAACTTGCTGTAATCCACGCTGGTCACGTAATAGGAATCTATCTTCGAGATGGCGTCCTTAACCATCTTGGCGTCCACGCCGGAAACCCGCCTTTGCCAGTCCATATCGGATTCGGCCGAATCGTCGTCGGCTTCTTCATCCTCTTTACCGCCATAAAGACTCAGCACGCGCACGTGCTGGCGAATCTGCTTGAGACGCCGCTGGTATTCGAGATTATCCGGCTCGAGTTCCTTGAGGCCGACATAGGCCTCAAGCGCATCGCGCCACCGCGCATCGGCCATGGCCCTGGTGCCGCGCGAAATAACATCCTCCACCAGCGTCTTATACCACTGTTCTTCGCCCGGCCGGCGCGTTTCGCCCGCCACCTCCGAGGCCACCCTGGCGTGAACCAGCGCCACCTGCCAGGGCTCCTTGGTCACCATCGCTTCCACGTCGGCAAGCGACTGGCGGAAATCATCGGCGACTTTTGCGAACTCGCCCTCGGCCAGTTTTCGCTGCAGATTTTCCGCAGTCACGTCAGTCCAGAGGTCCCTGTATTTCTTCATGCGCTGCCGCACGGTGTCGATGGTATCCCGAAACCGCCTGTGGTATTTAGAATCGCCGCCCCTGAATAATTTTTCAACTTCGTCAATGTGCTCGCCCGCCTTGCTCAACGCATCCAGCGACTCTTTTTTCAGTTCATCCACTTTTTCCCCATCCGCCTGCTCCAGCAGTTCGCGTTTGTCGGCCTCGTGCGACAAAACCGACAGGTCGGACATCTTCTCCCGCGCCTTACCGATTTTCTCCAGCTGACCCTTGTCGGCGCCGTCCGTGAATTCCTGGGCCAGCATCGCCCGTTGCACGCGACGGACTGTCCGTTCGTATTCCTGCTGGCGGTGCGCCTCCCATTTCCTGCTGCGGGCGACGTACTCGTCGAGCAGTTCGGCCAGACGCGCGGCCGTGGAATTCTGCCCGGAAGAGCCCGCGGCCGAGGCGGCTTTTTCCACCGCTTCGTCGAACCGCCCCGCCAGGGCCTCGTCAATCACCGTGGCGCATAAGCCGGCGCTGTCCGGCGCTGTCGCCGAGACATCCGGGCGCGTCGCGGCCGGGGCCGCTTCAGACGTTCCGCCTACCAAACAGGCCGTTAAAAACCATACGGAAAATACAATTCCTACACGGGTCAACATACCTCGGTTTTTCACACTATACTCCCATTTCTCTGCCGCCCGGGGCGGCGCAACATCGACTTTTATAAAACGCCGCGATTAAAACGCGGTTAATTCATTATAACCAACCTGCGCCAAACTGCCAATTACAACGCACGCCGCCAGAGTTTATCCCCCCTCGCATCACGGCATCACGGCCGGGCCATAACCCATACGAGCACCCCCATGGCGCCGATTATCACGGCGGCCAGGATGCTCGTCAGCGCCAGTCGCCACCATATCCACGATGCGCGCGGCATCTCCGCCCGGTGCGCCACCCACAAAGCGGCCAGAAATCCGCCCGCCGCCGGCAGCGTGCACAACGCCAAAATAAAAAATACCATCGGGTCCATACGCCTGATATTACCTGATATTAACTGTTAATATAGCGGAGTGTAGATTATAATCCGCCGCGATTATTTCGACGGAAGATAATATGAAGGAACCGACATACGCAAGTTTGCTTAAGACAGTGCTTTCCGGCGGACCGATGAGCCGCGAGCAGGCGTACTGGGCATTCGGGCGGATTATGGAAGGCGTGTGGTCCGATGCGCAGATAGGCGGGCTGCTGGCCGCCCTGGCCGCCAAGGGCGAAACGCCCGAGGAAATCGCCGGCGCCGCTCAGGCCATGCGGGAGCACTCTGTGCGGATAGACGCCGCCGGGGCCGAGGTCATAGACACCTGCGGCACGGGCGGCACGGGACTGGCCACGTTCAACATATCCACGGCCGCGGCGCTCGTGGCCGCCGGGGCGGGAGTGAAGGTCGCCAAGCACGGCAACCGCACCTCGACGCGGCCGACCGGCTCGGCCGACGTGCTGGCGGCGCTGGGCGTGAACATCGAGGCAGAACCGAAACTGGTCGAACGCTGCCTGGCGGGGGCGAACGTGTGCTTCTGCTTCGCCGTGCTGTGCCACCCGGCCATGAAGTACGCCGCGCCGGTGCGGAAGCAACTGGCCGTGCGGACGGTGTTCAACCTGCTGGGGCCGCTGACGAACCCGGCCGGGGCTAAGCGGCAACTGATGGGTGTGTTCGACGAATCGCTGACCGCGGTTATCGCCAACGTGCTGAAACTGCTCGGCTCGCAGCGGGCGATGGTGGTTCACGCCGCAGACGGCCTCGACGAAATCTCCACCACGTCCGAGACGAAGATATCGCAACTCAAGGACGGCAGCGTTTCCACGGAGACGGTCGCGCCGGAAGATTTCGACCTCAAACGCGCCACGATGGACGACCTGACCGTGACCATTGCCGACGAATCCGCGCAGAAGATTCGCGACGTTCTGGCCGGCAGGCCCGGGCCGGCCCGCGACATAGTTGTCCTGAACACGGCCGCGGCCCTTGCCGTCGCCGGACACGCCGAGACCATAGTCGAGGCCATCCCCCTGGCCGCCGAGTCCATAGACTCCGGCCGCGCAAACGCCGCCCTGGACAAACTCATACAAATCAGCAACGCCTGATTCGGCGACTCTTTCCGCTCACTCGCCCTTGGGGTTTACCACGCGCCCGAGGAAAAGGATGCTCCCGGTCTCGTTGTGGCGGATGAGGAACATGAAAGGATGGTCGGCGTTGAAGACCTTCGGCTCGGGCTGGGGCACCGGCATGGCCGTGGCCATCATTGTCACGGCCGTGGCGGCGGCCGCCTCGGTGCCTTTCTCGTCCACGGCCACAAACGCCTTGTGAATCACGTCGGATATGAACAGTTTCTCGGCCGTCGTCATGCCGGAAAAATCCGCCTTTTCCGGCGAGAACGCATTCGCCATGCCCATCTCGGCCAGTTTTTTTGCCAGCGAAAACCGGCTGGTGAACTTGAACTTCGGCAACGTAACCTTCACCTCCGCGGGCTTTAT
Organism: uncultured Planctomycetaceae bacterium; assembly: GCA_964472875.1. Lineage (GTDB taxonomy): Bacteria > Planctomycetota > Phycisphaerae > SM23-33 > SM23-33 > CAYYMD01. The sequence continues at coordinate 72,707 of CAYYMD010000002.1, forward strand.
GCCATCAAGCCACTTGTCGAGTTTCGCGGCCGTCAGTTGCTTCTGCAACTCCGCCAGGCCGTCCACCTCGCGCGGCAGCAGCACCACCATCGAAAGGTCGCCCGCCTTATACGCCATCCGCAGCACCTGGAAGTCGTCTGTCTCCATGTATCCGAACTTTTCCTGCTGATACATCATCGGCGTCTCGACGCTCTCGCCGCCGCCCAGGTGGAACGGCTTGTCTTTGGTGTTGCGCTGCTTGAACTGCTCTGCCCACTGGCTCTTGAAATACATCGCGTTTGTCAGCACGAGGCGGGTCAGGTCGTTCAGCGCGCCGCTTGGTATGAGGTCCTTAATCTTGTCCTTCGTCTGCTGCTCGACCCACTTGTTGATCTTCTCCCTCGCCGCCTCGGTTTTGGCGAAGTCCACCTCGTGCAGGCCCGCCCCGTAATTGACGCGCGTGAGTTTTATGAAATCATCCTTCCACGGATACCCCTGCTGCCCCCACAGCGCGTTGGCGACTGTCAACTGGTAGGCGTCCTGCTTCTCTACCTTCCACTTGCCGTTTTCTCTGAGGCGGACGGTAACCTTCCGCGGCGAGTTGAGCGAATTTATCACCCGCTCAAAGGCCGGGTGCAGTTTCTCCTGACCCGGCGTAAAGTGCAGCACCTCGCCCATCTGCTGCTCGGTCCGCCCGCGCGCGCCGGCGTATGTCATCGCAAGGGCCGTGTGAATGCTGGTCGGCGAGAAGAACAGGTTGCCCTCGCCGTCGGCAGCGAGTTTGCAATATATGTCGAAGGCGAATTCGTTGCCCCCGGCCACGACCTTGTCCGCGGCGGCGCTTTCGCCGGCGGCGGCCGCGGCGCAAAATACCAGCACCATCGCTGTCGTCAGTATCGCCCTGGATTTCATAATGCACCTTCCTTTCCCGAAGTTCGTATGCGAATCTATGCGTTTGTCGATTTTCGCCCAAATCTGTTCCATAAGAAATAAATTTATCCCGCGGCCGGTCTTTGGCGGCGGGCCTGCGGAAAATCGCCTCTGTAAATCATAATATCCGCTCGCCGCAGAATTATTTACGCATTCCAAAGCGCCGCCCGCTTGACCGGCCGCGCGCCTGCGGCTACCATTCGTGCCGGCCTGATATGAAGATAAGACCTTACAAACTGTCGCAGATAAACATGGGCGATTTCACGCTCGCCGGCTACAGCGTCGCCGGCGAGGAGTCCGTCATCGTCGCGCCGGAACTGGACTGCGTGTTCGACATCGGCAAGTGCCCGCGCGAGGCGCTGACGGTCAACCACGTTTTGCTGACCCACGGGCACATGGACCACGTGGCCGGACTGCCCTACTACTTCGCACAGCGCGACTTCCAGGGCATCGAGGGCGGCATGGCGCTGGTGCCGCAAAACCTCGTCGGCCCGCTGAAGGACCTGATGAGCGCGTGGGGACGCGTCGAGGGCCACGTGCCGCCGCACAGGTTCGTCGGCATGAAACCCGGCGACGATTACCGGATCCGCCGCGACCTCATCGCCCGGGCGTTCCCCACAAACCACATCCGCGGCTCGCTGGGCTTCGCGCTCATCGACGTGCGGCGGAAACTCAAAAAGGAATACCACGGCCTCACCGGCCCGCAGATAGTGGAACTGAAGGAAAAAGGCGTCGAGGTGACCAACCGCGTGGAGGTGCCGCTGGCGGCGTATCTGGGCGACACGGCCGCGGCCGAATACGCAAAACTGCCATACGTGGCCAACGCCCGGGCGCTGCTGATAGAGTGCACCTTCCTCGACGATGAGCATCGCGGCCGGGCCGCCGCCGGAAAGCACCTGCACGCATCGGAACTGGCCGGCGTGCTGGACGGCATGAACAACGAGAAAATCATCATCGTCCACATCACCCGGCGGACGAACATGGCCGTGGCCCGCAAAATCCTCAAAAATACGCTGCCCAAAGATGTCCTCTCGAAACTGACCTTCCTGATGAGCAGGAAATACATCGAGGAAGACTGAAAACAGGATAGCGGAAGATAAGGAAAAGGCCGTAAAAACGGTGCGGTGATAAGCCGCCGGCAGAAAGTGTGAAAATAAACTTGTAACGGCCGTGCATGCTGAACAATAATACCTGCGTGATGAGATATATGTTTATATTGCTGACGCTGGCGATTGCCTGCGGCGGATGCGTCGAGCGGGAGATGGAGATAACCTCCTCGCCGCCGGGCGCTCTTGTTTACGTCTCGGACAAGGAAGTCGGGCGGACGCCGCTGACCATGCCGTTCACGTGGTACGGCGACTACGACATTATCCTCCGCAAGGCCGGCTACGAAACGCTCAAGACACACCGCAACATCCGCCGGCCGGCTTATGAAATTCCGCCGATAGACCTGCTGAGCCAAATGGCCCCGTGGACATACCACGACCAGCGGTATTTGCACTTCGAGCTGAAGCCACGACAGGAGCCCGAGGAAGAAGAAATCGTCGAACGCGCGAGGGAACTTCGCGAAAAGAACCGACGGCCGGTGCGATAAGAGACGGCCCGGATTCAGCGAATAACCGATTAATTAATCAACGATCCGGCAGATCCGGCGGTTCCCTGTGGAACTCGCGGCGGAAATATTTCTCGAGCGTGTCTTTCGGCACCAGTTCGAAAACCAGCCCCCTGCCCCGCATTTTTATTCTCGTAATCTTTCCATCCTGGTCCAACGTGTAGGTGTTTACCGACCTGCCCGGAAGATTCACCACCGCCTTACCGCCGCCCTGGGGCGAGATTATAACCTTCTGAAAATTCACCCTGCCGTCGGCGATTGCCTCGCTGTTGAATATCATCATGAAGTCGGCGACCTCGCCGGCCGATACCACTTCGCGAAGCACGACGTTGAAAATGCCTTCTGGAATATAGTTATCGGGCACGGATGACTCGACGGCGCGGTCGCCCCGGGCCACTGTGACCTTGCCGTTGTCGAATGTAATCCGTGTCCGCTGGACCAGATTGGGGGCCTGTATTATCCCCTCGTACCGAACCGACGCAAGGTCGGCGTCGACACTCCAGTTTTCCTCAGAGCGGCTTCCGGCGACGGAGTTCGTAAATATTTCCCTGCCCCTGTATTGTCCGTCGCGAGGACTTATAAGAAGCACGTTCCAGCCGACCTCACGGCCATCCGTGTTATTGACCAGGTACCACAGCACCTCGGGATTATCCTGCGGCCAGTAATGGCCCAGGCCGCGAGTCTTGATTTTACTGATAATTTGTGCGCCGAGCTCGACGGCGTCAATACGCTCCTGTCGCCGCATATGCACCAGAAGCCATGCAGCGGCCCCGCTGGCCACTAAAATGCCCAGCATCACGGCGTTGAGCAAAATCCTCTGTCGTCTGGAAAGTCTTTCCGGCATGGCGAACCATAATAATGTTATGCCCCCCATTAAGCAAATAACCGCCAATACCGTAAATCCACAGGTTACATGGCCTTCGCGAAATTCAACACGGGCTTATAAGTTTGAAAGCTCATTTCGTCTTTCCATGTAAATCGTGAAATTCATGAAAGACTTGGTTAAAATCGCGGCATGAAAGTTATTTCGCTCCAATCCGGAAGCAACGGCAATTGTTACCATGTGCAGGCCGGTGGCGCGCGGCTGGTATTCGACGCGGGCATAAGCGGCAAACGGGCCGATACCCGCCTGGCCGCGGCCGGTCTCGACATTCGCGACGCCGACGCTGTGATTATCTCTCACGATCATGCCGACCACGTCGGCTGCGCGGGAATATATCACCGCAAGTTCAAACTGCCCGTGTACATGACGCCGCAGACACTCAAGGCCGCCTGGCAGCGTGTGCCGCTGGGAAAATTCCGCGGCGTAAGTCACTTTTGCTGCGGCGATGTGCTGAAATTTGACGGTGTCAGCGTGCAGACCATCCCTACGCCGCACGATGGGGCGGACGGGTCGGCCTTCGTCATCGACGATGGTAAACACCGCCTGGGCATACTGACGGACCTTGGCCACGTTTTCGCCGGGCTGGCCGACCTCATCTCCTCACTGGATGCGGTTATTTTGGAAAGCAATTTCGACCCGCGAATGCTGGAAGCCGGCTTGTATCCGCCATTTGTCAAGCGTCGCATCCGCGGGCCGGGCGGACATTTATCGAACATCGAGTCGGCCGAACTCATCCGCCGCCACGGCAAAGGCCGCCTGCAATGGCTGTGCATAGCCCATCTGTCGCAGAACAACAACACGCCGGAACTGGCCCTGGAGACCCACCGCAAAACCCTCGGCCGGACTCTTTCCATCCGCCTTGCCGGACGACATGCCGCTACGGAAGTGCTGGAAATTATTTAATCCCGCCGGCAAACAAGTTGCCGGCCCTTTTTTTCAGGCCCACTGGATTTCGGGTCCGCCTTTGCAGACCTTTCCGAGAACCCAGCACCGCTGGCCGGATTTGCGAAGCCGCGACATTATCGACGGCGCGAACTTCTGCGCGACTATCATCACGAACCCAACGCCCATGTTGAATACCCGCATCATCTCAATCTGGTCGACCGGCCCGCGCTCGGCGATGAGTTTGAAAATTGGCGGAACATGCCAAGAGCCACGCTTAATGCGAACAGTCAGCCCATCCGGCATCGCCCGAGGCAGATTGCCCGGTAGCCCCCCGCCGGTGATGTGCGCCATGGCGCGGACGACACGCTTTTTCTTGTAAGCCCGCAGCACGCCAAGCACCGCCTGAGTGTATATCCGCGTCGGCCGCAGCAATTCCTCACCCAGCGTGCCCCCCTCCAACTCGGTTGGGCGATCGGCCAGGCGGAAGCCGGCTTTATCAAGCAGGACCTTCCGGGCCAAACCAAACCCGTTTGAGTGCAGCCCGTCAGATGCGATTGCCACGGCCACGTCACCTGGGCAAACGCCCCGGCCGTCGATTACCTTTTTCCGCTCTACAACGCCGACTGCGAAGCCGGCCAGGTCGAACTCTTTCGGCTCGTAGAAGCCAGGCATCTCAGCCGTCTCACCGCCAAGAAGCGCGCATTCGCTCAGTCGGCAACCCTCGGCGATGCCCCGGACTATCTCGGCATTACGCTTGGGGTCGAGTTTGCCCACGGCCATGTAATCCAGGAAAAACAGCGGCTCGGCTCCGCAGCAGATCATGTCGTTTACGTTCATGGCCACCAGGTCAACGCCCACGGTATCGAGTTTGTCGGCCGCGAAGGCCACCTTGAGTTTCGTGCCTACACCGTCGGTGCAGGCCACCAGCAGCGGTTCTGTATAGTTTCGCTTGAACAGTCGCTCGTTGTAGTCCAGACGGAACATGCCCGCAAAGCCGCCGTAGGACTTTACAACACGGGGCGTGTAAGTCTGCTCTACCATGCCGCGGATACTGTCCACGAACTGCTCGCCGGCGTCTATATCCACGCCGGCGGATTTATATGTCATGGCCGGGTCGTCGGGCTTCGAGTCGCGGTTCTTTCTGGATTTTCGTTTCGCCATGGCAGATATCCTAACATGAGAATCGGCGGATTCAAGCGCCGCCGGTCTGGAGTATTTTAACACTGAAGTTTGACAATACGCCCTCGCCGATATAAAAATAGATAAAGGCGTCGGACAAAGCGGTATCGAGGGCGATAAACAACGAACTATGGACGCTGACGATAAATGAAAACTTTTGGCCATGCACTCTTAGTATTGGGGATATGCACACTTTCGACGGTCAGTTCGTGCGGCCAGAGCACCTCCGGTGAACTTACACCGGACCAGAAAATGGAACTTAAGACACTGACTGGGCAGCTGACGGGCGCCCAGCGGTCGCCCCAGACCCGACTCGAAGCGGCCAAGTTGCTGCTTACGCGCCCCTACCCGCAGGCGAAAAAGACCCTTCGCCGACTTCTTGAAGACAAAAACAACGACGCCGCACGAATCGCCATAGCAGGCGCCATCGCCGCTGACGACGGCGACGGCGAAAGCTTCATAGAACCGCTTATGGCAATGCTTACCGGCGAGAATCCCGACGTTCGGGCAGCCGCGGCCGAAGCGCTGGCCTCCTATAAAGACCATGGCGTAACAGATAAACTAATCGCCACGGCCGGGCATCACCGCAAGGACCACTCTGACTGGACGGCGGTTCGCCTTGCAGCGATAGACGCATTGGGCCGGTCACCCCGCAAGGAAGTAGTATCGGCACTGATTGAACTTCTGAACGATAAGAACGATATCATCCGTCAGAAAGTCTTCTCGGCCCTGGAGAACATCACCAGCATCGGAACATTCGGCGACAATGCAGACAAATGGAAACAATGGTGGCGTCGGAACAAGTCCAGGCCCCGCCACGAATGGCTGGCCGAGGTGGTCAAAAACCTGGCAGAGTCACGGGATGCTCTCAAGGACCGCAATGCCCGCCTGCGCAACCGCCTTAGAAAGGCAATGAGCGACCTGTATACCGCCACCGCATCGGCCGCCCGCGATAAAATGCTGCTGGGTATGCTCAAGGACAAGATCCGCGACGTCCGTCTGGTGGGGTTGAAGATAGCCAATGACAGGATAATCTCCAACGAACCGCTTAACGAAGACATTCGCAGCCAGGTCCGCACCCTGTGCGGCGACGATTCGGCCGAGGTCCGCAAAGAAGCGGCACTTTTGACGGCCTCACTCAACCAGGACGGCGCCACAGAGAAACTGCTGGAGCGCCTGGAGGTCGAGAAGAACGCCGAAGTCCGCCAGGCGCTTTTGACCGGGCTTGGTCAGTTACACAAATCCTCCGCTCTTGGCGCTGTGCTGGAAGAGGTAAACTCTTCCAACGACGGAGTAGCGGCGGCAGCGGCCTCGGCTCTGGGACGATTCGCGGAGGCCGATCCGCTGGACAAGGATGTCCGTAAAAAGGCCACCGCCGCACTTATCGAACGTTACCGCGGCGCGAACGATTCGGCCGCTCACGCTGCCCTGCGCGAGGCGCTTATATCGGCACTTGGCGAGGTGGGCGACGGCGATGTTCACGCTGTTTTGACGCAGGCCCTGGAAGACAAAGCGGCTACCGTTCGACTGGCGGCCGTTAACGGCCTGGCAAATCTCGGTGCTTCCGAATCGGCCGACGCCATCGCCGTGGCCATATCCGATCCGGATCGCGGCGTCCGACGCGCGGCAATATCGGCCGTGGGAAAACTCGCCGGTAAAAAGCACCTGCCCACAATAATAAAAAGGACCGACGCTTCCGTAGAACCCGACGCGGAGGTGCGAAAGCAGGCGTGGCAGGTTTCAATGGAAATACTTGCCGCCTCCGAGGTGGACGTGCTTCAATCGGTCTGCAAGTCACTCAAAGACCGTGATGACGCCCTTGAGCAGAGAATCCAAATTCTTCAACTCTTGATATTGGCTATGAAGTCATCCGGGAACTATCCCCCTGCTGAAATAGCCGATGCGCATCGCAGGGTGGGTGAGGCGTTGATGACAGCCGGGCGCCCCGCCGAAGCGGCAGAGGCGTTTACCACCGCCTACAATGCATTCGAGTCAGCCGAAACCGATGACAACGCCGCGCAGGCGAAAGAGGTATTTCTGCAACGGATAGAAGCACTGCTGGCCTCAGGGAATCCGGCGGTTACAAAGGTACTGGCCGAGCAGAAATCGGATGAGTTATTTTCACGCGGACTGAGCAACGTCAACGCTTACCTTGAAAAACTTTTGGAAACGAACAAGTATCAATCGAGTATTAAGCTGCTCAATTCAATCCTGGAACAATTGCCGCACCGGTTGACCGCTGAGCAGCGGAATAAATATGAAAAGATGCTGGCCGATGCCACCAGGGCACAAGACGACAGCGAACGCCGGCAAATCGAGAAACTTATCACACGGCTTGGGGATAATGACACGTCGGACTCACGGGAAGCCGCAGAAAGACTAAAGACCATGTCCGAGCGGGCCGTGCCGATCCTTGTGGAACAGTTGAAACTATCCGTCCACCAGGGCGAGGTGAAAAAGGAAAAAGCAATTCTCGATGTTCTCGCCCGAATAACCGGAAATGCCCCTGCCTACGCAATATCGGCCGGCGTCGAAAACAAACTCAAGGCCATAGATTCATGGTCTCCCGGCAGCGCGACTACCGGCAGCGCCGGCAACGAACAGTGACTCAGCAGCGGTCAATAACCACGAGTGACTGGTCATCGCATAATTCGCATTCCGAGCGAAATTCCTCCACCATGCTGAATACCTCCTTTACAAGACGTTCAGCGGACTGATCATGAAATTTTGACATGACTCGCTCCATTTGTTTCCAGCCAAGATGCTCCTCCGCACTGTTTATCACATCAACCACACCATCCGTGTAAAGGACCATCCTGTGGCCGGGCGATAATGTCATACACTGGTCTACAGGCGTGAACTCCTGTACTCCCAGCAACATATCGTGTGGGCCAAGAAAATCTATGGAAGGATCATCATTACGACCCAGCAACGGAAGAGGATGGCCGGCGTTCACATAGAAACATACATGGCTCGGGGCGTCCAGCACAGCATAGAAAATCGAACATAACAGGTTCATGCCAATGCTTCGTCCCTGTTCGATAAGGAGATGATTCAGCGCCTGCACCACCTGTCCCGGGCGGGTGAGTTTAGCTTCACCGGAACGCAGGAAGCCCATTATCTGAGCCATAACCAGAGATGCGCTGACACCATGGCCAATAACATCGCCAATCACCACGGCCATCTGCTGAGAGTTAATACGAATGAAATCGTAGAAATCCCCGCCCAGCGTTCGGCACATGCGATTGTGCACGGCAATATCGTGATGATCCCAGTCGTGCGGGCGCCCCTTGGGCAACAATGCCGCCTGCATCTCTACAGCCAGCGCCAAATCGTGATCATCCGAGTGTGAATATGCTTCAAGCATGGCGCATCAACACGGGCGACAGTTTCACAAAAAGTTCGGAGTTACTCCATTGGTGAAAAATCTTCTTTGGGCACGCCGCATTCCGGGCAAACCCAGTCGTCGGGGATGTCCTCGAACGCCGTGCCCGGCTCAACACCGTTTTCAGGGTCGCCTTTTTCGGGGTCGTAAACGTAACCGCATACGTCGCATATATACTTCTTCATCAAATACTCCTTTCTTCTATCAATTTTAGCACTCGTTTTGGCGTTTTTCATAAAAGAATATCACGGCCATGCCACTAAGTCCGCGATTCCCTACCACATATTTTCGATAAGCCGAGAAATATCGTGCCACATAATCCATACGAAAAAACCCAGCAGCAGTATCAAACCTATGGTCCAGACTATCGTTACAACCCTGGCCGGTACGGGTCTGCCGATTATTTTTTCTATGATAAGCAGCACTGCCAGCCCACCGTCGAGAACCGGAAACGGCAGGAAATTAATCACCGCCAGCACTACGGATATCATTCCCATAAAATACACAAACCGTACGGCGGACTGCCTGCTTACAGAGACCGCCATACTACCTATTCCAACGGGTCCGGCCATGCCGCCGGTACCGACCTCGCCCGTAATTAACATCTGCAACGCGGTATACTGAAGTGCGATAAAATTCACTACCTTCTCCGTGCCCCAGGCAACGGCCGCAAGCGGATTTGTCTTGCGAATCGTCACTTCCATGCCCTTAAACGGAAGTGTCGAGTTAAACAGAGAATATTTGTAATCTTCCGCATCGAATATTTTTTGGGAAAGCCGGCCCAACTCGGCCTGTTGGCTGGCCTGTCCCCGCCTGTAAGTTACGGTTACATCCTGTCCCTGAAGCCCCTTTAGAACGTTTATCATCTGCGCCCAACTCGCAACAGGCCGGTCGTTTATTTTTTCTATGACGTCGCCCGACATAATTCCCGCCTTATCTGCAACCGATTCCGCCGCGATGCCGGCAACCACCATGTCAGCCACATCAGGGCTGACAGTTACACCAATCCTCTCCTGTCGGGATGAGGGCTGAATCTGCATTGTCAATGACTCTCCATCCCGACCAACAGTGATATTGGTCTTTTTACCCGCAAACTGCTCGTTCAACTCGAGCATTTCGGGATGCGTGGGCCTTGGCCTGTCGGCAAAGGCGAGTATTATGTCGCCCGGTTTCAGACCGGCCTCGTCTGCGGGAGCGTCCTTTAATATTGAGCCGATTCGAACGCGCGGAACCATCCCCAAGACATCGAGTAGTTGATCTTTGTGCTTGCCGCCATTGATTGACGGGCGGATTTTGTAGGTTTGGCGCTCTGTTTTGCCTTTTCCAACCTCCCGCTCAACGGCAACCGTCACGGGTGAGCCGTCCAGGGTTTTTTGTATTTCTAAAATATCCCAGCCGTGCTCGATCTTTTTGCCGTCTATGGACACCACCCTGTCGCCCGGCCTGAAAGGTCCTGAGGGCAGGTAATCCCCTGTCTTATCGAATATCGGCCTCCATGGAGGCAATATACCGTACAGCACGCCGCCATGTTTGGACTTCTGGTCATCCTTTCGTATTTTCACCCTTGCGGTGCCCGTATATTCCCGCCCGTCAACCGTGCGGCGGAAAACCATTTCGTGCACCTTCTTCTCCCTGTCCCAAACGGAAATTTGCAGGAAATCCTGGAAGGTGTTTACTTCTCTTGAGTTTATACGCAATACCCTGTCCCCGGCCTTCAATCCCTTTTCATCCGCCCCGGCGGCCTGCGGAGGCGGGGCGCCCTGCCATGAGATTCGTGCACGTGAGGCGGGTTTGCCTTCGAGAACGTCGCCGACAATCGGCGCTTCGAAATTGATGCCAACCAGGCAAACTATGATAAAAAGCACGGCCGCCAGTATAACGTTCATCACGACACCGGCAGCCACAACGATAAACCGTGCACCGACAGATTTATTCATGAACGAACGCGGGTCGTCGCTGGCGTGTTCCTGCGAACCGACATCCTCCTGGCCGAGCATCTTGACGTATCCGCCGAGGGGAATCGCACTGATGCGGTAATCGGTCTCACCTTTTTTGAAACCGAACAATCGCGGGCCGAAGCCGATGGAAAAACGCTCCACCTTGATATTTACAAGTTTGGCTGTGATGAAATGGCCCAGTTCGTGAGCGAATATCATTACCCCCAGGCCGATCACAAACTGCAAAATCGGCCAAATCCACTGCGACCATGCCTGGCTGATTTCCAATGCTAAAAAATACATTTAAAATTCCCGTGATATTTATTCCTGCCGCTGCCGGAATTTCAGTTTTTTATCGAACTTTCGACCCGACTGCAGGTCTCTTCCTCTGCGGCGAAAAGGTCTTCCAGCGAAGCGGAATCGGATGTTTCGGCCCCGGCTACCGCCTCTTCCACCAGCGGCACTATCCTGTCGAAAGTAATTTTACCGGCCAGGAACGCCTTCACCGCCGCCTCGTCGGCGCCGAGGAATGCCGCGCCGGCCAGGTCGCCCTTGCGTATGGTCTCGTAACCGATGTCTATCGACCGCTTGAAACGCTCGGTCAACGGCAGGAAATTCAGCTTCCCAAGCTCGGCAAGGTCAAGCCGCTCATACCTTCTCGACGCCCGCTTCGGATAGCACAGCGCCATGGATATGGGAAGCGTCATTTCCGGCCTAGCCAACTGCGCCATGATCGATCCGTCGCAATACTCCACGAACGAATGAACTATCGCCTCAGGGTGAACCACCACGTCTATCTGCTCATCCGACAAATCGAAAAGCCAGTGGGCTTCTATCATTTCCAACGCCTTGTTGAGCATCGTGGCCGAATCTATGGTGATCTTCCGCCCCATTTGCCAGGTCGGATGGTTAAGCACATCCTCCACGCTGGCGCCTTTGGTGTCTTCGTCCGCCCAGTCGCGAAGCGCCCCGCCCGAGGCGGTTATAATTACCTTGTGAATCTCGTCGTGGCTGCCGGAATAAAGGCACTGAAAAATGGCCGCGTGCTCGCTGTCAACCGGTATGATACGCGCGGAGCTCTTTTTTGCGGCGGAGTTTACGATGTGGCCCGCCATTACCAGGGTCTCCTTGTTGGCGATGGCGATTATCGAGCCGCATTCTATCCCCGCAAGCGTTGGTCTTACACCAGCGGTACCCGAGACGCCGACAAGAACCGCATCCGGATGGGTTTCGTAAATCAGCTCGGTCGCGGCATCCGGACCGTTGAGAATCCTGGCCCCCCCCGACACGGAATCCTTCAATTGCTCGGCCGCCTGTCCTTCAGCCATAGCGACCGCCTCCGGCTTATATTGCTCAATCTGCTCAGCCAATAGTTCGTTGTTCTGCCCGGCTGAAAGCGCGCAAACGGTCAATTCGGGCACAGAATCGATTACTTCCAGCGCCTGCTTGCCTACGCTGCCCGTCGAGCCGAGCACTGCTACTCGTCTTTCTTCCATTACCATTTCCCTTCATGTATGTTAAACAAACGGTGTATTGTCTGAAGACACTACGTCAGAGAAGCCCGTCGGTCAAGCGCATCTGAAACCCTCTGTACCGTTTCCAAGGGAAGCCGGTCACCCACACAGCAAATCATCCCTGCGGAAATTCCAAATCCGCGTAACGCAGGACGATTTTCTTCCGGCCAAGGCCTTTGAAATCAATCACCGCCCGCGTGTTCGGCCACGACTGGGACATGCTTACGATTCGGCCTGTGCCGAATTTCGGATGCCTGACCCATAAACCGGCCTTGAGGTTCACGTATTCCGGCGGCATGGGCTCCCCTCCGCCGCTGGTGGCCGCCTCTATAATCTCCCGCTGCAGCACGTCGTCGTAGAAGCCGCTGCCGGCTGGCTTTTGTCTCTTTTTACCCCCGCTGCGTTTGTAGCGGCGTTTTGGCCTTGCCGGCTCGAATGTCGTGTTATCCTCCGGCCTGACGTGCTTGTCGCCGATTTCCATAAGGAACGGTGAGACGGCTTGTGAATTGGTGCGGCCGTGAATCATCCTTCTGCGTGCTGAGGTTAGCGTCAGTTTTTCCTGTGCCCGCGTCATGCCCACGAACAACAGCCGCCGCTCCTCTTCCATCTTCTGTTGCGCGTTCTCGAACCGGCCATCGCTTCCGGATGAATTCTCTTTTTCAAACGGCAGCACGCCATCCTCGCAGCCGACCACAAACACCACCGGAAACTCCAGCCCCTTGGCCGCATGCAGCGTCATCAGCGTTACCGCCTGGTCACCGCCCTCGAAGTGGTCCACATCCGACACCAGCGAGACCTGCTGGAGATAATCCTCCAGCGAGCCGCCGCCCGTTTCGGCGGATTCGTCGAACTCCGCAGCCGAGGACACCAGTTCCGCCAGGTTCGCCAGCGGTTGATTATCATCGTCGCCGTCATCATCCTTCAGCGCGTGTTCCATGTGAGTGCGGTTGATAATGGCCTCGATAAGTTTACTCACCGGACCGTCCTTTTCCGCGGCCAGAGAATTCATCAAATTCACAAATCCGCTGACTCGTTTTGCGGCGGCCTTCTTTAACCCCGCTTCCTCCGGCTCGCCGGCCGCGGCCAGAAGCGATATCCCCCGCCTGGCCGCATGCGCCGCAAGACGCCCCACGCTCGTCGAACCTATGCCTCTTTTGGGAACGTTTATGATTCGCCGGCAACTGACGTCGTCGGCGGGATTAACCAGCACTTTCAGATATGCCAGCACATCCTTGACCTCCCTGCGGTTATAAAACTCCACGCCCCGCGCGATGCGATACGGCACACCCTCCTTAACCATCGCCTCTTCCAGCACGCGGGAGAAACTGTTTAGGCGATAAAAAACGGCCACGTCGCCGTACCCGCCGCCGCCGGCCTGGTGTTGACGGATGGCCTGCACTACGTAATTTGCCTCGGCGTGCTCATCGTCGCAGAGAACGATCTTAACGTCGTCACCGCCGCTGCGGCTGGTCCACAGGGCCTTCTCCTTGCGTTTTTTATTGTGTGAAATCAGACTCGAGGCGGTGGTCAGTATCGCCTTCGTGGAACGGTAATTTTCCTCCAGGCGTATTACAGCGGCGTTGGGGTAGTCCTTTTCGAACTCCAGTATGTTCCTGATATTCGCACCCCGCCAGTGATATATGCTCTGGTCCGGGTCGCCGGTGGCGCAGATGTTCTGATGCTCCATCGCTATGGTGTGGGCGATGAGATACTGGGCGTGGTTGGTGTCCTGGTACTCGTCTATGAGCACATAGCGGAAGCGTTGCGACAATTCCTCCCGAACTTCCGGCCGGTCGCGCAGCAGATACGCCATCCGCACCAGCAAGTCGTCGAAGTCCAGCGCCCGGTTCTCCCACAACCGCCGCTGATATTCCCCGTAAACCTGCGCGACGGTTGTCTGGTAATAACTGTGGGCTTTCGAGGCGTAGGCATCCGGCGTGAACATGTCGTTTTTTGCATTGGAGATGGTCCCGTGCACGGCCGTTGGGCTGAACTTGCCGGGACGGATACCCTGGTCCTTAAATATCTGCTTGATGAGCCGCCGCTGGTCAGCAGTGTCGTATATGGTGAAATTCACGTCGAGGCCCGCCTGGGCGGCGTATTCTCTCAGCAGTCGGGCGCACAGCGAGTGAAATGTGCATATCGTCGCGCCGGTTGGTCGGCCCGGGCGGTTCGCGGCCGTGGACAGCCCCAGTTCCGCTACGCGCTGACGCATTTCGCCGGCGGCCTTGTTCGTGAAGGTTATGGCCAACACGTTACCCGCCGGCACGCCGCGGCAAATCAGATTGGCCACACGCCGTGTTATTACGCGTGTCTTACCCGACCCCGCCCCCGCCAGCACGAGCAACGGGCCGTCCATATGCTCCACCGCTCGCTTTTGGGGTGGGTTCAGGTCCTCGAGAATGTCCTCCGCAAGTTTTTCGTAAAACATAATTGCAATCTACTATAACGCACACCGCCGCCGCGACCAAGCCCGTGACGGATTTGGTGAAAAATTTCTTTTATGTAACTAAAGCAGGCCGATGCAATGCCGATGTAATTATGTGTAATTGATACGCTCATGGAAGGCCTCTTCAAAAAGACGACGAACAGTTACAGCATTTCACCGGTTATGTCCCGGGCCGCTCCGGAGGGTGTGCAGCGTTATCATACGCCGTGCAACCGAGCGGCCCGACGCTATTATTTAATCCAGGGGCTTGGCAGCGGGCACGGCATGCTTTGATAAGTCCATCAATCGGTCGCGCAGGACGAATCAGGGCGGCAGAGCGGGCGGTTCGAAAGGACCGCCTGCTCTTTTTTTGGTTTATTTCTCGCTATCCAGCGCTACATCCGCCGGTGCGGCGGCAACGCTGTTATCCGCCGGAAGAGAAAAATGCATATTGTTGCAGAAGGACCCGCCAGCGCGGTATTGTGTGTTTTTCTGACAGGAACGCATTATGGATAAATTCGTAATCGACGGCGGCAGGAGACTTTCCGGACAGGTCAAAATCAGCGGCTCCAAAAACGCCGCTCTACCGATAATGGCCGCGGCCGTGCTCGGCAAAGGCCCGAGCATAATATCCGACGTGCCGGACCTTGCAGACGTGCGCCACATGTGCGATCTGCTGGGCGACCTGGGAGCCGGAGTCCGCCGCGACGAACAGAACCGTCTTCATATAGACCCGGCCGGCGTGGAAAAAGGCGAAGGGCACGCCGAATACGAGCGCGTTCGCAAGATGCGCGCCAGCGTGTGCGTGCTTGGCCCGCTGCTCGCCCGGCGGGGCAAGGCGCGAGTGGCCATGCCCGGAGGATGCGCCATCGGCGCGCGGCCTATAGATTTGCATATCCGCGGGCTTGGCGCGCTGGGGGCGAATATAAAACTCGACCAGGGCGACATTGTCGCCACCAGCAAACGGCTCCGCGGCGCTGAGATGTTCCTTGGCGGTCCGTTCGGCTCGACGGTGCTGGGCACGGCCAACGTGATAATGGCCGCCACCTTGGCCGAGGGAACCACCGTCATAGAATCGGCAGCATGCGAGCCGGAGGTAGCCGACCTGGCCGCGTTTCTCAACTCGATGGGCGCGAAAGTCCGCGGCGCAGGCACGCCCAAGGTCGTCGTAGAAGGCGTTGACAATCTGTCCGGCGCAGAACATACGGTAATACCGGACAGAATCGAGGCCGGCACATTCATGATGGCCGCGGCCATAACTAACGGTCAGCTTAATCTGCAAAACATCCGCACCGACCACATGATGGCCGTAGTGGACAAACTCCGCCAGGTGGGCATCACCGTCGAGCCCAGCGACGGCGGTGTCGAGGTGGCGTCGCTGCGCCGGCTGAACCCGGCCGATGTAACGACACAACCGTACCCCGGCTTCCCTACCGACCTCCAGGCGCAACTGACCGCCCTGCTGTCACTGGCCGAGGGGAACAGCGTGATAACCGAAAAAATCTTTCCCGACCGGTTCCTGCACGTGGCCGAACTGCTCCGCATGGGGGCGAACATCCGCAAGGAAGGGCCGACCTCCATCGTCACCGGCGTCAAGCACCTCATCGGCGCGCCGGTGATGGCCTCGGACCTGCGTGCCTCGGCCGCGCTTGTGCTGGCCGGGCTGGTCGCACGCGGCGAAACGACCATATCGCGCGTGTATCACATAGATCGCGGCTACGAGCGGATAGAATCCAAACTTGCCCCGCTGGGTGCGGAAATCAGCCGCGAGGCCGAGTAACACCTCACCGCCGCGATGCGCACAGAGCCACGGCCAGGGCATCGGCGACATCCGGCGGCGAGGGAATCTGGGGCAAGTTGCATATCGCCTGAATCGCCCGCTGAACCTGACTCTTTGAGGCGTGCCCGTTGCCGGTCAGGGCCTTTTTTATGTTCGTGGCCGAGAGATTCATTATCTCCACCCTTTCCTGCCGACATGCCAGCATGACCGCGCCGCGAGCGTGAGCCATCAGTATCGCCGTGCGGGGGTGTTTGTAATGGGCATAGAGTTTTTCGATGGCGGCCGTGCGCGGAGAATGCTCGCGCAGCACCTCCGTGATGCCGGCGTGGATTTCCTCGATACGCTGGGGCAGTTCCGACTTACTGTCTGTGCGGATCGCCCCTGCTTCGAGAATCTTGTAATCCCTGCCCGATAACTCCACCACCGCATAGCCGGTGATGTTCAGTCCCGGGTCAACGCCGAGTATTACCCTGTTCGCTTCATTTGCCATGATGGTAAGATAATGCTCCCGTTTGAATAAGACAACGTGTTGAAATCCAAAACACTTTCGGCCTCACGGTTCTCCGGAATTATTGCTTTACGGTCTTGCCTTCCACTTTGTCCCTTCGGGCGTGTCTTCCAGTTCTATTCCGACCCCGGCCAGTTCGTCGCGTATGGCGTCGGCGCGGGCGAAGTCTTTCGCCTTGCGGGCCTCGTTCCGCTCGGCAATCTTATGCTGGATTTCCTCGGCGGCGATGGGCAGTTCCTTCGCCTGCATATCCTCGAAGCCGAAACCCAGAACCTGGTCCATCTCCCGCAGCGTGGCGTAGATATCCTGCGGCCGCGCGGATTCATCCTTCAGCACCTTCCACATGGCCGCCAATGCGCGCGGGGCGTTCAGGTCGTCCATAATCGCTTCGTCGAACTCGCCGAGATACTCACCCAGCGGCTCGCCCGTCTGCCCCCCACTTTTTTCCTTCAGTTCGATTACACCGTCCCGCAGGCGGCCCACCGCGCTTGCGGCCGCATCCATACCCTCCCACGAAAACGCCAGTTGCTGACGGTAGTGCGCCTGCATGAGGAAGTAGCGGTATGCAAGCGGCTCGTAGCCGGCCTCGATGATGCGGTCCAGCGTGAGGAACTGGCCCGAGGATTTGCTCATCCGGCCGCCTTCTGCGTCGCCTTTGGGCATGGTCAGGAACTCGGCGTGCATCCACCAGTTGCACCATTCGTGCCCGAGTGCGGCCTCTGCCTGTGCTATCTCGTTGGTGTGATGCACCGCCACGTGGTCGATGCCGCCGCAGTGAATGTCAAGCCGCTCGCCGAGATGCTTTATCGCCATGGCCGCGCACTCGATGTGCCAGCCGGGAAAACCAACGCCCCACGGCGAGTCCCACTCCATCAGGCGCTGCTTGTCTTTGGGCGAGAATTTCCACAGGGCGAAGTCGGTGGGATTCTTCTTGCCCGCGGCCATCTCCACCCTCGCCCCGGCCCGGAGACCCTCAAGGTCCAGGCGGGCGAGCTTACCGTAGTCCGGCATTTTCGACGTGTCGAAATACACGCCGTCGTCGATGGTATATGCGTAGCCGTTATGCTCGATTTTCCTGACCAGGTCGATCTGCTCGGCGATGTGCTCGGTGGCGCGGCACCATACGTCCGGCTCGATCAGGTTCAGTCGGTGCATGTCGCTCTTGAACGCATCCCAGTAGAACTGGGCTATCTCCCAGACGGTCTTGCCTTCGCGCTTGGCGCCGAGTTCCATCTTATCCTCGCCGGTGTCGGCATCGGAGACAAGGTGCCCCACATCGGTAACGTTCATGACGTGTTTTACCTCGTAGCCGGCCCGGACCAGCGCCCGCTTGAGTATATCCTCGAACACGTACGTCCGCAGGTTGCCGATATGCGCGTAGTTGTAAACGGTCGGCCCGCAGGTGTACAGGCGGACCTTTCCCGGCTCAATGGGCTGGAATTCATCCACCCGCCGCGTCATCGTGTTGTAAAGTCTAATGCTCATGGATTTTTGCTTTCATCCCTCCCGGCTCGCGTCGTTCTACCGCTCGATTAGGCACACAACCACAAACGCCGCCAAGCCCTCACCCGCGCCGACGGCGCCCATACCCTCGTTGGTCTTGGCTTTGACGGAAACGGCCGCGGGGTCCACGGCCAGCATCCGGGCGATGCTCTGTCGCATTTTATCGCGGTGCGGTCCGATTTTCGGCGATTCTGTTATTATTGTAACATCGCAGTTGCCCACGCGGCAGTTCCGCTCGGCCGCCAGGTTCATCGCGTGTGCGACGAATACGCTGCTGTCGGCCCCGGCCCAGCGGTCGTCCGTCTCGGGAAAGTGCCGGCCTATATCCCCGGCGGCCACCGCCCCGAGTATAGCATCGGTCACCGCATGCAGAACAACGTCGTTGTCGCTGTGGCCGATAAGCATGCGGTCGTGCGGTATCCTCACGCCGCCCAGGATTATCTCCGCCCCGCCGCAGGCGGCGTCGAAACGGTGCGAATCGTAACCGAGTCCTACTCTCATCATGCACACAGGTTATTGTAAATCCACTTTCCCGGCAAGTTTCCGCTCATATTACCTGCTTTATTCCGATACGACGGGAGCGGTGGCCGGCAATTGGATTTCGTCGCTCCAATAGTCGGGCAGGTCGGCTTGTCGGACGTTTGCCCAAAGGCCGCGGCCGGCGCGCATTGCCTCGCGCTGTAGCCGGATAAATTCCCGCATGTGCTTGTGGCGAAAGCGCGGGTCGGCGTAGGCGTATCCCCTGCGAACCAGTTCGCGGTTAAGCATCGTGTCGTCGTCCAGGTGCACGTACGCCAGCAGACGGCCGTAATGACCCCGCGTGCGCCGGTGTGGAAGCAGTTCGAGGCGGACTTCGCGGCCGCGAACCCTTGAGCGCACGAATTCTGTGGCCTCGCGCGCGAAATGCTCCGGCGGCGAGTGCTGCCTGTCGTAATTCATCTCCGGCGTGTCCACGCCCCACAGGCGGATGCGGGTGTGGCTGTACCGCCTGTCGGGCACATCCACGTCGAGCGTGTCGCCGTCTATCACCTTCACCACGCGGAAGGTCTTGTTGTCGTACTTCTCGGCATCCGGCGTGGGGCGACGGCCGAAGACGCCGGTCCTGTCGGCGATTATCAGACCGCCGACGACCACCGCCACAAGCATCAGCCACAGTGACTTCCGGCCGGCGTAACGAAGTTTCCGCCCGCGCGATGATAACTTGCTTTGTCTTTTAGCCGCTGACATGTCGGGCGATATTTTAATGAAAAGGCCAGCGGATTAATACCCGCACCACAAAGTTGCTATCTTGTGTAACTACTTTTTCTTGTTTTTTGAAGACTTTTTGCGCTTTTTCTTTTTCGAGGTGCGTTTGCCGGTTTTTTTACGTCTTGCGGAACCCAGACCGAACGCGTCGTGCACCACGCGCAGGGCCTTTTTGCCCTGTCGCGAATCCACCAGGCAGGATATGCGGATTTCGGATGTAGTTATGTTCTGAATGTTGATGCCCGCTCCGGCCAGGGCCTCAAACATTTTCTCGGCCACGCCGGTGTGGATGCGCATACCAACACCCACGGCGGAAACCTTCGCCAGGTGGTCCTCGAACCGGGCGTTGCATTTAACGTTTTTACACAGCCGCCGGATGACTTTTTTTGCATCGGGCAGGTCGCCGATATCCACGGTGAAAGACACCGTGGCCGTGCCGTCGGCCTCGATGGTCTGGATGATGTCATCCACTATGATGTCCGCCGCGGCAATGGTGTGAAATATTTTGGCGGCCATTCCGGGCTTGTCCGGCACTTCCGTCAACGTTATACGGGCGACTTTTTCTTTCAGCGCCGTCCCGCTGACCACGATACGTTCCATTGATTCTGTCTCAGACACGATCATAGTTCCTTTACGGTTGTTCAGACTGCTTCGAACGTGAATGGGCACGTCATACTTTTTAGCGAACTCCACCGCGCGATTGTGCAGCACGCCGGCACCGAGCGAGGCCAGCTCGAGCATCTCGTCGTAGCATATTTTACTCATCTTCCGTGCGTTGGGCACTATCCTCGGGTCGGCCGTGTAAACGCCGTCAACGTCGGTGTAATTCTCGCACACGTCGGCGTCCAGTGCGGCCGCAAGCGCCACCAGTGTAACATTGCTGCCGCCGCGGCCGAGCGTGGTTACGTGGCCATGTTCGGTTACACCCTGAAAGCCGGCCACTATCACTACCCGCCCTGCATCCAGCTGGCGACGGATGTGGTCTGCGTCTATCTTCTTTATCCGCGCCTTGGTATGGGCCTCGTCGGTAAGAATGCCTATCTGCCCTGCGGTGAAACTTATCGCCCCGGCGCCCATCTTCTCCAGCGCCATCGCCATCAGCGCGATGGTCACCTGCTCACCTGTGGCCAGTAACTGGTCCATCTCGCGCTTGGGCGGATCGGGCGTTATCTGCTCGGCCAGGCCAACCAGCGTGTCGGTGGTCTTGCCCATGGCTGAGACCACCATAACCACCTTGTTGCCCGCCTTCTGGCTGCGAACGGCGCGACGCGCGGCCTTGCGTATCTTGTCGGCGTCGGCCACCGACGTGCCGCCGAATTTCATTACTACTGTGCCCATGTGGCGAATCCGCTCTACTTTCTGAAATTATGGCTTACTGCACCCAGCCGTTACTTCTCAACTTCACACGGATGAAGTCCGCCGACAGGATAAAGATTCGGCAAAAATATGCAAACACAAATTATGCCTGAATGTAATATACTAAATTGCAAATCCTGCTTTACTAATAATTCTTATCAGTCGTTTTTATTTCAAACACCGTAAAGATTCCGCTATGATTCGTTTAAGACTGGCGAATCGACGAATCGGTTAACCATTTGATTGGCGTCTTACTAATGAACTGATTTACTGTTTTACTGATCACACTAATTAACGAACTAACAGGAGCATAAAGACATGGGCGGTTTTTTCGGCGTGGTGTCCAAAGATGACTGCGTGGAAGATTTATTCTTCGGCACGGATTATCATTCCCACCTTGGCACCAGACGCGGCGGCATGACGGTTTTTGATCCCGGCCGGCCGGGATTCGAGCGGTTCATCCACAACATAGAGAACGCACAGTTCCGCTCAAAGTTCGACGATGACCTACACAAACTCCGAGGCGCCAGCGGCATCGGCATCATAAGCGACTACGAGGACCAGCCGCTGATTATCGGCTCTCACCTGGGAACTTATGCAATCGCCACGGTCGGCAAGGTCACCAACGCCGGCGAGCTCGCCCGCCGGGCGTACACCGACAGGTCCGTCCACTTCGCCGAGATGAGTAACGGCGGCGTGAACCAGACGGAACTTATCGCATCGCTGATAAACCAAAAGGAGACATTCGAAGAAGGCATCCGCAACGTGCAGGAGTCAATAACCGGCTCGTGCTCGCTGCTGCTGCTGACCGACCACGGCATTTACGCCGGCCGCGACAAACTCGGCCGCACGCCGGTGATAATCGGCGAAAAGGAAGGCGCTTTCTCGGCCACAATGGAAACGTGCGCGTTTCCGAACCTGGGCTACCGCACATCGAAATACCTCGGCCCGGGCGAGACGGTGCTAATAAAGGCCGACGGCGTCGAGCAGAAAATACCCCCGGGGGACAAGATGAAAATATGCTCGTTCCTGTGGGTGTACTACGGCTATCCCGCCTCCTCCTACGAAGGCATAAACGTCGAGGATGTGCGAAACCGCTGCGGCGCGGCGCTGGCGGCTAAC
>CAYYMD010000003.1:0-90917 GCA_964472875.1 uncultured Planctomycetaceae bacterium
ACTTGGACGAAACAACACCTTTGCGCGCGCAAACCGCGCCCGGAGGGCGTATCCGCAATTCGTAACCCACGGCCGTGAGAATACATAAAAAATTTTATTTTTTCCCCGCCAATGTCGAATTTCCCCGCGCCACTGCGCGCGCAGATTTGTCAGACACGGCCGCGTTTGTGATTTTAGTAAGCCCCCGCTGTCAAGCGGGGGATAGTTTTTCGGCATCCCACATATACCGTGGTTATTATCCCCGCATTCACATGCGGGGCTTGCCGCGGTGGCCGATCGGCATATAAAAAAGGCGGCCGGGTTAACGGCCGCCTTTTTTGTCTATTCAATTGTTATTAATCAGCGTTTATCCGCGGCTAATTACGCTCTGCGCCTGCGGAGCAGGACGCCGATTCCGCCGATGCCTATAAGTGCAAGCGTCGCCGGCTCGGGAACGGCCGTGATTGCGGTAGCGTCGTACGGGCCATTCCCGTCGCCGGTTGTGATGCCCGGCCCGGAGACAGAGGTCTGCGTGAATTGCAGTTGCGAAGCACTGGTGATCTCCTCTCCGAATGCGCGGAAGTTATCAAGGTTGTAAGCACCATCGAAACGGGTGAAGTCCCAAGGCCCGGCATCCTCGTCACTCACGCCTAGGTTGTTGGCCAACACCAGCTCGCCGCCGTCTATGTCGACGTAGGTCTCATTCGTGCTGTTGAAGTTGAAGCCAAGGCTGGTGTCCGTCCCGCGCACGACTGCGATTTTCAACTGGCCGCCATCGAGGTTGTAGACGGCCTTGTTGGTGCCGCTGGCGTTACCCATGTCCAACGAGTTGTCCTTCCAGTCCCCGACCACGACCGAGCCGGCCGTCTGGGTGAAGATCCCTTCCTTGTTATCGCCGCCTGCGGCGATACTCATGCCGTACTGGCCAAAGTTCAGATAACCACTCGAGTTGTGGGTGTACTGCGCCTTGGTGTCGTCTGCGTCGGCGAGGGTCACCTGCTTGAACTCGACGTCGCCGGCGCCGCTACCTTGTGTGAAGGTGCTGGCGGTGCCCGTGCTGCCAATTACTAAATTCGGCATAAAACCGCCGGTATCGGCACCCGAAAGCATAGAACCACCCTGCATATCAACATGCCCTACGTTGGAACTGTTCCCAACCAACAATGCTTGTTTGTAGAGGTCGAGGTTCCCGCCGGTCTGTGTGAAAGTGGCGTTGCCGCCGGTGCCGACCTCAAGCTTCATGGACGGAGAAGTGTTGTAACCGTTGTTTCCGTTGTCCGAAGTCGGCCAATCGCTGCTCATAGTTGGGGTGGTTGTATTGTTAATAATGGCAGTCTCATCATCGTCGGGGACTGCGTCCGTGTCCCAGTTATCGGCGGTCAGAACGTCGTTGTCACCACCGTCACCATTCCATGTAGCCGCCTGGGCCGCCGGGGCCAGGGCGAAGACCATAACTGCCGCCAATAGAACTGTTGCTGTCTTATACATTTTGATTCTCCTTCTTTCTAACATGGGGCCTTTGTTTTCGTTTTTGTTCCATCGCTTCGGCAGGCCCACATCGCCGGGAAATGAAACTCTCCTCATGACTGCTTACAAGAACCAAATAAAATTGCTCGCTCTGCTTCTATATCTCTTACCTCCCATCCGGCCATATAATTGCTCATACCCTCCGTCGGCAGGCCTTTTTACCGACGAAACGCATATACCAAATAAATGATTCTTAACTTCACGATTATTATTATAACACGGATCCGCGATGCGCCAAGGAAAAAATTCCGCCCAAACGGCGGAAAAATAAGGGGGGGGGTAAATGCTTGATTATACTTGACTTATAAATTGAAAAATTTTCAAAAAAAGGCGAATTTTTCTCATACGGGCGGCTGTATGGCGTGTCCCGATTCATCGGGACTGCACGCGGAATGAATAAAGCCACCACGGCAAGCCCCGCATGTGAATGCGGGGATAATAACGCCGCTATATAGAGGAACGCCGAAAAACTATCCCCCGCTTGACAGCGGGGGCTTACTAAAATTACAAAAAACGCCGCACGGCAAGCCCCGCATGTGAATGCGGGGATAATATATTGCAAAACTTAAAACTAAAAACTGAAAACTAAAATTCGGTTGCCCTGGTGGAAAATGACCAATCCCGACGCGCCGGGATTCCCAATGTCCAATGCCCTTATAAAAAACGCCGCACGGCAAGCCCCGCATGTGAATGCGGGGATAATAACGCTGAATATGGAAAAACTATCCCCCGCTTGCCGGCGGGGACATACTATAATCACAAAAAACGCGGCCGGGGCGGCGGCGTTTGTGTTATTCGTGGCGGAGGGCCTCGATGGGGTCGAGAGCGGCCGCGCGGAGGGCGGGGTAGAGACCGCTGACCACGCCGACGACGATGGCCATGGCGAACGGCAGGGCAAGCATTTCCGGCGTTACGACCGCCTTTAGTTTAAGCATCGGTTCGACTACCCGCGGCCCGGCCAGTCCGGCGGCCACGCCCACCAGTCCCCCGACCATCGTCAGCGTGACGGACTCGACGAGGAACTGGATGATGATGTCGCGCTTTTTTGCGCCCAGCGCGCGGCGGATGCCGATTTCGCGCGTCCGCTCGGTCACGCTGGCCAGCATTATGTTCATGATGCCGATTCCGCCGACCACCAGCGACACCGAGGCGATGACGAAGAACGCGATGTTCCACAGCCGCGACTGCTCCTCCTGCTGGGCGATGAGTTCCATCGGCACCTTGATGTCGTAGTCGTCTTCCTTGCGGAATCGCGGCAGCAGGTGGCGCAATATCGCGGCCGCGTGCATCACCGCGTCGCGGTCGGCCATTTTCAGTATGACCTGGCTTACCTCGACTTTTTCTATCATGATGGTTCCTGCGGACCTCATGGCCGTCATGTCGCCGAAGCGCTCCCGGTCGGCCGAGAGCGGCACGATTACGGTGTTGTCGCTGAGGTTTTTGGCAAGCGTGGTGGGCAGCCGCTCGAGGACGCCGACGACGGTGAACGGCTCGTTGTTGAGACGGATAATGCGCCCCAGCGGTTCGCGGTAGCCGAACAGTCGCTGTGCCAGCGACCGCAGGATGACGCAGTGGGCCTTGCGCCGGAGCATGTCGGCGGAGGTTATGAACCGCCCGGCGTGGAGTTCCATTTTTACTATGCGGCCGTAATTCGGCTCGGTGCCCAGCACGTCGGCCTTGAGTTGCTTGCCCATGGCGTAGAGGTGTTTTTTGGTCTTGTGGGCGGTAACGCACATATCCAGTTGCGGGATGTTGCCCTTAATGCGTTCGACGTCCTCCCACGTCAGGCCGAAGACAAGTGCCTGGAATCCGCCGCCGCCGCTGGCGGAGGCCTGCGAGGAAGGCGGCTTGACGGAGTCGATTATGATATTGTCGCTGCCCATTTCGCGCAGTGCCGCCTGGGATCGCCGGGAGGCGCCTTCGTTTATCGCCAGCATGACAATGACCGAGCAGACGCCGAAGATTATCCCCAGCATAGTCAGCGCAGAGCGGACCTTGTGCACCGCGAGCGAGTGCAGGGCCAGCCGGATTATGTCGTTGGCCTTGTTAAGCGCTTTCATTTTCGATGCGCCTCTGGGGGTTCGTCACGTCCGACTCGATAAGCCCGTCGCGTATGTCCACCGTGCGTTCGGCGTGGGCGGCGATGTGATCTTCGTGTGTGACCATCACGATGGTGCAGCCGCGGCCGTTGAGTTCCTCGAACACGGCCATGATGTCTTCGCCGGTTCGCGTGTCGAGGTTGCCGGTGGGCTCGTCGGCCAGCACCACCAGCGGATCGTTGGCCAGTGCCCGGGCAATGGCCACGCGCTGCCTCTGCCCGCCGGACAGTTCGGCGGGGCGGTGGTCCAGCCGCTGACCCAGGCCGACCCGCTCGGCCAGTTCCGTGCTGCGCCGCCGGCGGTCGCCGTGGGGCGTGCCCTGGTAGACAAGCGGAACCTCGATGTTCTGGGCCACGGTCATCCAGGGGATGAGGTTGAACGACTGGAAGACGAAACCGATTCGCAGGTTGCGGACTTCGGACAGTTCGTTGTCGCTCAGGTGCGAGACGTCCTGGCCGCCGAGGAGGTACCGCCCGTTTGTGGGCCTGTCGAGGCAGCCGAGTATGTTCAGTATGGTGCTCTTGCCGGAGCCGCTGGGGCCGGTGACGGCCAGGTACTGGCCTTCGGCCACGGACAGTTCGATGCCGCGCAGTGCCGGCACGCCCGGGCCCACCCGGTAAATCTTCCACACGTTATCGAGTCGGATGATGGAGTTCATGGTCTCAGCGGTTCCCGCCGGTGTTCTGCGGGCGACGGGGGCGATTGGATGCGGGGGAAGACTCCTCCTGCCCGGACTGCGGCGGTTCCGGCTGCCGGCCGGGGGCCGTTTCCGGCGGGACGAGCAGGACCTTGTCGCCTTCGGCCAGACCGTCGATAATCTGCACGCGGCGTTCGTTGGAATTGCCGACCGTCACTGGCGTTTTGCGGGGGTGGCCGTCGTTTAGTTTCCAGCAGAAGGTATTGTCCTGCTCTGTAAAGACCGCGGCCACGGGCACGCTAAGGACGTTCTTGAGGCGGTTGAGTATGAGTTCCACTTCGGCTGTCATGCCCGGCTTGACGCCGTCGGGGAGATGGTCGGTGGCTACGTTGACCTTGAAGGTCTTGGCGCCGGTGTCGCCGAAGCGGTGCTGCGATTCGGGTATGGGCGCGACCCATTTGACGTGGCCGTGGAGGGGCTTTTCCTGGTCCACGTCCAGGCGGACAATCGCCCGGGTGGCTTTCTGTTTGTCGTCCGAGGCGTTCAACCGGTTGACGACGGCCTCGAAGACCTTTGTCTCCACCTGGAGCGTGGTCATGTCGGGTATTATCATCAACTGCTGGCGCGGGCGGATTTCCTCGCCGACCTCCACCTCCACGTCGCTGGGGCGCCACCGGCTGCCGCCTGTGTCGTAGACGACCAGTCCGTCTTTTTCGGCCTTGATGGTGAGTCGCTCGCGGTCCTCGTAGAGTTCCTTGAGTTTTTTCTCGCCCCTTTCGAGTCGCTGCTTTTTGTTCCGCAGTTCGGCCTCGGCCAGGGACAGTTCGGTTTCGGCCTCGAGTTTCGCCCGCTCCAGGTCGAGCCGGGCGGCGTCGACGGCCGCCTTCAACCGCCGCAGTTCGCGGGGGTGGTCGTACTTGATGAGCATTTTTTTGTTGGCGATGGCCTTTTCGAGCGCGAGTTTGAGCCGCCGCACCTCGAGGCGGTCGGCTTCTATTTCGTTCTTGGAGTAGGGGCTTTTCAGTTCCGGGTCCTTGTTGACGCGGACCTTGAACTCCAGTTTTTCCTCGGCGAGTTTGAGGTTCTGTTGTGCGAGTTGTATTTCGCTCTCGGCGTCGTTTTTCTGGATTTCCCATTGTCCGCCGGCGTCCCTGTAGCGGCTGAGGTCTTCCTGGGCTTCCAGCAGGGCGTTTTCGGCCTGGGTTACCTTGTTGGCCATCTCCTTCTTCTTGAGTTCGTAACTTTCGGCGGCCTGCTTGTAACTGAGCCGGTCGGTTTCTACCTCGTATTCCTCCTCCTCGATTTCATCCATGAGGGCCTTGCATTCGAATTCGATTATTTTCTGGCCCTCGGAGACGAGCGTGCCGTTGGACACCACGGACTTGATGATGACCGGCCACTCCAGTTCGTTGGAGATGACGGTGCGTTTTTCGGCCTCTATTTCGCCGGACTCGTTAACGGAGACAATCAGATTGCCGCGGCGGACGGCGGCGAGTTTCGACTCGTCGGTGATTTTTTCCGCGCCGGAGCCGGACACGGACATGTAAACCGCCGCGCATACTCCCGCCGTCAGCAGCACGCCGACTGCCAGCGCGGCCGCCCTGCGGCGCCGGCTTTGCCGCGGTCCGTTACTGTGCGGGGACGATTTTTTCGCTGCGTCCGATTGCTGCATAGGGGTATCTTCCCTCGAGACGGTCGAATCTGAATGGTTGGTTTCGTTCACGAATGTTCCCTTTGCGGTCCACTTCTATCATACCAATGTCGGCCAGAAATTCCAAACGTGTGGTGGTGTATTGTATCAGCGCGCTGGTCAGGCCGTTCTGTGCTCCGCGGAGGGCCTCCTCGGCTTCGAGCACGTCGCGGGCCGAGGCCTGCCCTTCCTTCTGCTGAAGGGAGGCGAGTTTGCGCCGCCTGCGGGCGATCGCCACCGATTGTTTCTGCAACTGGTAAGATTTGCGCGATTCCTGCAGAGAGCGGTACGCCTGGCGGACGTTGAGGCGGATGTTGTCCTCGGTTTCGGCCAGGTCGCGCCTTGCCTGGCTGAAGGCGATTATTGCGTTTCGGTAATCGTCGCGGTTGTCGGTCTGGTCTATTTCGTAATCGAATTCCAGAACGGCCGAACGCGTGTGGCGGTGCGGCTGGAGCCGCCAGAACTTCTGCGTCTCGGTCGAGGGGACGCTGGATGCCAGGGTCACGTCGAGTTGCGGGTTGAACTTGTCGGCGGCAATCTCGACGTCCTTGGCCGCGTCGCGGACGGCCGCCCGGGCGGTCAGAAGGGACGGGCGGGACGACAGCGCCGTGGCAACCGCGGTGTCCTCGCTAATCGGCATGTCCTGCGGTCCGGTTTCGTTCAGGGCCTCCAGCGCGTCCGGGTAATCCGGCCGCACAGGCGTGGTCACCGGCAGGCCCAGTGTTATCTTGAAATTGTCCAGCTGGTTGCGGTATCTCCGCTGATTTGCCTGGTACCGCACCTGTGCGTTGAGCAGATCCTGCTCGGCCTGGTCGCCCTGAATTCGGGATACCTGCCCGCCCTCGACGAGGACCCTTGTCAGTGCAAGGGTTTCCTTCAGTCGCTCGATGTTCATTTTCTCGTTTTCCAGCTGGTCGCGCTGCGACAGCACCGAGTAATAGCCCGTGACGATGTCGGCTGCGAACGTCTGGCGGAATCTTTCGTAATCGTACACGGCGAACATGAAATCGCGCCGCAGGCGGTACTGGTCTTCGTAGGCGAAGCCGCGCCACGCGCCCTGGAGCAGCGGCTGGGTGAGGTTCGCCTCCAGCAGCGAGCCGACCGGCGTGCTTTCCGAGCCGAGGAAGTCCGTGGCGAAATCAAGCGTCGCCCCCAGCGTCAGGACACCGCCGTGGATGAACCGCTGGACGAGGGACGGATTGGCCGCGCCGCCGGCGTCCTTGGCCGTGGCGTCTGTGCCGCCCTCTGCGCCGTCGCGCATCGAGCGGGTCCACTCGCCGTCGCCGGTTACGTTGCCGTCTATGAACGACCAGTTCCAGGTCCGCGATGCGTTGGCCAGGGCGAGAGCGGCGGTGTAAAGCGTCTCCTTGCGGGTCTGGAATTCACGCGAGTTGGAGAACGCTATCTCCAGCGCCTTGTCCAGGGTCAGGGCCATCGGCTCGGTCGTGGCCGGCTTCGTGCGTGCGGGGGAGGTGTCGTATTGTTTGGGCGCATACTCCACCTCGAACGGACGGTCTTGGCCGATAGCCGTTTTCTGCCCGCTGCGGACGGTGCCGTAGGCCACTTTGTCCGCCTGGTGGGCGTACTGTTTCGGTGTGCAGCCGGGGCCGGCCGCCACTGCCAGCATGAACATCGCGGCCAGTGCGGACACACAATGTTTGTATTTGGCGTTCGGGTCTTTCATTTTCATCTTCCTTATATACGCCGGTTTCCGGCTATACGTTTATTCTTTGTCTTCAACACGAAGAATGCCCAAAAGTTACGTATTTGTATAAACGCATCCGAAGTGTTAATATTCCATTAGATATCACTTACGGTCAACTGGTTTCGAAGTTTTCGGCGCGGATGATAAGGAGATTTTTATGTCCGGGTACATATCTTCAGGAGTATTCAAAGCGGCGGCCGATATAGGTCTGGACAAAAAGAAAAATATCCTCTACGTCCCGCAGTTCAGGAATAAGAGGGTGAGCGTTTATCAACTGGATTAGTAATCGGTTGACTCGTTGAATGGTTAATCAGTGAATCAGTAAAAAAGTTAGCGGATAGCGGTTAGCAACGGGTTAAAGATTGGGTTATGGTAAAGACCGGTAATTCGTCCGCCCGTCCCATACAGGCCGTATGCTGGGCGGAATACCAGATTACCAGAATACAGGCGTGTCGTTGATTCGTGGCCTGTTAAATTTGGGATTTATTTCGAATATGGAATTTTAAAACAAGCGATTCAAAGGTCCACACCCGCAATTATCTGCTGTCACCTATCCAGTTCACATATTTCTCCAGCGGCGTGTCGGCGAGGGAATTTACCAGCCGCCTGTCGCCGCTGACCATGACGGCGTCCTGTTGAACGGCCAGTGCGATATACATGCAGTCGTACACGGTGCAGCCGGTCTTTATGGCCAGATTTAAGGCCTCGGTGGCCAGATTGCCGGAGGCGTAGTAATCTAATGGTAGGGTTTTGATTTGTTCGGCGATTCCTGATGCCTGTTCTTTTGAAATGTCCCCGTGGCGATAACGTTTCCATATGACGTTGGCCGTCTCAACTAATAAAAAATCCGGGGCAATAAGCTCTTTCGCGGAGCTAAAGCGACGTTCAACGTCCTCGGAGAATTCTTCTGCGAAGTACAGTTTGACGACTACGCTGGCGTCAACGACGAGGGGCTTCATCGCTGACGGTCCTGGCGAATTAACTCGGCGCTATCTTCAAATTTTTTACCCAGTTTTTTACGCCAGCGGCGGGCGGATTCCAGCGCTTCATCTATAGATAGGCGGGAGGATGTTTCGAGGGTCATCTTGACCTCCTTCTGAAGCGACCGTCTGTTGCGCTTGGCGCGGGCCTTGAGTCGCTTGATGACCTCTTCGTCCAGGTTTCTTATAAGTATGTCGGGCATAATCCGTCTCCTCGACGTCATTAAGGTGATATCATAATGATATCATTATCCCTTTATCGTGACAACGGAAAATCTGTTCCTTTCTCGAATCCGCTTAATCACAGCATACCGAGATAAACGAGCAGGGGGTTAATCAATGAATAAGTTTGGATGGCTGGATTTTCGCCTGCCGTTCGGCAGTTCCAAAGCGCCCGGATTTGCGGTTGTATGTATACGAACCGGCCGGTGTGTCAGAACAGGAAACTTATACCCAATGCCAGAATCACGGCCGCGCCGAATATCTCCGCCCACTTGCTGAAGGCCCCGCCGATTCTTTTTCCGATAATCACGCCCGTCAGGGCCATAAGCCCCGCCGTCACACCCACTATCACCGACACCATCCATATCGCCGCCGGACCTCTAATGCCCAGCGAAAAACCCGCCACGAGGGCGTCAATGCTTGTCGCCAGCGAGAGCCCCACCAGTGACCAGCCGCGGGTCGGGTCGGCCTTTGCGCCGGCCGGTTTTTGGCCAACGGGCACGCCGCTGTGCTTCAACGCCTCGTAAAGCATTTTAACCCCGATGGCCAGCAGCAGGCCCGCGGCCAGGTATGAACCCATGTAACTGAGAAATGCCGCCAGTTTCCTTCCGGCGTGGAATCCGCCGAGGACCATAAGACCCTGGAACAGGCCCATGTGCCAGGCCAGGCGGAATTTTTGCCTGGCCCCGTGCCAAACCACGCCCATGCCCAGGGATACGCCCATTGCGTCGGCGCCGAGACCTGCGGACAGGGCGATTATGTTAAAAATATCCGGTCCCATCGCCGGCAATGCTATCACAATGACATCATATTTTCAGCGATGTTCGGCGAAAGTATCTAAGCCATCCGTTGCCGCTGTCGGCAGAACTGGTAAAATGCCGAGACCTTTGATATTTTCTAAACGGACTGTGAAATTTTAAGAAGGAGTTTATATGTCCTGGGATAAATCCGAGCGACTGAAGGCGCTGCCGCCTTATCTTTTTGTGGAGATAGACAAGGCCAAGCGCGATGCGTTGGCGGCCGGTAGAGACGTAATCAACCTCGGCGTGGGCGACCCCGACCGCCCGACGTTCGATTTCATAATCAAGAAACTAAAGAAAGCCGCCGACGACCCGGCCAACCATCGTTACCCATTCGACGAGGGCGTGCCGCAGTTTCGTCGGACCGCGGCCGAGTTCATGAAAAAACGCTACGGCGTGGAACTCGACCCCGTCGAGCAGGTCATCACCACCATCGGCTCAAAGGACGGCATTGCCCACCTGCCGCTGGCGGTGGTGAACCCAGGTCAGGTGGTGCTTGTGCCGCGGCCGGGCTACCCGGTCTATAATTCCGCCTCCGTATTCGCCGGGGCCAAGCCGCATTATCTGCCGCTGAGCGAGCAGAACTGCTGGCTGGTGGACTTCAAGTCCATACCGCAGGAGGTCGCCAGTTCCGCGCGGCTGATGTACGTTAACTACCCGAACAACCCCACGGCCGCCATGGCCACCGACAACTGGTTCATCGAACTGGTCGCCTGGGCGAAGGAAAACGAGATTATCCTGGCCTCCGACGCGGCCTACAACGAGGTCTACTTCGACGCCGAGAATGCCCCGCCCAGCATCCTTGAGGCGCCCGGGGCCGATGAAGTGGCGGTAGAATTCCACTCGCTGTCAAAGACGTTCAACATGACCGGCTGGCGTCTTGGCTTCGCGGCCGGAAACGCAGAGATAATCGCCGCCCTGGCGCAAATCAAAGGCAACGTGGATTCGGGGCAGTTCAACGCAATCCAGTGGGCCGGGGCAGCGGCGCTGGAAAAATACGACTGCGACGAAGTCGTCCGGCAGCGGGAGATTTACCGCAAGCGCCGCGACGTCTTGTGCGAAGGTCTGCAGCAGGCCGGCTACAGCGTTCCCAAGCCGGCCGCGACGTTTTACGTCTGGGGAAAATGTCCCGACGGCGTGGACTCGATGACCTTTGCCAAGCGGTGCCTGGACGAGGCCGACGTGGTGCTGATTCCCGGTGCGGGTTTCGGCGAACCGGCAGAGGGATATTTCCGCGCAGCCCTGACCGTTACGGAAAAGCGCCTGGCCGAGGCGGTCGAGCGACTGGGCAAAATAAAATGGTGAGTTAATTAATTCGCCGACGGAACATGGAAGAAAAAACCGCATATATCGCGATGGGCAGCAACGTCGGCGAGAAGGCCGCGACGTTGCTGACCGCGGCCAAGATGATTGATGAGACGCGCGGCGTGGACGTGCTGCGGATATCTTCTATGATCGAGACAGAGCCGGTAGGCGGGCCTGAAGATCAGCCGGACTATCTCAACGCGGCCGTCAAAGTCCGCACCACGCTGGACCCGTGGGAGCTGCTGGAGGTTCTGCAGGAAATCGAGTCGCACCTGGGTCGCAACCGCAGCAACGAGCAGCGGTGGGGGCCGCGCACGTGCGATCTTGACATACTCATGATGGAAGATGTGGTGATGGATTCCAACGAACTGACACTCCCACACCCGCGGATGCACGAGCGGCTGTTTGTGCTTCGGCCGCTGGCGATGATAGGCGGCGAGGCCGTCCACCCCACACTCAACAAAACGGTGGCGCAGTTGCTGGGCGAACTGGAGGCCTCGCGGTGACCGCCTCGCTGGTGAGCATCATCGGTCCGCCGGCGGTGGGCAAGACGACGCTGGCCGAGATGCTGGCCGAGGACCTGTCGGCCGAACTCATCCGCGAGGATTACGCCGGCAATCCGTTCCTCGTGGATTCGTACGTGGGGCGTCAAAAGTGGCGACTGCCGGCGCAGTTATATTTTCTGCTGTCGCGCCTGCGGCAGTTGTCGGCCGCGACATGGCCGCAACATGGACTTTTCGTCAGCGATTACGGCTACTGCCAGGACCGCATTTACGCGCGGGCGCGGCTCGAGGAGCGGGATTTCGAGGTTTACAGCAGCGTCGCCGACCGCTTCGACGGGCTCGTCCACCGCCCGGAGGTGGTTATCCGCCTTGATGCGCCGGAGGATATGCTGCTGGAGCGGATAGCCGCCCGCGGAAGGGACTTCGAGAAAGTCATGGACGCCGATTTCCTTGGCCGCATGCGGCAGGAATACGAAAAATATGCAAGCAACTGCGGCTGTCCGGTGATTGAGGTGGACTGCGGTGCGGTGGATTTCCGCGGCCGCGAGCATCGGAATGAACTGGCCGACCGCCTGCGCTGTTACATGGCAAAAATCGAAACCGCCACCGGAACCGAGGCGTAACAACAGTATGGAAGTCTTCAAGACCATTGCCGAAATTCGCAGCCGGCTTGCATCCGAGACTCGCCAGAGGCGCATCGGGCTCGTGCCCACCATGGGCGCGCTGCACGAGGGGCACTTTTCGCTTATAGACGCCGCACGTGGCGAATGCGATCTGGTGGTGGTGAGCATTTTCATAAACCCAACGCAGTTCGGACCGGGCGAAGACCTCGATGCCTATCCGCGCACGCCGGAGGAAGATTTGGCCGCATGCCGGTCCCGCGGCGTGGACGTTGTGTTTGCCCCGATGGTGGAGGAAATGTATCCCGACGAGCCGCTTACGGAAGTGAACGTAAAAGACCTGGACCGCCGCCTGTGCGGGGCGAGCCGGCCGGGACACTTCACCGGCGTGTGCACGGTGGTGGCCAAGTTGTTCGGCATAGTCGCGCCCGACGCGGCGTATTTCGGGGCCAAGGATTACCAGCAGTCGGTAATCATCCGCCGGATGGTTCGTGATTTGAATTTTCCGGTCGAAATCCGGGTCTGCCCGACAGTGCGCGAAGAGGACGGCCTGGCGGTTTCCAGCCGCAATTCTTACTTGACCGACCGGCAGCGACGGCAGGCCCCGCAGTTATATCGTTCGCTGCAACTGGCGCGCGATATGATAGAGAAAGACCACCCGCTCGCCGGACGGGTCGTCGAGGCCGTGCGAGAACATCTGGGTAAAAACGCTCCCGACGGCGAAATAGATTATGTTCGAATTGTTGACCCGGACACACTGCGGCAGGTAGAAGAAACCAACAGGCCGGTGCTTGTCGCGCTGGCGGTAAAGTTGGGCAATGCCAGATTAATTGATAATATAAAAGCAGGTTGAAATTTGACCACCTGATTATTACCTGCGTTAGTTACGGTGAAGCCATGATGATAAAAGTACTGAAATCAAAGATACACCGCGCCACGATAACCGCCGCCGAGGTGGATTATGTCGGCTCGATAACCATAGACCGCGACCTGATGGATGAGGCGGGTCTGCGCGCCGGTGAATTCGTGCTGGTGGCGGACCTGGCCGACGGAGCGAGGTTCGAGACCTACGTTATCGAAGGCCCGCGGGGCAGCGGCACGATTTGCATAAACGGCGCGGCCGCCAGAATGGTCAACGTGGGCGACTTGTGCATAGTAATGGGTTACGGTTACGTCACGCCGGAAGAGGCCGAGGAGATCGAACCCAAGGTCGTTCTGGTTGACGGCGACAATCGGATTAAAAAGAAACTATAACCGCACGGCCGTCAGGGCGGTGAGCGCTAATACAGGAATCGAATGCTGGATTATATAGTCGATTTTGGAACGATTGAGATATTCGGCGAAGAATTTGCGCTGCGGATATACGGTTACGGGTTGATGCTGGTGCTGGGGTTTTTATGCGGAATATACCTGGCGCGCTGGCGCGCCAAACGGGCCGGCGAAGATCCCGAACATATAACCCGCTGTGGAATCCTGGCGCTGGTCGGCGGCGTTATCGGCTCCCGTGCGGCGTATATCATCCAGCACTGGCAGGACTTCGCCGACGCCCGCGACCCGGTCGGCGAGGTGATAAACATCACCTCCGGCGGCCTGATATATTACGGCGGCGTGGCGCTGGCGACGGTAATGGTGCTGGGGTACCTGGTGATAAAACGCAGGCCCGTCCGCAGATACCTGGACATAATAGCGGTTTCCCTGATGGTAGGCCTGGCGTTCGGGCGGGCAGGGTGCACGCTTCACGGCTGCTGTTTCGGACAGACGTGCCGGTCGGGCTGGACGCTGGCTATCAGGTTCCCCATGTATTCCAAGCCGCTTATAAAGATAGACGGCGGCGACAATCCTTTCTCCTCCGGCCACCAGGCGCCCACGCCGGTTTACATTTACCAGGAGAGAAAGGGACTGATTCGTCCCGACCCGAGACTCGTCAACGACCACGGCACACTTATCCAGCCGCGCAATTTCACGCCCGAGCAGATACGCATCGCCGAGCAGGCCGAAACTCTTCCGGTCAAGCCCGCCCAGCCGCTGGGCATGATTAACGCGCTTTTGCTGGCGGGGATACTCGCCTTGTTTTACAGAATCCGGACCCGCGAGGGGCAGGTCTTCGCGCTTATGGTGATTATGTATCCCATTACGAGGTTCTTCCTGGAAATGATTCGCGGCGACAATCCGCATAACATTACACAGGGGGTGCTTACGCACAATCAGGTTACGTCGATTGTGACGGTAGTTATTGGTGCAATAATGTTCGTATCGTTGTATTTTATATCCCCGCGCAGCGGGCCCGTCTCAGCGGAGCCTTCGGCGGGCAGGTAAGACGGAGTCGTATTGCTTTTTTGACAGGATATTTCAACAGAAGGGATTAATGATGAACAATAGCAGGCAGGTACTTTTGGCTTCGACGGCGATTTTGCTGGCCGCGGTTTCCGCGCGGGCTGATAAGGCATCCGATGTGCTTAACTCGCTTGCCGCAAGGGGGCGGGAGTCGATGGCACAGGTTAACGGAACTTATGAAGACGAAATGGGCAAGTCCGGCTTGAGCGGTATGGGGATATGCATAATGACCGATTCCGGCAATCGGGGAGTATTTATGACACTGGCGTTCGAGCCGGCGATGAAGCCGGAGTTCATAAAGGACCTCGAACTGGTGCTTCCCGGCGTAAAGGGCCGGTCGCTGCCGGCGAAACTGCTCGGTATAGACCCGGAGACTGGTATGGGGTTCGTAAAAGCCACAGAGGCCCGTCAGTGGAAGCCGATAACCTTCGCCTCTTCGAAACTCAAGGCGGGCAAGCAGGTTTTCTCCGTGGGGCTGATGGATAAAAGTCACGCCCACTCCGTTTATGTAGGAACCGCGTATGTCTCCTCGGTAATTGATGTGCCCCAGAAGGTGGCGTACCTGACCGGCGGAAAGCTGACCGGCGTCGGTTCTGTCGTCTTCGACGCCGACGGCAGGGCCATCGGCCTGGTCGGCAGGCAGCTGTTCCTGGATTACCAGACCCTCTCGCGCCGGGGCGCGGCGTCGCTGCCGTTGCGGAGCAAGCAGGAGTCGTCCTTTTTCACGCCGGTAGAGGAGTTCGCGCACGTTCTGCAAAACATTCCCTCTGCGCCCGACAAGGTCAGGACCCTGCCGTGGACCGGCGTGCTGGGTTTCGCAAAGGTTACCGAGGAATACGCCGAAATAGCCGAAATCGACCGGCCGGCCGTCAAGGTCGAAAAAATCGTTCCCGGTTCGCCCGCCGACAAGAGCGGCCTGAAGGAACGCGATATTATAGTCGCCCTCAACGGCGAACCGGTCAAAAAGCTGGCCACGCCGGAGTTAACCGCCCGCAATTTCGCGCTGGAACTGATGCGGTTCGACGTCGGCGATACGGTTCGACTGACGGTGCTGACAGATGGAAAGACCAAGGATGTTACGCTGAAGCTCGCACCGATGCCGACCCGCCCGTCCGAGGCGCCTCGTTACGCCAGCAGAAAAATGGGCTTTGCAGTAAGGGAGCGGGTCATGCTCGACAAGCACACGCGGGAAGACGCCGCGGCAGAGACCCCCGGCCTTATAGTCATAGGTGTGGCCAATAACAGCCCGGCCGACGAAGCCGGCCTGCGCAGCGGCGACGTGATTACTTCTGTGGAAAAACAGAAGGTCGAGACGATGGCTGCCTTCAAACAGATTGTCGAGGCCGCCGAAGGCAGAATAACACTGCTGGTCCGCAGGGGTGACGAAGACCTTGTGATTACCGTCCGTGCCGGTTCGTAAACCGGCTTATAGCCCTGCGGGCGTTGCGCTGTGGATGGGAGAGGATGTTATGAAAAGGTTATTCGTGTTGGTGCTTTTTGCGGCCGTGGCGGCCGTGTGGTGTGGTCGCCCGTGCTGCGGACAGCAGGAAACGCGCCCGGCGGATGCGGCCGGGGCGGGCGGAAATAATTACACCTCCGCCGAAAAAGAACTGATTGTCGAAAGTCTGACGCACTCGGCGCGGAACATGGCCTTCTCGCCCGATGCGCCACACAGGGCCAAACGCATGGTCGCGCTTGTTCGGTTTGCCAAGCGCATCGACGGCAGTAGGGAGAAGGTCAACCGCCTGCTGGCCTTCGTCTACAGGTCGCAGGGGCGAATCGAGCAGGAACTGCAGGCCGTAGAAAAAATCCGCCGGGCCTCGCCCAACGATTATGAAACGGCGACCCGGTGGCTGGGGCTGCACCTCGACCTGCTCGACCGGAATACCGAACAGAGGGTCTCATTTCTGAAGGAACAGATAAATCGCAGTGAACTGCCCGGTGCGCTGCGGGCCGAGGCGATGGGGCAGCTGGCGGCCATATATCACGGGCAGGGCAATCTCGACCAGGCACGCGATATGCTGGAAAAGGCCCTCTCGCTGGATGAGCACAACCCGACCGCCATTAAAGGTCTGCTGGAACTTGCGGAGAATATGGAGGTCGCCAGTCGCATCGGCTATATGCTGGACCTCGTGCAGGGCAGGCGTAATCCGGAGGCGACGGCCTCCACGATGGACATCGCCCTGGCCCTGGGCGACCACGGGCTTTACACGCGGGCGGTGGAGTTTTTCGACGCGCTGGCCGGCACTCCTTCTATGGAGACCGACCAGCCGGACTTTGCCGTGGCGTACCTCAGCGCACTTCTTGATGCGGGCCAGTACCAGCGGGCGCTGGAAATATTTCAGCCGGAAATGGACAAACTGAAGCGGGACACTGATTTTCTCTCACTGATGGTGGAGGCCTATCGCGCCGCCGGACGAAGCGAAGAGGCCAGCAAGGTCGTCGAGAGTATGCAGGAGCATTACCAGACAGAGAAGTCGGCGGCCGAGATGAAGCCCGCTGTGTCCAGGGAAATGGCATGGTTTTATCTCCATACTCTCGATCGCCCGGCCACGGCGCTCATCTACGCCCGGCAGGCGTCCAAAGCCATCGGCCACGAGCCCGTGCTTAAGCGGATTTTGGGCGCGGCCGAGCTTAAATCCGGGCGGGCGGAACTGATTGACTCAGGGCTGGGGCGCCTGGAGAAACTGCTGGACAGCGACGTTTACGCCGCGGTGTACCTGGCACAGTATCATTTCGCCAACGGCGACGACGAAGAGGCGCGGAAGGCGATTATGGCGGGGGCGGAGCTGACGCGGTCCGGCCCGGCCTACCGCCGCCTGCGGCGTATAGCCGACCAGCACGATGTAAAAATACCCCCGGCCGAGAATGCCGAGGCGATTGCAGAAGTCGTGGATAAGTTCGACCGTCGCTACCTGCGGATGGTGCACAAGCCGGATGAGTTTATATCCGTGCGGATAAGCCCTGCGGAAAAAATCGTTCCCGTCGGCGGCGGCGTGCGGCTTTCGGTAACTTTGACGAACACATCCGAGATTGCGGTGCCGCTGGGGCAGTGGGGGCTTATACGTCCGACGGTGGGTTTCAGTGTCGAACTCACATCCAAACAGCGCAACGAGGCCGCCAAAACCTTCGCCAATCTTCCTATTTCCAACCTGCCGGCCCCTGCTTACCTGGCGCCGGGCAAAAGCATCAGCCGCGAGATTCGCATCGACGTGGGCGAACTGGAGGAATACCTTCTTCATCGCCCGTTGGTGACTTTTACGCTGAGTATTGACGGCGTGGTAGACCCTGTGCAGAGAGGCAGGAACATCGTAAGCGCCGCACCGAAAATTTCCGGCGGAGACGTCAAGGTGACGCGAGCGTCGCTGCTGCGGTGGCATCGGCTAAAGGGCAATCTCAAGGACTTCAAGCCGGATATCGACCGCACCTGGCCGGCCGCCTACAGGCGGCTGCTTGGGCTGATTGTCAGGGATTTGACAAAAGGCGATACTGCGGTTCGCATGCGTGCGGCAAGGCAGATTGCCTCGCTGTTGGCCATGTCTCGACTTATCGAGCAGGTGAAAATGGCCGCGCCAGACCAGCTCACCGGCGTGGTCAAAAAGCCCGTGCTGCTGACCATGACCAGGGAGACCCTGCGGGATGACTCCCCGGCCGTGCGGGCCGAATCGCTGACTTACACGCAATATGTCGCACTTGACGAGAGGATAATTTCTTTGCTGTCGCCCCTTGTGAACGATAAGGACGCGGCGACTATAGTCAAATTCAGACTGGTTGAACTGCTGGGGGCCGGCGGCGGCGAAGAGCAGAAATCGATTATCGATTACTACGCCCAGGATGACGATGAAATGGTCCGCCTTATGGCCGAGGCATTCGGCGAATCCGTCGATGGTAAGTGACTATTCATTTTTTCTCCACAGCGGAGAAAGCATGATAAAAAAGATCGGACAGATTATAAAAAGGGCGTATAGGGTTTCGTTGCAACCGGGATATCTATACCTCACCGCCGACGATGAGCGTGTGGGAGAATATTTGCCCGCGGGGTTTGGTTATTCGTGGGTGGGGATAATGCTCATCTCGCTGGCGTGGGGGCTGGTTTCGATAGGCATTTGGGAGGGGGCGCTTAGACTGTTCGACTGGTATTCGTACGATTTCCCGCTCATGTCTGTGGCGCTGACGCTGATTGTTATGGTGATGTGGATATACCGTCGCGCAGTAATTGCACTTGGGGAGGTGGTAGTTGGAGGTGACCCGGCGGCCAAAGCGCTGGGCGGCTGCGTTATTACGCTGGCCTTTGCCCTGGGCCTGCTGGGCGTTAAGGGCTGGAACGAGGACTGGCCGACTTACCTGCCCGTGATGTGGCAGTGGACTCGCCCGAGGGCGCTTTACAGGGTGCTGCTGCTGATGCCGCTGTGGGGCGGATGGGCCATGCTGGCACTGCCGCAGTTCTTCCGGCCGTCGGAGCAGACAGACCCGGCCACAAAGTCGTTGGCAGCCGGTTGCGAATCGCTTGTGGCAACGGCATTCCTGGCAGCGATACTGGCCGGGACGGTGCTGTATTTCAATTACCTGCCGTGGACGCAGCTTAGCATACCTGCCGCGACGGTTTTTGTCGCCCTCGGTGGTGGTTGGCTTGTCGTGCGGCGAACCGGCGGTCTGAACCGCCGGGCGCTGTTGGCTGTGAACATACTTACGCAGTTGATTTTTCTTTTCGCTTATCTGGCCAACAGGACGTAAATCCGCTTCGGGGCATTGCCTCGGCGGGCAGGTGTGGTTATACTGATATGGCCAAAACAGGAGCGCAGAACCATGAAAAAATACCAGGGAAAACTCGTCGCACCGGCGGATGCGAAGTTCGCCGTCGTCGTCAGCCGCTTCAACGAGTTCGTCTCGGCCAAGTTGCTTGACGGGTGCCTCGACGCCTTCAGGCGGCACGGGACCGAGGAAGATAATGTCGATATCGTCTGGTCACCCGGCGGTTTCGAGATGCCGGTCATCGCTTCGCGCCTGGCCGAGAGCGGACAGTACGCCGCAGTGGTGTGTCTGGGAGCGATAATCCGCGGCGGCACCGACCACAACCAGTACATCGCTACGCAGACCGCCCGTGGCGTGGCAGGCGTTTCCGCCCGAACAGGCGTGCCCTGCATATTCGGCGTGCTCACCTGCGACACGCTTGAGCAGGCCGTCGAACGGGCCGGCGCCAAGTCGGGCAACAAAGGCGCCGACGCCGCCGCTTCGGCCATCGAAATGGTCAACCTCATGCAGCAGCTGCCATCCGGTCAAAAGTGAGCAGAAAATTCCGTTCAAGGCGTCTGGCGCTTCAGGGACTGTGCTGCCTGGATGTGCAGGGACCGTCTGCCAGGGCCCTTGTGGATGATTTCATATCCGACAGCAGGGATTCCGCGCAAACCATCGACGAAGCGCGCAAGATTCTCGACGCCGCCACCGGGAAGCTTCCCCAATGCGATGAGCTGCTCAAACGCCACGCAAGGAACTGGCGGCTGTCGCGCCTGGCGCTGGTCGACAGAAACATTCTCCGCCTGGCGGCGTGGGAATTGCTTGAGGGCAAAACGCCCCGGAAGGTCGTCATATCGCAGGCGATGAAACTCGCCGCCGAGTTTTCCTCGGCACAGAGCCCGGCCTTCGTCAACGGCGTCCTCGACGCCCTGGCCAAAGACCTCAACAGGGATGCAGATTAGCAGGATTGCAGGGGATGCACGGGATTAAATTAGCATGGATAAACGCAGATGAACACGGATAAAGGAATAAGCAGTAAATTAACGCGTAAATAATTTGAATTTAATGATAATCTGCGTTTATCTGTGTTAATCCCTGCTGATAAACTGCTGAAGAGGATGACCGATGGCGTTTTTTCGAAAGGCGATAGAACATTTTTCACGCGGCCTGAGCCGGACGCGGCAGCGCTTCACCGGCGCCATACGTTCGCTGCTTTCGGGCAGGCAGCTCGACGAGGATTTGCTGGACGAACTGGAGGCCATGCTCATCCAGGCCGACATCGGCGTGGCTGCCGCCGGCCGGATTATCGAAGACCTTCAGCAGGCCTATCACGAAAAGCAAATCAAAACCGGCGATGAGACCATCGAGTTTCTAAAGACCGAGATGAAAAAGTACTGGCCGCAGTCTGACAGGAGCGTGCACCTGCCGGATACTCCGCCGGGCGTTATTCTCGTGGCCGGCATCAACGGCACGGGCAAGACCACGTCCGTGGCCAAACTGGCCTGGTATTACAAGCAGCAGGGCAAAAAGGTCCTCCTTGCCGCCGCCGACACATTCCGCGCCGCGGCCGTGGAGCAACTTTCCGTCTGGGCCGAGCGGATCGGCGTGGACATCGTCCGCGGGTCCGGCTCCGACCCGGCCGCGGTCGTCTACGACGCCTGTGACGCGGCGAACTCGCGCAGCGCGGATGTGCTGCTGGTGGACACGGCCGGGCGGTTGCACACCTCCGAGAATCTCATGCGCGAACTGGCCAAGATTCGCAAGGTCGTCTCCCGCAAAATACCCGGCGCCCCGCACGAGACGCTGCTGGTGCTCGACGCCACCACCGGCCAGAACGCCATCAGCCAGGCGAAGGCCTTCGCCGCAGCGATAGACGTAAGCGGCATATTCCTGGCCAAACTCGACGGCACCGCCCGCGGCGGAATAGTGGTGGCCATCCGCAAGGAAATAGACCTGCCGGTGAAATTCGTCGGCCTCGGGGAGGCATACGAGGACGTCGAACCATTCGACCCGGAGACATTCGTCGAGGCAATGTTCGCGTAAAACGAATTTGGCCGACGTTTTAGTTTGAATCGACCGGACTTGACCGGAGGGTATGTATGCTCGATAATACAATTGTGTGAAATAAGGCATTCAGCATGAGTAAATATCAGGCAAATTTTCTAAATACCGGCAAGTGGTGGGTCGCCTGGACCGACGATCTGCCCGGCGCGCTGACACAGGGTAAAACAATTGAAGAAGCACGCGAAAACCTCGGGGACGCCATACGTCTTATGCTTACGCCGACCGATACGGATTCGGTAGAGACGCCTTCGACAGAATTGGTCCGCGAGACACTGGAAGTGTGAAGAGAAAACAACTACTACGTCATCTCAAAAGCACGGTTGCGTTCTCATTCGCGAGGGCGGAAAACCTTCTCGCTGGGTCAACCTCGCCGACAAGTCACGCCAATCAACAATTCCACGACATACTGAAATCGATGATTACCTGGCGCGCCTTATTTGCAAGCAATTGAACGTTCCACCTTGCAAATAATTTGTGGGGAGAATACGTCATTTGTGCATGTTCTCAAGATGTTGGGGTAAATATTATTTATTTCACAATTTATTGGGATATTTTTAATAATTCTTTTGACAGCGATATCGGCGGCTTCTATTTTATACATGGTGCGGTGTGCATTTGCGGTAAGTTTTTTTGACAAGTTTCGCAGGTCTGAATAAGGAGAAATGCCATGGGTACATTTTGGACATTAATCTTGTTAGCTGTTTTTGTTCTGGTTATTGCCGGTGCTTGGAAAACTTTAACCAAGGCGGGTCAGCCCGGATGGGCCATAATAATCCCCATTTATAATTATTACATT
Source organism: uncultured Planctomycetaceae bacterium (assembly GCA_964472875.1). Taxonomy (GTDB): domain Bacteria; phylum Planctomycetota; class Phycisphaerae; order SM23-33; family SM23-33; genus CAYYMD01. The sequence goes on from CAYYMD010000003.1 coordinate 21,996, forward strand.
TTGACGAAGGTAGGCGGTCTTGAGATCATGTGGTTCATTTTTATTTTCATTCCGATTCTCAATATTGTGGCGTTCTTTAAGATTAATATAGCGATTGCTGAGAAGTTCGGCCAGAGCGTTGGTTTCGGTATCGGCCTGGCGTTGCTCGGGTTTATTTTCTATCCAATCCTGGGCTTCGGCAGCGCAACATACAAAGGTGCGGCGGCAGCGCCGCCGGCGCCATCAGGACAGGCGCCCCCCGAAGAGCCGGCCACCCCGCAGGCGCCGCCCGCCCAGGGCGCAGGTGGTTCACAGCCGGCCGCGCCTCCGAATCCTCCCGCAGGCGGGCCCGAGCAGAAAACTTAATGTTCCGAATACCGCACCGCCTGCACAAATGCGGGAACATTGAATTTTGAATAGATGGTACTGTTACTCAGGCGGCCGACAGTACGGCCCCGTCGACCGTGATGTAATGGCCCGGTGGGTGCGCGAGGGTCGCGTCGGGCCGGAAGATTATGTCTGGTCCGAGGGTATGGCCGACTGGGCCCGCGCCGGCGGCATATTCGCCGAGCAGTTAGGCCCGGTGCCGCCGCGAGTTAAAGGCCTGGTTTCCAGGGCCCCGCAGGACGGCGCCGGCGGCGCAACGCCCAACGGCGACCTGACCGCAAAGGCCAGGGATTTGTTGCGAGGCAAGTGGGGAATACCTATCGCTTTTTGCCTGCTTTTCATGGGGCTCAGCGCCGTCATTAATAATGTTCCATTTTTGGGTGCTTTGGCTGCGCTTATTCTGGCAGGGCCTTTGCAGTTGGGATGGGTAATCTTCTTTCTGAGTTTTTCCCGGCGCGGGCCATACGAAATCGAGATGCTGTTTCGCGGATTCAAAAATTTTGGCAACGCACTTGGAGTATATCTGCTCGTGGCGTTGTTCGTATTTCTGTGGTTTTTTGCCTGCGCGCTGCCGGGCGGCATTTTGGCGTTGCTGATAGGACTGGCTGCCGGCGGCGCGGCCGCGCCGGTGGCTATATTCCTGGCCGTGACGTTCGGTTACCTGCCGGGAATGATCGCCGGCGTAATCGCACAGTTGTCATATTCGCAGGCGATGTTCCTCATCGCCGACGACAACGCGCTTGGCCCGATGAATGCGATTAACGCCAGCAAGGATTTGATGAGGGGCCACAAGGCCAAACTGTTTTTCCTGGGCCTGCGGTTTATCGGCTGGGCATTGCTGTGCATACTGACGCTGGGGATAGGATTCTTGTGGCTCATGCCCTACATGGCCACGAGTTACGCCTGCTTCTACGATGACCTCCTCCCGCCGAGGGAACAACCCCAACCGGCGGGCGACCAAATGCCCGCATCGCCCGTAGAGGATGAACAACGGCCGCAAATATATTAAAATCTCTGTATGGACAGGGATTTTGACATAGTCGTTGTGGGAGGTGGTCACGCGGGCGTGGAGGCGGCGCATGCGGCCGCGCGTCTGGGCGCGCGGACTGCACTTGTAACGCTAATTCCCGAGACCATCGCGCAGATGTCGTGCAATCCGGCCATCGGCGGCATCGGCAAGGGGCAGATTGTCCGCGAGGTGGATGCACTCGGCGGGCTGATGGGCCTGGCCGCAGACGCCACGGGTATGCAGTTTCGCATGCTAAACCGCTCCAAGGGCCCGGCCGTGTGGGGACCGCGATGCCAGAGCGACCGACACGCATACTCGGCCTGGATGCGAAACGCACTGCAAAACACGCCGAACCTGACGATAATTTCCGGTGAGGTTTCGGATATAATTACCGAACAAGGGAATGTAATCGGTGTTGGCGTAACGCCACAGAAATCCGAAGCCCGAAACCAGAAATCTGAAGTCCTCCGCTGCCGTGCAGCGGTCGTAACGGCCGGGACGTTCCTCAACGGCCTGATGCACATGGGCGAGCGTAAATGGGAAGGCGGCCGTTACGACGAACCGCCGGCCGCGCGACTGAGCGAATCATTGCGGCGGTGCGGTCTGCAAACGGACCGTCTGAAAACCGGCACGTGCCCGCGCATCGCGGAAGAGTCTGTAGATTATTCGAAGTGCACGCGCCAGGACGGGGACGATAATCCCGCGCCGTTTTCGTTCATGAACGACCGGCTCGACGTGGAGCAGGTTCCGTGCTGGCTGACGAGCACCACGCCGGAAATCCACCGGGTCGTGAAGGAAAATCTTCACCGCGCGCCGATGTACAGCGGACAGATTAAGACAACCGGGCCGAGGTATTGCCCATCGTTCGAGACCAAGATCGTCCGCTTCCCCGACAAGCATTCGCACCAGATTTTCCTCGAGCCCGAAGGCAGAGACACCAACTGGATATACTGCAACGGCATCCCAACCTCGCTGCCGACGGATGTGCAGGAGTACATGGTGCGGAACATTCCCGGCCTGGAGCGGTGCGAGGTGCTCCGCTGGGGCTACGCCATCGAATACGATTTCGTACCGCCCACGCAATTGGGGCCGTCGTTGGAGACGAAGGCGGTGGACGGTCTTTTCCTTGCCGGGCAGATTAACGGCACGACCGGTTACGAGGAGGCGGCCGGGCAGGGGCTGCTGGCCGGGACAAACGCAGTGATGCGGATTGGCGGGCAATCGCCGTTGATTCTTCGCCGCGACCAGGCGTACATCGGCGTTATGGTGGATGACCTCGTCACCAAGGGCGTGCTGGAGCCGTACCGAATGTTCACCAGCCGGGCGGAGTACCGACTGCAGCTTCGGGCCGACAACGCCGACAGGCGGCTGACCGAAATCGGCCGCGAGGCGGGCCTTGTCGGCGACGACCGGTGGGAAAAGTTCACCGCCAAACGTGACGCCACATCGCGCATAAAATCGTTGCTGGATAACTCCTATGCCGACGGTAAGCCGCTGGCCGAGTTGCTGCGCCGGCAGGATGCGACATTCCAAGGCGTTGCCGACCTGGCCGACGGCGAAACGCGCGAGCAGTTAAAATCGCTCCAGCAAGAACACCCGGCCGCGGCCCAGACCGTGGCTCACGACGCACGCTACGCCGGATATCTCGGCCGCCAGGAGAGGTCTCTGCGGCAGTTGAAGGAACTGGAGAATAAGTTAATCCCGGAGGATGTAGACTACGATTCCATCAGCCACCTCCGCCACGAGGCCCGCCAGCGGCTGGCGCAAATACGCCCGCGCTCACTCGGCCAGGCATTGCGAATCAGCGGAATTACACCTTCGGATATAACGGTCCTTGCAGTTCAGATTACCGGCAAATCGGCCACCTCGAACAGCCGGACGGGGTAAGGACAATCTCCTTTATGGTTTAAAATAGGAAATTTACCATGATTAGGTAAATATCTTTGAGTCACAAATGGGGGTTTATTTAAAAAAAATATCCCGGCGGAGAAGGTGCCTATTTATAATGCTATAAATTATAGGGCTTTATAGAAATCAGGAATAAATTTTCGTATTTTAAGACTATGTAATTAACAGGCCGATATCGACGAATGAATAAATGAAAGCATAGCCACGGATCCGAAAATGGATTCGGCAAGAGGCCGGGAACACACCATGAACGAGATTAATGAAATATCGCAGATACAGCCGCCGGTAGCTCCAAAATCAGTCGAACCAGTCGATGGCGTTTCGCCAGCAGACCAGGCACAGGGACCACTGGAAATAACGGATGTCGTGGAGATATCCGAGGTAGCCCGTCTGGCCGCAGAAGTTCAGTCTATACCCGAAGTCCGCACGGAACTCGTAGAGCGAGTGCGGGCGGAAATTGCCGCCGGTGAATATGAAACCGCCGAACGCATGGACGTGGCGATAACCAGACTGCTGGAAGATATCTCGCCCGGCGCGTAGCTGAGGCCGCAGTAAAAAGGGGGTCTCAGGGGTGCAGGGGATAGTAGTGCATTTGTTAGGGGCTCTAAGAAATTTACATATTTTATTTTATCATCATATATTTGAATGTTAAACTGCATAGGGTTTACAAGGCATGGCGAATGGGTAAAATATATGCTAAAGTGTAAAGATTACATGCTTGATATAATGATGACCCGGCGACAAAATAGGTAACCAGAGGGCGAGGAGCAATTACAGTGAAACGCAAAAATATATATACCACCGGTGAAGTGGCGGAGATTTGCGGGCTTTCTCAGCAGACGATTATCAGGTGTTTCGACAACGGGCAGCTGGAGGGATTCAAGGTTCCCGGCAGCAAGTTCCGCCGTATACCGCGAGCGGCACTGATAAAGTTCATGAAGGAACACGGCATTCCAATGGAGGGGATGCAGGACGAACACATCCGCGTGCTGGTGGTGGATGACGACCCGGAAATACTGGAGCTCTTCGTGGATGTGCTCAAAAGCGACGGGCGTTTCGAGGTTAAAACCGCGAGCACCGGTTACGATGCGGGCATAGAAACGCAACAGTTCCGCCCCGACGTGGTCGTGCTGGACTACCTTCTGCCGGATGTGAACGGGAACGTCGTGTGCAAAACCATAAAAGACAATCCGGAGCTTTCGTATATAAAGATACTGATAGTTTCCGGCGTGGTGAATCGCAGTGAAGTCGACGAACTTATGGAAGCGGGCGCGGATGAGTTTATCAAGAAACCTTTCAATATAGAGAATGTCGTCAAGACCATCATTCGACTGGCGCGCAGCTGATGTGAATTCGGGCCCGCAACAGGCGGCCGGTAAAAAAGGTAAGTGAGGAAAGTGTCCAGGAGGACAGGCACAGATCGGATGGGGGTGCTATTGGCGGAGGCGCGGTCTCTTCCGGCCATACCCGCGGTTATGAAGAGTGTAACCGAAGTGATAGCTGCGGCTCTTGACAGGGCCGAGCACGGGCCTGACCTTCAGCCGTTGACGCGGCTCATTTCCACGGATGAAGCCGTCGCCGCCAGGGTGCTATCGGCGGCCAACGGCACAGAAGGCGGGCGGGTTTGCGACATCGCCGCGGCGGTTGAGCGGCTGGGCTTCGAGAGGTTATGTTGCGAGGTTTTGTCTATTAAGACATTGACCCCGCAAGAGGCGGCGGGGTGGGATTATGAGGCCTTCTGGAAGAACTCACTTGCGCGGGCCATAGCGGCCGCAGAGATGGCTGCCTCCGCCGAAGATGATATGTCCGAGGCCCACGCTTATTCATGCGGACTTTTGAGCGATATTGGCATGCGCGCGATGGCGTGTCTTATGCCCAAGGCCTTTCGGCGGGCAATCCAGGCCGCCGGTAGTCGCAACATAAACATATGTGAAGTAGAACGCGACGTTCTCGGAATGGATCACACCATCGCGGGAAGGCGCCTGGCGGAACTGTGGCATCTGCCCGAGGTTATTCGGGATGTTATCTGGCTGCACCACCAGCCCGTCGAGGCCATTCCGAAGAACCTGCCGCATCGAAAATTAATCGCTCTTGTAGGCCTGGCCGATGACATGGCCAACAGGAAATTCCCCGCACATGCGGGCGCGCATCTGAGAACTGCTGAACAGCAGGCATTCGCCGAATATCTGAACATTTCTGAAAGCGTTATTGAGGATATAAGGTCGGCACTGCCGGCTAAGTTGAAAGACAAAATCGGTGATATAGAATTTGTCGACGACGATGGCGACCGCCTGGCCGATATACAGGCGCGCAGCAACGAATGTCTGGCCAGGATAAACCGCTCGCTGCTGGGGAGGAATCGCTCGCTGTCGATGCGGGTCGAGTCGCTGGGCAGGGCGAAGGAGTTAGTTGGCCGCGCCGCCGCAGAAAATACGCTTACGCAGATTCTCGCCTCGATAGTTCACGCGTTCGCCGATGCGTGCGACGGTCAGGGTGGAGGCGTATCGGCGTATGCGATTATGAGTGATGCCGGCCGTGTTGTAATGGCGCGAACCGAGGCATCCGGGGGCATATCCTACCGAACCGTGGAAATAAAAAAGGATGCACCACTGCCGGAGACAAATGCCGCAACCGAGGCGGCACTGGGAGAAATTCTGGAAAATGCCGGCGAGTGTTATCAGTGGCTTGGCATTGCAGGATGCCGCCACGCGGCCCTGTGTTGCGGAAACGAATGGGTCGGCGGTGTGCTGCATCGACCGGGCGGCAAACTAACTGTTGCTTCATTATCTGAATTGGTCGATACCGCCGGCGTTCTGCTTGCCCTGGCCCTGCGATACGAAAAAATGGCCGCCACGGGCGAGTCCCTCTCGACGGCGACGCAGGTATTGGCGGCAAAAGAAGAGGCCGTGTCCGCGCAAAAAACGCTCAAGGCCATCGGCCATCTGGCGGCCGGGGCCGGCCATGAACTCAACAACCCGCTTGCGGTGGTAATGGGTCGGGCGCAGATGCTCGCCGATCGCGCCAGGACAAAAAAAGACCGTACCGCGGCCGAACAGATAATCAAAAGGGCGGGCCAGGTAAGCGGCATAATATCGGCAATGATGGATTTTGCCTCCCCGCCGCCGCCCAAAATTGCTGCCGTGCGGCCGGGTGAATTGCTGACAGAGGCGCTGGAGAAGTTCCGTTTTTCAGAGATTCCTCAAGCCGCGAGTTTAAATGCCGATATAGAAATTGGCGATAACCTTCCGCCGGTAGCAGCCGACCGTTCACAAATGCTGACGGTTTTGAATGAACTGTTGAGCAACGCGGCCACGGCCGGAAAGGATACCGAAGGTTTCCGAGTCAGACTCACGGCGGAGTTCGACGAGGTGTCCGGTGCGGTTTTGCTGGCGGTTCACGACAACGGTCCCGGCATGGAGCAGGAAATGACGGAAGATGTTTTTATTCCGTTTTTGTCGATAAGCCGGGCCGGCCGACGACGAGGTATGGGTCTTGCGATGGCGAAAAGATACGTTGCAAACTGTGGCGGCGAGATATGGATCACCGCGGCCCCAAACGAAGGCACAAGCGTTTATATGCGACTGGAAAGATGGACACAGGAGTAAGTCATGTCCGGTACGGACAAGCCCCAGGAGGCGATTTACAACAAACATTCCGGAAACCGCGACGCGTCGCGCGTGCTGGTAATTGACGACGAAGCGGATATTCGCCAACTGCTTTCGGATGCGCTGACAAACGAGACTACCGAGGTGATTTCCGCGGCCGACGGCGACGAAGCGCTTGCGCTGGCCAAGAGATTTCAGCCGGATATGGTCGTGGCCGACCTGTACCTTGGCGACTGCACTGGGCTTGAGATAATAGACCGCATACGCCGCTGCACGAGTGACCTGCCGGCCGTTGTTATAAGCGGAAGGGCTGATGCGAAAAAACTAAGCGAGGCCTCCCGTATACGCCCCGTGGAATTGATGACTAAGCCGCTGGATATAAGACACTTGCGCGAGACGGTGAAGGTGGAACTCGACCGCCAGAACCGCACCAGGCGCAAGCAGGAACGCATGGAGCGGCTGCGCCGGCTCGCACGCAATTCGAATATCGAGCGAAAGAACATGCACATCCAGTATAAGGCCGCCTGCCAGGAACTGACCGAAGCATATAAGGGACTGAGCGACAAGTACAATCTTCAGCAGGCGGTGATAGAGTATCAGCGTCACATTCTTTTGGCCGGCAATCACGACGACGTTTTCCGCGAGTTCTTCAATCTCTTCGTGCGGCATACGGGCGGCGTGTTCGGCGTGGCGATGCTTTGCGATCCACATGAGCAACTTCAGATTGTCGGGCGGTTCGGCGTTCCCGCGCCGGACAGCATACGTTTTTGCCAGGCGCTGGTCGCGCCCGTAGCAGATACGGACGTAACGGCCAAATGCTGTGCGCCGCTTGACGCCGGCGAACATCCCGAAATGTTCGATCCTTCCATCAGGCGTTATCTCCCGGGGCTTACTTTGTTGCCGGCGCCGCTGGTTTCCAGAGGGAAAAAGTTGACGGGTATGGTTGTCCTTTATCGAAAAGGCGAACAGCCGTTCACCGATACCGATATGGAACTGGCGGAGATGGTCGGCCCTTCAACTGCCGGGGCAGTGTGCTGGGGAAAATGATTCACGCTGCTTTGCGCGACCCATTTAACAAAAAATCGATGCGCATATACTAAGCGCTCAAATTATCCGGATTCAATTCGCCTCAATTGTCAACAGGTATCAACAGTTTCTCTACAGGTTGCATACATTTCCTGCCGATTATACAATATATTGGGTGAAATAGCCCACAGTTTGTGGATAATATCCTGTGTAAGGTGTTTTTGGCTGTGAGATAAAAAATTTTTTAAGATGCAAGTTCACTTTTTACAGAGAATTACAGATGGTACTCAATATTTTGCGTATATTTCTTTTGACAAGTTCTATATATAGCGTTAAATCACTAATGTTGCCTTTGGGTGACGGCAAGATCGTGGTGGCAATTCCGAGGATTGTTGTGGTCGGCTTTCGGATATGCTGATTTTGCTTGGAAGTTGATGCAAGGCAGGTTCGTTGCCGAATTGTGCAAGTTTGAAAAGTTATTATTTGGAGCCCTTCAAATGGTGGTACGTAAATCAGCTGAAGATATGCCGGTTGTCGATGGGACGCGGAAAGATGTTCATGCTCAGGATGGCAGCGAGGGATTGGAAATACAGCAGGTATTCTCAGACCCGCAGGTGCACCCGTTCGAGCAGATAGAATGGACGCACCGTTCGCCCCAGATAACCGACGGCGACGGCAACGTAATCTTCAGGCAGGATGATGTTGAGGTTCCCGAATCGTGGTCGCAACTGGCCACGAACGTTGTGGTAAGCAAATATTTCTACGGCGAGGTAGGCAAGCCCGAGCGCGAAACGTCGGTGCGGCAACTTGTAGAACGAGTTGCCCGCACCATAGCCGACTGGGGCAAGCAGGACGGCGTGTTCGCCACGGATGAGGACGGCGAGCGGTTTTACAGGGAACTTGCTTACCTGTGCGTCAACCAGCACGGGGCGTTCAACTCGCCGGTGTGGTTCAACGTCGGGCTCTACCATCAGTACGGCGTGACCGGTTCCGAGGGCAACTTCCACTGGGACAGCGAAACACAGCAGGCGGTCAAGACCCGCTGCGGGTACAGATATCCCCAGGCGTCGGCGTGCTTCATCCAGTCGGTTGACGACACCATGGAAGACATAATGCGCCTGGCCACGGCCGAGGCGATGCTGTTCAAGTACGGTTCCGGCACGGGCACCGACCTATCGACGCTGCGGTCCAGCCGGGAGAAACTCTCCGGCGGCGGCCAGCCGTCCGGTCCGCTGAGTTTCATGCGGATATACGACCAGATAGCGGCCGTGGTCCGCTCGGGCGGAAAGACCCGCCGTGCCGCCAAGATGCAGTCACTGCGATGCGACCATCCCGACATCAAGGAATTCATAGAGTGCAAGATGGTCGAAGAGGAAAAGGCCCGCGCTCTGGTAAAACTCGGCTACGACGGCTCGCTGAACGGCGATGCGTACGGTTCGGTGATGTACCAGAACGCGAACCTCTCCGTGCGCGTTACCGACGAATTCATGACCGCGGCCGAAGAGGGCGGCCAGTGGCACACGTACTCGGTAACCACCGGCGAGCAGATGGACACTTACGATGCGAAGGAACTGCTGAAGGCGATCGCCGAGGGCACGCGCCTGTGCGGCGACCCTGGCGTTCAGTATCACAGCACGATAAACCGCTGGCACACTTGCCCCAACAGCGGGGAGATTTGCGCCTCGAACCCGTGCAGCGAATACATGTTCCTCAACGACAGTGCGTGCAACCTGGCCAGCATTAACCTTATGAAGTTCCGCCGGCCCGACGGCACGTTCGACGTGGAAAGATTCCGCGCGGCGGTGCGGATATTCACCATCGCCCAGGAGATCCTCGTCGACCACGCCAGTTATCCCAGCAAGCGGATATGTAAGAACAGCCACGACTTCCGCCCGCTGGGCCTGGGCTATGCCAACCTCGGAGCGCTTATAATGTCGCTGGGTTTGCCCTACGACAGCAAAGGTGGCAGGGGGATGGCGGCGACGATTACGGCCATACTGACCGGCACCGCATACCAGACCAGCGCATCTCTTGCCTCGCGGTTGGGGTCGTTCGAGAGATTCGACGAAAACCGCGAGCCGATGTTGAAAGTTATGGGCATGCACAGGAAGGCCGTGGAAGACATACCGGCCGAGGGATGCCCCGGCGAGTACCGCGAAGCGGCCCGCAACTGCTGGGACGGGGCAATTCAAGCCGGCCGGCGGTTCGGCTATCGCAACGCTCAGGTCAGTGTCCTGGCCCCCACGGGCACCATCGGGTTTATGATGGACTGCGACACCACCGGCATCGAGCCGGATATAGCGCTTGTCAAATACAAGCAGCTGGCCGGCGGCGGCATGTTCAAGATGGTCAACCGGACAGTCCCGCTGGCGCTGGAGCGGCTCGGCTACAACCAGAAGCAGATTGAAGACATCGTCGCCAACATCGAGAAGCACGACACGATCGAAGGCGCCCCGCACCTGGAGACCGAGCACCTGGCGGTGTTCGATTGCGCGTTCAAGCCGGCCACCGGCACGCGGTGCATCAACCACATGGGCCACCTTCGCATGATGGGCGCGGTCCAGCCGTTCCTGTCCGGCGCGATATCCAAAACCGTGAACATGTCCAAGGAATCGACCAACGAGCAGATTAAGAACGTTTACCTCGAGGGTTGGAAACTCGGACTGAAGGCAGTGGCGATTTACCGCGACGGGTCGAAATCCGCCCAGCCGCTCAGCGTAAAACTCGAAGAGGAAAAATCCTCGCAAACCATCAGCATGGAGCAGCTCGAGGCGGCCCGCAGGGAGCCGCACCGCCATCGCCTGCCCGCCACCAGGCCCTCAATAACACACAAGTTCGAGGTGGCCGGTCATGAGGGCTACCTCAACATCGGCCTGTACGAGGACGGCCAGCCGGGCGAACTGTTTATCACGATGGCCAAAGAGGGCTCAACGGTGGGGGGCATGATGGATGCCTTCGCCACATCGATAAGTCTGTGCCTGCAGTACGGAGTGCCGCTTGAAGCGCTGGTCAAGAAATTCGCTCATCAGCGTTTCGAACCGTCAGGAATGACTTCCAGTACCGACATCCCCTTCGCCAAGAGTATTGTGGATTACGTGTTCCGATGGCTCGGCTTGACGTTCCTGGAGGATTATCGGCAGGTTAACCTGACCAACCGCAACCAGTCCAGCGAACTGGACTCGACTTTGCGGATGGTCGAATCGCTTTCCAATCCGGCCCATGTGGCGGAAAAACTCGCCGAGGGTGCGGCCGAGGCAGGTGAATACGTTCGCGGCGGTGGAAACGGCGGCAACGGCGGCAACGGCGACAGTGCGGAACCGGCCCAGCAAAATACCCGAACCGTCCATCTGACGGAAAAGCGCACAACCGCCGTTAAGGACCGGACGTTGAAGCGCGTCGACCAGAGATTTTCGCAATACCAGGAAGACGCCCCGGCCTGCGACGTATGTGGGGCGATAACCGTGCGAAACGGAAACTGTTACAAGTGTTATAACTGTGGTTCGTCGCTGGGCTGCAGTTAAATGAGATTGATAATATGACGCCGCGGATTTACAGCAAATGCCACGGCTGGAGGCCTTTGCGGCGTCGACAATGGTGGCCCTGTTAGGGGCCGGGATACGGCGTGTTGAATCAGGCGCCGCCGAATCGGGGCGGATTTCGATTCGGTGAGACACTGCCGGGTTTTGGAATTTTAAACCGGCGGTCGGCGGAAGCGGCGCCACGTCGGCCGCCTTGTTAGAAAAATTAAAATAATTCTGTAAATTTTAGACTAAAGATTGAAATCGGCTGATTCCGACTTATAATACATAGTGGATGAATTGTCCGCTGCACCCCAAAGCGATGTAGGTCCCCCTCCGCCTACGTCTGGGATGCGGCTATCGGGGCGATACCGAGGTCTCCCTCCGCCTGGGTGTCGCCCTCTGTTTTTTTATCCGCACGACCATAAGTCATATATCGCCGGTTTGCGCGTGCGGCTTTTATTATTCATTCCGAAATCTGGAAAAATTTTACCGGGCGGGTTCGGTTCGGGGTGTTGATTGATTTTCCAATGAATCATATTATCGAGTGAAAATGGAATTTATAGACACACATTGTCACCTGGGCGATGAGCGTCTGCATGGGAATGTCGAGGAAGTTCTCGCCGCGGCGCGCGAGGCGGATGTAATTGGCTGCATCTGCGCGGCCGGCGACCTCGACGAAGCGTCACGGGCGGCGGAGTTGGCCCGGAAATATTCGAGCATATGGTTCATGGCCGGCATACATCCTCACCAGTCCGGTAGCGTCGGTGGCGATTACCTCCGCGCGATAGAGCAGTTTGCCGCCGATCCCAGGTGCGTGGCAGTCGGCGAGGTGGGGCTTGATTACCATTACAATTTTTCCGAGCCGCTCGACCAGCAGATGGTCTTTGCCGAACAACTTGGCCTGGCGACCGAGATTGACTCGCCCGTGGTAGTCCACACGCGGGAGGCGTTCGACGATACGCTTTCGATAATCCGGGATTCCGATATCGACGGCCGGAAAGTGTTGTTTCACTCTTTCACCGGCGACGAAGACCAGGTGCGGCGTGCGCTTAAGATAGGCGCGACAGTGAGTTTCTCCGGCATCGTCACTTTCAAAAACGCCGGGGACATACGTCGGGCCGCACGCGAAGTTCCGGATGAGCAACTGCTCGTCGAGACCGACGCCCCTTACCTTTCGCCGGAGCCGGTGCGGAAACAGAAAATCAACACACCCGCAAACGTTGTGCACGTTGCCAAGTCTCTCGCCGCCGCGCGGGAAATACCTCTTGAAAAAATTGCTGCCATAACCACGCGAAACTCCAGGCGCTTTTTCGGTGTTTAACTTTAAATGGCGATTTGTAAATCTGACATGAAAGGACCGAATATGCGGCGATTAATTGTACTGACATCACTTATTGTTGCCGTGTTGTGCGGCACTTCTGTGGCGGCGGATAAAATCAGCCCAGGCAGGGTATTAGAAATCCTGAAAAAGACCGACAGGTCGCATCCTTACCTTATACTCACCGAAGCCCGCCTGAAGGAACTGGCCAAATTTCACAAAAGCGACAAAACCCTGCACGGCTACGTAAAAGACGTCGTTGGCCGAGCGGATAATTACCTCAAAAAACCGATGCTGAAGTATGAGAAGCGCGGCCCGCGCCTGCTGCACATCAGCAGGCGGTGTGTGAACAGGATTTACGCGCTGGGGCTGGCATACCGCATAACCGGCGACAAGAAATACGCCTACAAGGCAATAGAAAACATGCTGGCCGTGTGCGAGTTCAAGGACTGGAATCCGTCGCACTTTCTGGACACGGCCGAGATGTCCCACGCCGTCGGCGTCGGCTACGACTGGCTCTACGGCCTAATGGACGAAAAGACACGTGAGGAAATCCGCAATGCGCTGATTGAAAAGGGCCTGGAGGCCGGCTGGAAAGTTTACAAATCCAACGGTTGGTGGGTCAGGTCACGATTCAACTGGAACCAGGTCTGCAATGGCGGCATGATTATCGGCGCTCTTGCTCTGTGGCGGGAGAGCCCGCAGGCGGCGTCAAAAATAATCGCCGCGGGCGTCAATTCGTATCCAAGGGCGCTCAAGAGTTACGCTCCCGACGGGGCGTGGGGCGAAGGTCCGGGCTACTGGCATTACGCAACGAGCTATACCGCTTACGGGCTGTGCGCGCTTCGCACGGCCATGAAGACGGATTTCGGCCTGTCTAAGGCGCCCGGCTTGGACGAGGCGGGAATGTTTCCAATTTACTTGACCGGACCGGACGGCCTGTTGTTCAACTACGCCGACGCCGGCAGCAGCGCGTATCGCCACGTGGGACCGATGTCATGTCTTTTCTGGCTGACGCGGGTGTATGACGAACCGACTTACGCGCAGTTTCAACATAGTTTGCTAAAAGGCCGCACCGCCAGTCCCGAGGACGTTATATGGTACGTACCGGAGCCGAAGGGCAATCCGCTGGGCAAACTGGCCCAGGCGAAGTATTTCCGCGGATCGGTCGAAGTGGCGACGTTCCAGGCGCCGATGTTCAGGGGCTCTGCCTGGGATAAAAATGCGATATACCTGGCCGTCAAGGCCGGCTACAACCAAGTTAACCACGGCCATCTGGATTTGGGCCAGTTCGTCTTCAACGCGCAGGGTGTGCGATGGGCGGTGGACCTGGGTGCCGACAACTACAATCTGCCCGGTTACTGGGATAGTAAAGAGGGCGGGCGTCGGTGGGATTATTACTGCCTCAATTCCCGCAGCCACAACGTCCCGTTGATAGACGGCGAGAACCAGAAAGCAAAGGGCAAATCGCGCATCGTGAAATTTTCCGAAAAGGAAAACTTCAAGGGCGCGATTGTGGATTTTACATCCGCATATTCGCCCCACGTGAAGCGTGCGATGCGTGGCGCCGCCCTGGTTACGGAGCGCGCCGGAAGCAGCTCCCAGCGGACGGTAGCGATAATTCAGGATGAGTTCATTCCCGACAAGCCCGTACAAATTACGTGGGGCATGACGACCGAGGCAAAAATTGATTTGGACGAAGATACGGCGATTCTAAAGCGAGATAATAAGGTGATTTGTGCGAGGATACTCTCGCCGGCCGGCGCGAAGTTCACCACCGAATCCGCCGAGCAGAAACCGCCCCAGCGGACGTGCGAGGGCTTCCGCCGCCTGTTAATTGAACTGCCGAAGACGAAAAAGTCGGTGCGGATAGTCGTGGTGCTGGAGCCGGCCTGGCCGTTCGGACGCACCCCGCCGCCGCTGCCGGAGGTTATGCCGCTGGCCCAGTGGCCCGGCGAGGAGACGAACTGAGTTACTATGTGATTTTCTGATTTTTATCAAATATTTTGTATATTTTTGCGAGGCAAAGATAGCAGTCTGTCAATAGATATAGGGAACTATTTATTACGGCTGGCCGAAACAATATGTCCTTCATTCTAACTCATCTTAAAACATGAAAACTTACACTAAGAGTCTCTAACAAAACGTCTGTGCCGACCGAAGCCGACAGTGTTTTGTTAGGGGCTCTAAATTACTGATGCCGTTGCCAATCGGTTTTTATTTGAATGCGGGAAAAAACTTCGGTACATTTTGAAACAGAGCTTGTTTAATAGTTGTGAATATGTTGCCTTTGGAATATTCCCCAAGTTTTCAGCATGAGGCATCGGTGGCCAGTGATGTTGCAACAATGGCCATATATCCCGGAAAGAACTTCATTCAGGAGATTTCCCGCATGTCGGCACTGTTACGTTTTAATCGTATTTGTTTTGTGATTGCATTGTCGTGTACGCTGGTTCTTTCAGCACCGCCGCACCGCTCGGCGGCGGCGCCAGAGAACCAGCCCGAGGATGCCGCCAAAGTTGACGCGGCCACGAAGAAACTGATGGCCGCCAACGGATTTTTTAAGCAGGGCATGTACGACCTCGCGGCCGAGGAATACACCGAATTTCTGGACAATTATCCGAATCACGAACACGCTGGGCGCGCCAGATACGGCCTTGCGGTTTGTCTCTATCGAACAGGCGAGTATAAGAAAGCCATCGGTCATCTGCGCAGCGTTTTGAAAGATCGTGATTTCGAACATCGAGACGAGGCCCTGGCCGTGCTGGGGCACTCTCTGCTGGAAGAGGGCGAGCATAAAGAGGCGCTTTCGGCGTTCGACGAGTTGCTGAGGAAGTATCCCACCAGTAAGCACAATCAGTTCGCGGCCGCCTGCCGCATACAGACCCTCTACAAGATGGACAAACCTCAGGTCGCCGCGGATGCTTGCCGCAGTTTCATTAAGAAACATTCCAAAAGCGGCTATCGCCCGACGGTGGAGTATTACCTCGCTCTGTCGCTGTCTTCATCGGCCAAGTACGCCGAGGCCGTGGATGTGCTCGACGGCTTTTTAAAGAATTACACGAATTCGCCGTATGCGGCGGATGCTATGCTGCTGATGGGCCAGTGCCTGGAGAACCAGGACCAACTCGACGCCGCGGCCGAGCAGTATCGCAAAATGGCCTCTTCCGCGCCGCCTCCGAGGCGCTCTGAAGCGGTGTACTCACTTGGACTGGTGCTGTTCGAGTCACAGAAGTACGAAAAGGCGATTGAGCAACTTACCGTAATTTTGAAAAAATATCCCGACAGCTCCTACGCCGCACCGGCCCGGCTCCAACTGGGTCTGGCCCAGTACGAGGCGTCGCAGTATGAACAGGCCAGGAAGACTCTCTCGGAAGTCGTCAAGAAAGACGAAAAGCGCGCCGGCAGGGCGAAATACTGGCAGGCCCGCTGCGATATGTCGCAGAAGAAATACGAATCAGCGCGAAAGATTCTGGACGAGTTGGACGGTTCGGAGCATGCGGGTAAAAATGCGGCCGCCATCGCATACGACCGGGCGAATTGCGCCATGGCGATGTCGCAGTACGAGCAGGCGGCCGGCGAATTCAAAAACTTTTCACAGAGATTCCCCAAGAGCAAACTCGTGCATGAGGCGGCCTACAATCACGCGTATTGCCTGCACCAATTGAAAAATTACCAGCAGAGTCTGTCGGCCTGCAGGGAGGTGGCAAAGTCCGCCGAGGGAACGATAAAACGGGAAGCCGAGGAACTGGCCGCAGAGAACCTGTTCATGATGGACAAGTACGAGGAGGCGGCCGGGGCGTTCAAGGGGCTCATATCCTCCGCGGGCGATGATGAGGATACGCTGCGTTTGAAGTTCCGTCTGGCGCAATGCGAGTATCTTCGTCAGCGGCTCGATGAGGCGATTAAACTGCTGGGTGAACTGGCGGGAAATAAGAAAGTCGTCGAGGATGAGGTAATGCGCGAGGCGGTCTTCCTTCTGGGCGACGCCCGCCTTCAGAAAAAGCAGTACGACCAGGCCGCCGAAGCACTGGAAAAATACGTCGGTCTCGACGCCGATCGCAAGACCGAGGGGAGATACAAACTTGCGATATCGCGACTTCGCGGCGAGAAGCCCGAAGCCGCCGGTAAAATATTCGATGATCTGATGAAGGGGTCCGAAGACTCGCCGTGGACGGCGCGAGCGGCATTCGAATACGGCCAGTATTTATACCACAACGACGGTCACGACAAGGCCGCCAAGTCGCTATCGCGTGCTCTCGAATGTAAACCGCCCGAGCAGATATCGGCCCCGGCCATGTATCTGCTGGCTTGGATTGACAAGGACGCCGGCGAAAATGAATCCGCGGCCAAGCGTTTTGCCGACATGGCCGGAAAGTATCCCGAACACAAGTTGGCCGAGGATGCCGAATTCCAGCATGGCATGTGTCTGCGTAGGGCCGGCCAAAACGCCAAGGCCGTCGATGCTCTCAAGGATTACGTCAAGCGATATCCCGAGGGAAAGCATTGCACGGAAGCGCGAAAACATATCGGGATATGCCTTGCCGAAGAGGGCGAATATGAAAAGGCGGTACAAGTCTTCTCGGAGCTGGTGGGCAATGACAAAACCCGCACGTCGGAAGTGTTCTATGAACTTGCCTGGTCGCAGCGCGAACTGAATCAGCCGGACAAGGCGGCCGAAACGTATCGCCGCCTTATAAAAGAATTCCCCAAAAGCGATTTGGTCACACGAACACGTGCCGAACTGGCCGAGGTGCTCCACAACCAGGAAAAGTCCGCCGAGGCCGCCGAATTGCTTAAAAAAGTAGTTTCTGTAAAAGATGCCGACAAAAAACTACTTTCGGGCGCGATGTATCGACTTGGTCTGTGCTACCAGGCCATGAAAGAAGACGCCAAGGCCGCTGACACGTTCGCCTCTTTCGCTCAGAAGTTCCCCAAGGATCCTAACGCGACCTCGGCCCTTTACCAGGCCGGAGCGGCTTACGGGAAAATTTCCGATTATGACAAGGCCGAAAAGTTTCTGAAAATGCTCATAGCCGGGGATGCCGGCGAAGAACTGGACGCCTCCGCGCGCCTGAAGCTGGGCGAAGTGCTGGCATCGGCGGAAAAATACGAGAGTTCGGAGAATACTTACCGGCAGTTCCTGAAATCTTACCCCAAACACAGGTATGCTTACCTGGCCGGGTTCGGCGTGGGATGGGCGCTGGAGAATCGGCAGCAGTACGATAAGGCCCGCCAATGGTATGTGAAAGTTACGGATACGCATAACGGTCCGACCGCAGCGCGATCTCAGTTCCAGATCGGCGAATGCTGGTTTGCCCAGGGTAAGTATGAACGTGCGGCCAGGGAATTACTGAAGGTGCACCTTGTCTACGATTATCCGCAGTGGTCCGCGCGATCGTTATACGAGGCGGGCCGTGCATTCGAGCAACAGAAAAAGTATTTCCGTGCAAAAGAGCAATACAAGTTGTGCGCAAAAAAATACAAGGATTCCGATTCCGCGGCCATGGCCCAAAAACGCCTTAAGGCCCTGGAGTCTATAGAAGGCGGTTAATGCCCGCGGAAGTTACGTGTATCCGCACAGTGCGGCAGTTAAAATAATCAAAAGCAAGGAGACCTGAAGTGCTATTGAAAAATAACATTCTGCGATTAAGTCTATGCATGATTCTTTTGCTTGTTCTTGCGGTTGTGAGCGTTTCATTAGCGCAGGACGAGGCGCCGGCGGCTTCGGATGAGGGCCAAAGCGAAACAAAGCAGACAGAAAAAATGTCCATGCTCGATTTGCTTCTGAAGGGCCGATGGTTCATGGTCCCGCTGGGGCTGTGTTCTCTGATGGGACTGACTATTATCATCGAGCGTCTTATTGCCCTTCGTCGCAACGCCGTGATACCCCCGAATTTCATGGACGGGCTCAAGGCGGTGTTCCGCCGCGGCCAGCAGGACCGTTCTGCGGGACTGCAGTATTGCAAATCGAACCCGTGTCCGCTGGCCAGCGTGGTGGCCGCAGGAATAAGGCGGATGTCCCGTGGGCAGGAGGCGGTCGAAAAGGCCATAGAGGACGCCGGCGCGAATGAAGTTTCAAAACTCAGGCGAAACCTGCGCCTGTTGTTCGGCGTGGCGGCGGTGTCGCCCATGCTGGGCCTGCTTGGAACCGTATGGGGTATGATACAGGCGTTCCAGGTGGCGTCACAGGCCGGACTCGGCCAGGCCGGCATGCTGGCCACGGGAATTTACGAAGCACTGGTCACAACATTTGCCGGCTTATCCATCGCCATCCCGACGCTTATCTTCTATTACTATTTTCAGGGCAAAATCGACTATATCGTCCATGAAATGAACGAGACGTCCGTCGAATTTGTTGAACATTACACGGGCGATAAAATAGAGCCCGCAGCGTCCGTCCCGGCCGAGGCGCCTGCCAACGCGGCGGCGGCCACGGCATAGGAGAAAAGCAATGCGCATCCGCGACAAACAATCTGAGGAGCAGGGCGGCGTCAACCTCATGCCGCTTCTGGATATGGTGTTTCTGCTGCTGATATTTTTTCTGGTGGCCACGCAGTTCGCGCAGAAGGAACGGGATCAGACACTCCAGTTGCCCAAAACGACGATGGCCAAGCCGCTCTCCTCGCCTCCGCAACAACTGATAATCAATATCAAGCCGAACGGCAGTATGTCCGTGGGACCGCGGACTCTCAAGGGGCCGGATGCCCTGCGAGACCTTCTCGTGCGAATTACGAAAAACCAGCCGAATCGTGAGGTGCTTATCCGCTGCGACGAACGCGCCATTCACAAGTATTTCGCGGATGTTGCGCGTATATGCCGCGAGGAAGGCATCAGCGAGTTGAAGATAGGTTACCTGATTAAGCCCAGCGCAAAATCCTGACGAGCCGGGATGTCCGAAATGGCCGAGAGCGGTAAAAATAAAAATCGCCGCCGTATGTGGTACCTGGCGTGGGGCGTGGCCGCATTAGTGGTAATAGGTGCGGGCATTTCGGCCTGGTACGTGCTGGCAGGGCGCAAAATATGGACCGATGACAGGTCTATAAACCGGCCGGATTCTCAGGCGCAGGTACGCAACGTATTATGGGCCGAACCGCAATCGCTGACGACCGGTCTCGACGCCGCCGGTCACGAGTACGAACCATGCACATCGCCCGACGGGCAGGTGCTTTATTTCGTGCAGGGTTTGCCCGGTAAGGGGGCCAATATTTACTTCTGTCGCCGAGGACGAGACGGTTGGACTGAACCGCAGCCGTTGAGCGAGGTTAACACCGACCACGACGAACTCGGGCCGCGCATAACACCGGATGGGCGCTTCCTGATGTTCTATTCCGACCGGCCCGGCGGGCAGGGGCAATACGACATATGGGCCGTTGAAAAAATCTCAGAGGGCTGGTCGCAACCGTTTAATCTTGGCCCGCAGGTCAACAGCAAGTTCAATGATTATTCTCCTGCCATGGGGCCGGGGATGCGTCGGTTGTACTTCGCCACGAACCGCAAGGCCGCCGCCAGAAGGCAGCACGAGGCATGGAAGGCCACCATACGCCAGAGCGAAATCGGCGATTACGACATCTTCTCGGCCGAGGTTGTCGGATTCGGCCGGGAAATTCGACGGGCCGCATCGCAACCTGCGACACGGCCGGGCGGTGAAGAATCTTTACTACCCATCCGGTTTGCAAACGCCGTCGAAGTCAGCGATTTGAATACATCCTATCACGAGGGCGCCTGTTGCGTCTCGCCCGGAGGGGACTTCCTCTACTTTACCTCGAACCGTCCCGGTGGCAGGGGCGGATTCGACCTTTACCGCTGCCGGATTCGGGCCGGTGCGGTCGGCGAGGTGGAAAGTCTCGGCCCGCAGGTGAACACCGCGGCCAACGAGACAGACCCGCAACTGGCGATGGGCGGCTTCCGCTTGTATTTCAGTTCGGACAGGCGTATCGGCGGCGCGAAGGAGGACGAACCAAAATACGGCCTGTTCACCACCGAGTCGCGCGAGGTTTACGCCAAACGACGTACACGTAACATGCCGCAGTTCGGCTGGGGCTGGTGGGCTTTGCTGGGCGCGCTGGCGGCTCTTGTGCCGCTGCTGTTTTTCCTGAGAGCGGCCGGATATCGACACCTGAGTCTGTTACAAAAATGCCTGGTGCTTTCGCTGCTGGTGCATATTCTGCTGACGGTCGGGCTGGGGCTTTGGAAGGTCTCACGTGAATTCATCGAGTACGTTGCCCAAGAGGCGGGCATGACCACGGCGGTCAATCTCGAAATCGGCCGGGAGGTCGAGGTCAAGATGCAGATTCGCCGGCAGCTGACGGACCTGCCCGTTGCGGACCAGGCGCTTACGGATATCGGGCGGGCAAAGCCGCAGCCGAATATTGATGAGCCGCCGCCCGTTCAGCAGCTGGATACGCCATCGGTGAAATCAGTTGTCGACCCGACCCTGCGTCGCCGACCTGAGAGGAAAGTTACCGCTGAGGTTGCAGAGCACATTGCCCCGCGAACGCCCGGACGCATGGAGGCAGTCCGGCAGGTGAATCTGCGGACGCCGGGACAGGTGAGAGCAGAGGAAAGCAGGCCGCGCACGCCTCAGGAAAAACCCGCCCACACAACGCGGCGACGGACAATACGGGAATCGAATGCTGCGCCTGAAGAGATTCGAAATGCTCCCGAAATCAAAATCAACCCTACCGAAACATTGAGCGTGGCAAGGCCCGTCGAGGCCCGACCAGCAGATGTAGAGCATTTGGACAATCGGCCGCCCGAAGCGGCCCGGATACAAACTAAGGTTCGTCAGGATATTTCGGCCGATGTTAACGCGCCGGATATTCCGGTTGCCCCCGTGGTAACCGCCGAGGCGCTACCGGATAAAACCGGATTGCGGAGTTCTCCTCAACAGATGCGAGCGGCCGACGTAACCGCCCCACGGATTTCGCCGGAGATGGTGGCAGTGCCCGAGGAGGATATAAAGCCCAATCGTAAACCACTGGCCGTGAAGGCCGCCAATGTCGCCGCAACGCGTCCGGCCGTTGAAAAATCGCGTCCGGCTCCGCACACCGCACAAATGACGCAACAGGCGAATGTTTCACTCCAAACTTCCGTAGCCCGCGTGGCCGACGAGGAACAACAGAGCACTCAGACGGCTGCAGCGGTGGCCGAAATCGCGAAGATAACGCGCAATAGAGACGAAAAAGGCCCGCAGCAATTCGTTAATGCCCCGTCCGCGGCAGACAAGCAGGTCGGTAGGGCCGGTGAAAAGGTCTTGAAAAAATCGCTCGCCCAAGGCGGCAAAAAATCAGGTCTTGACGAATCCGAGGTTGAACGTCCGGGCGCGGGGATTCCTCAAATGGCAAGGGCTGTAGCCGGGCCGGTAGAGTTGAAGAATCCTCGAAGTAATGTGCAGACATCCGATAAGCTCACAGGTCCGGCGCCCGTGCAACCTGACAAGCTCACTCGAAGGGAGCGCTCGGGCGAAAAAGAACAATTGCTGGGCGGCAAACCCGACCACATTGAGACGGATATGATGGCCACCTCCGCTACTGACAGACAAAGAACCATAATTACAAATGCCGACGGCGAACCCGGCGCAAGTGCATCTCAGATTGTACAGCCGGTCAGTCTTAAGTTGTCACCCGTGGGGCTGGCCGGTTCGTTGAAGCCGGGAAACCTCACCTCGCCGCCGTCGCTGTTCCAGCGATCATTTGAGCAGAGGCAGCGGCTTATCGACAAAATGGGCGGCTCAAAGGAATCTGAGGCGGCCGTGGCCAGGGCGCTCGGATATTTGTCCCGAACACAGAATAACGACGGAAGCTGGACTGTATTCCATGGTGCGGCGCCCGATAAAAACCAAAAACGGCGCAAGAGAAAACACAAGCATGACGTGGCGGTAACATCACTGGCGAGTCTGTGTTACCTGGCCGCCAACTATACACCCCAGCAGCCGGGCGCGTACGATAAGGTTATCGAAGGCGGCCTCGAATATCTTCTTAAGATTCAAAAGGGCAACGGTGACCTTCGCGGCGCCGGCGACATGTATGACCATGGAATTGCGACCCTGGCACTGTCCGAGGCCGCAATAATGACCGGCAAGGAGAAATATCGCAGCGCCGCCCGAAAAGGCGCCAAATTTATCATCAAGGCACAACACAAAGGTACTGGCGGGTGGCGTTACAGCCCGGGACAGCCAGGCGATACGAGTGTTTTCGGCTGGCAGGTTATGGCGCTGCACAGCGTCCAGCAGATGGGCTTGGAGATTCCCGACAGGACCAGGCGGGGCGTGTATCGCTGGCTGGAGCGGGTAAACGGCGGCAGGCACAAGGCCCTGGCCGGTTATCAGAACCCCTCGCCCAAGCCGGCGATGAC
Source organism: uncultured Planctomycetaceae bacterium (assembly GCA_964472875.1). Lineage (GTDB taxonomy): Bacteria > Planctomycetota > Phycisphaerae > SM23-33 > SM23-33 > CAYYMD01. The sequence continues at coordinate 45,105 of CAYYMD010000003.1, forward strand.
AGCGGAAGCGGCCTTTGCGGCCATACTTATGGACCAGGTTTTGAATCCCGACCAGGAAATCGAGCTGGGCGAATATCTGCTGCGTCATCCGCCGGGGCGGGGCAAGGATGATTTTTACTACTGGTATTACGCCTCGCTGGCACTGATGCAGCTGAACAATCACCACTGGCGGGAATGGAACCAGGCCACGCGCGATTACCTCATCAGGAAACAGCAGAGGAAAGGCAACACGAAGGGAAGCTGGCACACAAAAAGCCAGTGGGGCAGTCGCGGCGGCCGGATTTATACCACCGCCATGGCCACACTGACGTTGGAGGTGTATTACCGCTATCTGCCGATGTACAACAGAGGTCAAATGGCCGGTCCCGTCGATGAAGAGTAACGATCGCGGTTATAATTGATAACCCCAATGGGTGGCGGGATGGGGTATGTTCCATTTTACAGGGAGGGCATTCTAATTAACCCATGTTTAAGTCGACCTCGTATATATCCGAATTATAGATGTGATTCTGCATACTCTTGCCAGGCAGGCGAGTGTGCTCATTGTATAAACTCGACAGCGTGGCTACGCCGAAAAGCTGAAACGCCATGGCCGAGGAGGTTGGCATAGTGAAAATGGAAATCCAGCATCGAGGCGGGGCAACTGTTCTAAGGCCGGCCGGAGCGCTGGTCCAGGAGGAAGTAAGCAAGTTTCGCAAGAGCTTCGCCGAGGCAGCGGCTGATGCTAAAAACGTTGTTATTGATGCTTCGCAGCTCGCTTTCGCCGACAGCGCGGGTTTGGAGAGTCTTTCGGATGCGGCCGAGGATATGCTTAACCGTGGCTTGCAACTGGGTCTCGCCGGCGTCCGGGATATATTGCGGGAAATTCTGGACATGACGGAGCTGGCGCCTCTTTTCAAATGGTATGACGACGTTGAAGAAGCCATCATGGGCTTAAGCGACCTCGGTGGGGTCGGGAGCGGGACATGACACAGGTGCTCAATAAACTGCGAATCGGCGATGCGCTGGTGGCCGAGGGAGTGATAACGCAGGAACAGCTGGAAAGAGTTCTGGCCGACCAGAAGTCTTCCGGCCGGTTCCTGGGTGAGATACTCGTGGCCGAGGGTATGGTGACGCCGGCGGAGTTGGTGCGCGTGCTGGCCAAGCAGTTGAATGTCAAGGGGTGTAATCTGCGCACCGGTATGTTCGACCCGGCTATGCTAGATTTAATTGGCAGGGACGAGGCCCTGCATCTTAAGGCGCTGCCCATGTTCAGGGTGCATCGGACCCTTACGGTGGCGATGGCCGAACCGCAGTCGTTGCCGAAAATCGACCGCCTCCGGCATCTTACGGGCTGTGAAATTCGGCCGGTCTTTGCCCTTGAAGCCAGGATTATCGAATTCATAAAGAAAATATCCGCGCACAGCGCCGACATGGACGGAGCGGTGGCGTCGCTTGCCGGTCAGCAGTCCGACGGTGGCAAGGGCATCCTCGAAGACGGTGAAGTTACTGACCTGGACGAAGCCGCGGCCGAAAATCCGGTAGTAAACCTGGTTAATATGATGTTGTTCAAGGCGGTCAGAGACCGTGCCAGCGACATACACATCGAGCCCGACCAGAAAGGGACCAGGATACGCTATCGCGTGGATGGCCTTCTCCGCGACATGCCCCAGCCGCCGAGCGGCATGCACTCTTCCATAATATCCCGTGTGAAGGTTGTCGGCCGGATGGATATCGCAGAAAAGCGTCTCCCTCAGGAGGGGCGGGTTCGGGTGGTGGCCGAGGGGCGCGATATCGATCTGCGTGTCTCAAGCATGCCGACCGTTCTGGGCGAAAAGGTCGTTATCCGCGTACTGGACAGGGCGAACCTCTGTGTCAGCATGGAGGAACTGGGCTTCCGCAGCGAACCGCTTGAAATGTTTCGCAGAATGCTGCATCAGCCCTACGGCCTGGTGCTGGTGACAGGCCCGACCGGCAGCGGTAAGACAACGACGCTTTACTCGGCCCTGGAGCAGATAAAATCGCCCCAGCGGAACATCGTAACTGTCGAGGATCCGGTGGAATATCAACTGGACCAGATAAATCAGATACAGGTCCACGAGTCTATCGGCATGACATTCGCCTCGGCGCTTCGGAGCATATTACGTCAGGACCCCGACGTGATAATGGTCGGCGAAGTCCGCGACGAGGAAACGGCTCGCGTGGCCGTTCAGGCCGCCCTTACGGGGCACCTGGTTCTGGCCACGCTTCATACAAACAGTGCGCCTGGAGCGGTTGCCCGCCTGCTGGACATGAACGTGGCTTCTTATCTGCTGGCCAGCGCGATTAACGGAGTTGTAGCACAGCGGCTGGTAAGGGGTATATGCTCCAACTGCGAAGCCAAGTATCAGCCCAGCAAAAAACTCTTGCGCGACGCCGGACTTGACGAGCAAAAAAAATGTACATTCAAACACGGCGCCGGTTGCAGGGAATGCGGCAAGACCGGATTTTCGGGGCGGTTCGGTCTGTACGAGGTTATGGAAGTCAACGACCGTTTGCGCGCGTTGATTTACGAAGGTGCCTCTGCGCAGCAGTTGCGGCTGGCGTGGCAGGACCGCGGCGGCACAACATTGCGGCAGGAGGGAATTATAGCCGCCGAGGCGGGCCGTACAACGCTCGAAGAGGCGGTGTCGGTTACCCACAGCACAGACGGTGTAGCAGAGTCATCCGGCAGGGATGCAAACTGTCCGGACAAAAACTGACCAGAGAAAACCATGAAACTTGCTTATAAGGCATTCGACAAAGCGGGCAAACTCGTTACCGGCGTAATCGAGGCCGATGACGAGCTCGAGGCCACCGGGCGCCTTCGGCGGCAGGATCTGTTCGTGTCCAACGTTGCATCGGCCGAAGATTCCGCAAGTCAGGATGAAGGCGGGGGATTTAAACTGCCCCTGGGCAAGAATGCGAGATTGAAAAATCTGTACCTGTTCACGCGTCAGCTGTACGTGCTTTATTCCTCAGGCATTCCGCTGGTTAAGGGTCTTGCCGCTCTGGAGCGACAGGGTCGCGACGAGCGATGGCGGCGTGTCGTGGCCGACGTAAAGAAGCAGGTCGAGCAGGGGGTTTCTCTATCCACGGCCATGGGGAGACATCCTCGATATTTCGACGCCGTTTACAGAAACATTGTGGCTGCCGGCGAGGCAAGCGGAACGCTGCCAACCGTTTTAGAACGATTGGCGAAACTCACCCGCAAACGCCTGCACATCAGGTCCAGTATAAGAGGGGCGCTTATTTACCCGGCCCTGCTGGTTAGCGTGAGTATCGCTGTTGTGACGGTGCTGATGGTATTCGTGATACCCAGATTCGCCGAACTGTTCGAAATGCTGGATGTGCCGCTTCCGGGCACGACGAGGGTACTCATCGCTGTCAGTGGCGCGCTTCGCTCATACTGGTGGGTAATCCCGCCGGTGATAATCGGTACGGCGGTACTGGGACGGTTATACTTCACCAGCAAAGCCGGAAAGCGTTTTGTTGACAGGACGGTTCTGCGAATACCCAAACTCGGTCAACTCGTGCGTAGTTTGGCCGCGGCGGAGATGTCGCGGCTGATGGGGGTGTTGCTCAGCAGCGACCTGGCCGCCCAGGAGTCGATAGGACTTACAGAAGAGTCCATGAGCAACTCCTGTTACGCCGAACTGCTGCGGCGCTGTCGTCAGGAAGTCACCAACGGCAGGCCGATGAGCTCGGCCTTTCGCAACACGCACCTGGTCAGTCCAACCGTTTACGAGACCATCTCAAGCGGCGAACAGAGCGGCCAGTTGCCGCGGAGCTTATTGGACCTGGCGGATTTTCTCGACGATGAAAACGAGGTGGCGCTGTGTTCGCTGATGAGCATAATCGAGCCCGCCATTCTAATTATGATGGGCCTGATAGTCGGGCTGCTGGCGGTCAGCGTATTTCTGCCGCTGTTTGACGTGGCGGCGCTTACCGGAGGAGGCGCGTAATGAAATTTGTCCAAGCAACAAGCCGTCGGCCGATTGGCCTGGACATCGGCTCCAGGCGAATAAAGGCGGTGCAACTTGCCGGGCAATCTTCGCGATGGCGTATCTCGGCGTCTGCGTCACTGAACAGGCAGATTTCCAGGCAGGTACCGGAGCTTTCCGAGGTGAAATGGCTGCGGGGACTGTTGAGCGAGCATGGCTTCAGGGGCGACCAGGTCGCATTGGCAGTGCCCGAAAATTCTCTGCGCATGAACGTTCTGGAACTGCCGCCTCGCAAGTCCGGCGCCCCCGTGGAGTCTCTGGCGAGGTCTGAGATGTCCAGGATGCACAAAATGGCTCCGGAGTGTTTCGAGATGGCCTGCTGGGACCTGCCTTCTCCTGCCCGGGCGAGCAACTCGAGTTTTGTGCTGGCCGCAGCGTGCGCTCATTGCGATGCGGACGACATAATGGATGTTATGGAGCAGGCCGGATTCGACGTTGTCGGCCTCGATATTAATTTTCTCGCGACGGCCAGGGCGTGCCGGCCTTTGCTGAAAGATATCCACGGCAGCGCCGCGATACTCGATATCGGCTGGTCTTCGGCCAGATTGATTCTCCTTCACGACGGCGTTGTGGTTTATGTGAACAATCTCTCCCAGAGCGGGCTCGGCGGGCTGGTTCAGTCATTGTCGCAGACGGCGAACGTAGACCAGGAACGGGCAGAGCGAGTCGTGAACGGTCGGGAAGGTCTCGGCCAAACCTCTCATAGTATTTTGCAGCAGGATGAAGGGGCCGCAGCAGCTGAGGACGGCACGTCCGAAATGAATGAGGCATACCATAGGGTTCTCGAAGCTTATGCACAGGGATTGTCCCGGGAGATGAACACACCAATCTCTTATATGATAAGTCAGTATCCTCAGGCCCGTCTGGAGCGGCTTCTGCTTATCGGTGGGGGAGGAGGTATACCCGGAATGGCCGACTTGCTGGCGTCGATCCTTGGCGTAAAAATCCACAGCGTTTCGGTGGAAGATATAGTCGATACGGACGGTGACGCCTATAACGAAATCGGCGGCGGCATAGTATCAGCCATCGGGCTGGCGGAGTACGACAAAAATGACTGATATTAATAAAATTTCCCGCTTCGGCGACGGTCAGCCGAGCGTTAATCTTATGCCCGCCCCGCGAAAGCAGGCGAAAGATCGCCGTAGGCGCATACGCGCCTGGGTGGTGATCCTGGGCGTGTACCTGATTGTGCTTCTGGGCGGCCACGTAGTTATTAAAAGGTTTTTTGACCCGGATAACTCCGCCCTGGCCCAGAAAGTAAGAACCGAAGCCGCTCGGATGAGCCGGTTAAACAGCAAAGTGATGTCTCTGCAGGGTGAGCTCGTCCGGACGAACAGAAAATTGCTTGCTGCGAGGTCCGTGGGCAAACAGCCCAACTGGGGCATATTGCTGTGGTTGATGGCGAGAAAATCCGGCCGGGAGATTGTCCTTAACCAGTGCTCTCTGAAGAAGCAGAAGGTAGAGGACGTTGCGCATGACGAAGATTCGGACTCCCGAAAGTATAATACTTCAAGCGGCAGCGGCGACGATTTCAGGTACAATGTTCTGGTGGGGGGCGTGGCTAATTCGCACGAGGGGATATCGGAATTTATTCTTCAACTCGAGGATACGGGGCTGTTCAAGCAGGTCCGTCTGCATGGAACAAACCGCAGGGAGTTCATGGAAACCGAGGCAGTGGCATTCAAAATCGAATGCCTGTTCAAGTGAGGCGAGGAACGGTTGCATTGAATAACAAACTGATTACAAAATGGAAATTCAACAGCGTTGATGTCGCATTCGTAGCAATATTTATCGCATTATTAGCGATATTTTACACCGTTTCAGTACGGCCTGTGCTCGGGCGACAGAAAACGATCGCCAGCCAGAAAAGAACGCTCGAGTCTCAGCGACGGAACACCTCGCAACTTGCCGGCCGAGCCGGTAAACTGACTGAAAAGCTCGCCACCGCTCGCAAGGTTTTGAAGGAATCCCCTCTACAGCTTCAGCCGGTATCGACGTTGAATCGCCGCCTGGCGCGGTTGACTTCCATGGCCAGGTCTAACGGGCTCAAGGTGGACCGTGTCGAGCAGGGCGATGTGGTATGCACGAAACGTTACGACAAGGTAAGCATAAATCTAACCGGTAGCAGCGGTTACAGTCAGTGGGCGAAATTTCTCAATACGCTTCCCAAAAGAATGCCGGATGTGGCGGTTGATACTTTCGAACTTGTCGGCACGCCGGGACACATCGATACGCCAACGTATTTCCGTATAAATCTAATATGGTATGCGGCCCCGTCGGCATCCGTCGCAAAAAAATGAAGTTAAATTTGCTTTTGGGGAATTTATATCTTCCATTTCAATTGGCATGGCACTGACAAAGAGACAAAAAGCTCTGTGCATACTGTGTGCGGCATGTCTGACCATACTTGTGATAGACCGCGCATCCACTAATTCGGAGTCGCTCGGCCCGAAATCGGCCGAGGCCTCCATGTACAGCAGCGAGGCAGCGGGAAGTGCGGCCGCTCTATCCTCGGCGGACGCTTTACGAGAATTCGACTTCATAACCGAGGAAGTTACCACAGTTGCGGACCGTCTCGAGAAGTTTGCCACGACGGATAATACGGGCGGCGATTCCTGGTCCACGTCAACGGTAACTGTGCGGGATGCCTTTGCCCCCACGGCACAATGGTGCAATCCTTGCAATAAAGCCAAAGAAAAGCCAGTTACGGATAACGGTCATAATGACGCGCTGAAATTCGCAAAATCTCACCGTCTAACTGCCGTGGCAGTCAGTTCCGATGGGAAACTGGCCGTGGTCGACAACACCTGCATGCGGCTGGGCGAGAAACTGGACGGATACCAGTTGGTGGCGGTCGAGAAGGACTTGGCCGTCTTTCAGAAGGGGCAGCAGAAGGTCTCATTGGAGTTGAAACAGAGCGGGGGTTCTGTATTTGGACAGTCCGATTAACAGGACGATTAGACGACTGATTCAAGTATCAAATTTGCCCAAATAAAAACTGTTTTTAGTTCAAGTGCCCTCCTGTAAAGGACGATAAGTCAGGCGGATTAATCGAACAAGCGGCATCCCGCGGCAGCGGACTGTTGTGGGATGAAAATCGAAAATGTTTAAATTTTTGGAGGATTTGAAATGCGAAACGTAAAGAGCAAGCGGCGCGGTGGATTCAGTCTGCTCGAACTGGTTGTGGTGATTACAATTCTCGGCATAATTGCCGCTATAGCCATTCCGCGACTGAGCCGCGGTGCAGCGGGTGCTGCCGATTCTGCACTGGCAAGCGACCTGGCTGTGATGAGGAACGCCATCGACATGTACTCGACCGAGCACGGCGGTGACTATCCTGATGCTGATAGTATCGAAGATCAGCTCACCCAGTACACCGACGCCAGCGGTGACGTGTCGGAGGACAGGGACAGCACGCATATTTACGGCCCGTACCTGCGCAAGGTTCCGCCCCTTCCCGTGGGCGCCAAGAAGGGCAAGACCGTCATTTCCGAAAGTAACGGCGACAACGTCGGCTGGATTTATGACGAGGAAGACGGCGAGATATCGGCCAACTGCACCGACGACGAGAAAGACGCCACGGATAAGCAATACAACGAGTATTAATCCGTCCCGGCGGCGAAGTAACCTAACCTCGCTGCAGAACGGAAAATGACAACACCGCCGGGCTGTTTGGTTCTCACTGTCGTGGCAGTAAGGAGCCAAGCGGTCCGGTGGTTTTCGTAGCACTGTCGAAAAAACAGGAGGTTGCACCGATGGCTTGCATCCGTCGCATTCATAACGACGGCTGCCGCACCAGTATAGGATTTTCTCTGCTCGAGACAGTCCTCGTGATTGCGATTATCGCTATTTTGACCGCCGTCGCCGTGCCACGATATGCAGGTGCTTCAAGTCATTATCGGGCTGAACTGGCTGCAAGACGCATTTGCAGTGACCTTAACTGGGCCGCCGCCCGCGCCAGGTCAACAGGAGACAAAAGGGTGGTAATTTTTGACCAATCCGAAAATTCATACAGTATAGTTACCGAGGATGAACCACAAATAGACGACAATTCTCTGGAGGACCGTGTGGTGAACCTCGGCGACAGGCCATACGAATCGAGTGTAACCTCGGCCGTGTTCGGCGATGATGGGGGAGTCGTCTTCGATGCCTACGGCCGACCCGACAGTGGTGGAACGGTAAGAGTACAGAACGGCAGGTTTGCCAAAACCGTTGTATTGAACGGCGTCAGCGGAAAGGCCAAAGTCCAGTGAACTATCGCAGGCGACATATCAAACGACAGTTACCTAATCCGCGCGGTCGTTGGGCATACACACTGCTGGAGGTTGTGCTCGGCATATTTATTACGACCATCATCGCAGGGGCCGTACTCTCGTCGATGGTGCTGGCGGGGGGCATTCTCGGCAGGAATCAGGCCCACAGGCAAAGTGTTCGCCGCGGCACGGATGTGGCACAGAGAATCACGGCCGATTTGTTCGTAGCGCAGGATATATCCACTTTAACCGACACGCGGATAATAATGACGGTTCCCGACCGCGACGGCGATGGCAACAGCGAGGAAATCCGCTATTGGTGGTCCGGAGTGGCGGGCGAGCCGCTGATGTATAAATACAACGATTCCGAAGGGGTGGAACTGGTCGATCATGTTCATGATTTTAACCTGAGTTACCTGTTAAGGGATGCCTATCCTGGCCAGCCGCAGGATGATTCGGACGGCGATGACGGTGATAGCGATAGCGATGACGATGAGGATGGGCATCCGGGTCGAGGCAGAGGAAGAGGTCGTGGCAGGGGGCGCTAACGGCACTGACTGTTCGATTTAGAAATGAAAATAAACAATAAATTATACATATTCCCCCGCAGATTAAGCGGTATGACGCTTGTCGAATCCGTCATTGCTGTACTTATTGTCTCTGTCGTACTGGTCATGGCGCTGGCGTCGTTCGGGTCCGTGGCCCGCGGCCGGCGTGTGGCCTCGGATTCTGATGTGTCAACAACGCTGGGCAGGGGATTAATAAGCGAGGTCTTGCAGTGTGCCTACACTGAACCGGTCGAAGCGGAACGTTTCGGGCCGGAGATATCCGAGCGCGGCGACGACAGAGAAAACTTCGATGACGTTGATGATTATGACCAGTGGTCGGCCTCGCCACCGCAGGACAAGGATGGTTCGGTCATGTCGCACCTGGACGGATGGCGGCGCAGCGTATCGGTGGTCAATGTCCGGCCGGATAATCTGGAAGAAACCGGTACGGATACAGGCCTTAAACTGATAACCGTAACTGTAACTTCACCCCGCAGCGCACAGAGTTCCTTCACAGCACTTCGCAGCAGCAGCGGCGTCTGCGACAGGGGAGAATCAGAGGATACGTATGTTGGGTGGGTCGGCGTAGAAATACAGCTCGGTGCAGATGATAAGACTCGGGTTACTTGCGGCACTAACATCCTTAACGACATATCGGCCGGAGGCCTAGGCGATGAGTAAATCCAATGTGATTTTGACTGACAGGCGGGGATGCCGCGGCAGGCGCGGGTCGGTTTATATTTTGGCGCTTGGCCTGGCTGTAGTGCTTACAGTAATAGGGCTGGGCGTGATAGCGGCCGAGCGTATATCGGCCAGGACGACTGCGCAGGCGGCGGATACGATGCGGGCGGAAATGTTGGCGTTTTCCGGTGCGGAACATGCCCTGAGGCAGATTAAAGAGAATCCCGACTGGCGCGAGGACTACGACGGCCGAAACTTCCAGCACACGATAAATGAAGGAACGTTCACCTGGTCGGTGGCCGACAGTGACGACGGTGACCTCGGCGACAGTCCTACAGATCCGGCAATTATCACGGCCACGGGCGGATACGGACAAGCTCGATACACTGTAGCCCTTAGGGTGGTGGTACGCGGCCAAGCGATGAGCGTGCTTGGGAACAGTGTTGTATCGGGGCAGGAAACGTTTATAAGACCGTTTAAAAATCTGACTCTCGAAGGCGCGAAACTGAAGTCAAATGAGCGGGTTAAGAATCACGGAACAATCAATGGCGACGTGGTTGCGCCCGAGATTATGGGCAGGGGGAACCACGACGGCGAATTCACGGCCGACGACCGGGATGTCGAAATACCATCGGCTCAGGAAATATACGGCCATTACAGCGACAGCGCAACGCAAGTGCCTTATACGGGGATAATTTACGGCAAATATTTTGGTCCGGACAACAATCCCTGGGGCAACGCCAACACTGATGGTGTGTATTACATAGATACACACGGGCGCGACCTGCTGATATCCAACACATGCATACACGGCACCCTTATTGTCAACGCACGCGGTGGCAAGGTGATGCTATTCAATAACACATACATGCGTAATTACCGCGATGACCACCCAACACTGCTGGTCAACGGCGAGCTCAGGGCTGGTCTGTACGGAGACGAATTTACCTTCAACGAATGGCGATTTTTAGATAATCTGAGACGGCTGCTGGGTGGACGGTGGGATGATTTCGAAAGAATGCAGGATCGACTGCCCAATCGCCTGGACGGGCTTATTCACGTAACTGGCGATTGTGAGTTGCGAGGAACAACTACGGTAAAGGGCTCATTAATCTGCGGCGAGGATCTGACGATTCACGGCGATAACAAGGTCATCTACGATGATTCGCTCTATGAGAACCCGCCGCTGGGCTATAGCACCGGCGGGAAGGTCGTCCCCGATACCTGCAAGCGCGTCGTCGAGTAGATATTGAACCGGGTTTATCGAGCGGCCGCTACGGACAGCCCATTGTACTGTTTAGTTGTATTTCGGTTTAAGCTCGTCTGCGCCTTCTATGAAATAATACGCCTATGCCGCCCAGGCCTATCAGCACCAGCGTAGCCGGTTCGGGTATTGTATCCGGGGCGAGAATGTGATTATCCTGCGAGCCGTCAGCGGCCGGATAGGTATTCATATCCGGCTGAATGCGCCGCCAGGGATTCGAACCCCGGACCCGCTGATTAAGAGTCAGCTGCTCTGCCAACTGAGCTAGCGGCGCAGATTTCGCAGGTTCGATAATGTAGTAAAAAATGTACCCCCGGGTCAAGTGCGGATGATTATTTAGTTAGTGCGAAGGACATTATTGCCGCAAGAGCACATTTGCAGAATAAAATGTATTCTTACTGAGCACAGCGTCCCTTCACTTGCCGAGGAAGTGTTTTTCCTTTGGCACATGGTTCTCGACCCACGCCACGAGTTCGCGGAAATTACGGAGTTTCCAGGAATCGAGCTTTAGTTTACGGCCGTCGTAATGAAGATAAAGAATGCCCTTGGCCTTTAGTTGCGATGCGTCGAGCTGTTCAATCCGGCCCCACTCAATCTTCTGCTTTCCTTCATAGCCGATGCCTTCTTCATCTGCCACGAGTCGCTTTCGCAAAAAGGCGATGCCCCATATGAACGGCACCAGCCCCATCGCCGTGAACACAAACGCCCCGAAATGATTCAGCGCCCAGTTGCACCAGGCGCTGAGGTCTTCGTCCAACGGCTTATACGGGTATTTGTCTAAAATATAAGCATCGACGAAGCAGTATATCCCAAAGCCAATAAGCATGGCCGCCAGTATAAACAGTCTAACGGCCGGGTCTTTGGACGGTTGACACTTTACCTGATTGCCTGTCGGTTGTTCATCTGTCTGATTCATTTACCGGCTCCATATTGATTTGTTTCATTTTATAATATTACACGCAAATTCTGAAATCGGGCAAGTTAAAATCATTTCTTCACAGAAAATCTCGACGATTACGCGAAAGCAGCAGGTCTGATGAAAGGTTCGACTTGCCAACCGCCGTGAAATTGATGTAACTTGTAGACTCGTGATATCCCGCCGCGGGGGCGGGAGTGAAATATATGAAGGAGACGGCGACATGGCCAAAAGCACCAAGAACCGGCAGCAGACATCGTCCGGTTCATCCGGAAAGAACAAGGAAGAAGCCCTGGATGCTGCGCTGAAGCAGATAGAAAAGAGTTACGGCGTGGGCAGCATAATGCGCCTGGCGGATAACCGCCTGGCCTCGGTGGGGGGCATACCCACCGGTTCGATGAGTCTTGACATTGCTCTTGGCGGACACGGCGTGCCGCGGGGCAGGGTTGTGGAGATGTTCGGGCCGGAGGGCTCCGGCAAGACTACGCTGGCCCTTCACGTAGTCGCAAACGCCCAGAAGAACGGCGGCGTGGCGGCCTTCATCGACGCAGAGCATGCACTGGACCCCACCTGGGCGCGGCGGCTGGGCGTGGACCTGGAACAATTGCTGATTTCCCAGCCGGACACCGGCGAACAGGCGCTGGAGATTTGCGAAATGCTGGTTCGCTCCGGCGCAGTTGACGTTATCGTGGTGGATTCCGTGGCGGCGCTTATTCCCCGCGCCGAGATCGAAGGCGAGATGGGCGACCAGCACGTCGGCCTTCAGGCCCGATTAATGAGCCAGGCGATGCGCAAACTATCCGGGGTTATCAGTAAATCAGGCACGTGCGTAATTTTTATCAACCAGATACGCATGAAAATCGGCGTGATGTTCGGCAATCCCGAGACCACGCCGGGCGGAAGGGCGCTTAAATTTTATTCTTCGGTGCGAATCGACGTCCGCCGGCTGGGGATGATAAAGGAAGGCGACCAGGCGGTCGGCAACCGCATCCGTGCCAGGGTGGTGAAAAATAAGATAGCGCCGCCATTCAAGACAGGCGAATTCGACCTCATGTTTGATTCGGGCATATCCGCCGTGGGCGATGTGCTCGACCTCGCCGTTAAACACGATATAGTTGAAAAGTCGGGCGCGTGGCTCAGTTATGGCGATGACCGGCTCGGCCAGGGCAGGTCGAATGCGATATCGTATCTGAAAGAGAATCCTGACGTGCTGGATGAAATTCGCCGAGCTGTGCTCGAAAAGGCGCTTCCCGAAGCGGTACAGGAACAGGCCGAGGAATAATCGATATCATTACACGCAGCGACGAATTACGCCTGCGCGAATGAGTATGTTACGCCAAATACGACGGATGCGGATATGGACCTTGTAGTCGAGAAATCCGAACGGCTTACCGGCTCAGTGGAGATACCGCCCAACAAGAGTCATTCGTTCCGCGCGCTGATAATGGCAGCCCTGGCCGACGGCAAAAGCAGCATAAACTCACCTGCGGTCTCCAGCGACTGGATGCGCGGCACCGAGGCGCTCGAGATGCTGGGTGCGACTGTGGAGCCCAAAGCATCCAATGTGTGGGAAGTAACGGGCGCCGGTAACAGGTTCACCACTCCGGACGACGTAATAGACTGCGGCAACAGCGGTATTATTCTGCGGTTCTTCACCGCTCTTGGCGCGTGCTGCGAAGGTTACTCAGTTTTAAGCGGCGACCATTCTATACGACACATTCGCATATGCACGCCGGTCATTCAGGCCGTTAATGATCTTGGCGCCTGGGGAGTATGCACAAAGGGCGACGGGCATGCTCCCGTTGTGGTTCGTGGGCCGCTAAAGGGTGGCCAGACGCAGATAGACGGTCGGGATTCTCAGCCGGTCTCGGCACTTCTTATTGCCTGCACACAGGCCGATGCGCCTACCGAACTGAAGGTAGACAATCCTGGCGAGAAACCATGGATCGGCGTGACCATGCACTGGCTGAACCGCGTGGGGGCCGAGTGCGTCAACGAGGATTACAACAGGTATCTAATTCGCGGCCGGCAGAAGTGGGAGGGTTTCCAGACCGATATTCCCCTCGACTGGTCGGCGGCGATGTATCCCATAGTGGCCGCACTAATAACACCTGACAGCGAGGTTCGCTTGCCGGGAATGGATTTCGAAGACAGCCAGGGCGACAAGGCCGTGGTGAACGTGCTTCGAAGCATGGGTGCGGACATCGAAATTTCCAGCGATATGGTAATTGCACGTACGAGCAACCTGACCGGCCGCGAGATAGACTGCAACGATTTTATCGACCAGTTCATGCTTCTTGCGGTTGTGGGGGCATGCGCGGAAGGTCAGACGGTGCTTAAAAACGCCGAAATCGCCCGCCACAAGGAATGCGACAGGATTACTGAAACCTGCCGGGCCCTTGAAACCATGGGCGCCGATATCCAGGAGCGGCCGGATGGATTGGTCATAGGTCACAGTCATCTCAAAGGCGCCAGAATTGACAGCCGGGCTGACCACCGTATGGTGATGACCTTCGCGGTGGCCGGCATGGCGGCTGAGGGGCAAACACTTATTTCAGATATAGAGTGTGTCAAAAAAACCTTCCCGGATTTCGTCGCGCAGATGCGAACCCTCGGCTGCGAAATGCAGAGCAGGTAGTATCTAATATTTGTGGCTCAAAAAGGCATATTTGTCGTGGTATAAAAATTAGCCGAAGCGCCAATGTGAAACTTATCTTGAGAATACCTTAGTGGGTAGTATTGTTTTATTGGATAAGTCATATCTGCCTAAAGCAGTCAGATTGCCCTGGTGATTTAATATGGCCAATTCGGGTTTGGCTTCGTGCGGCTTATTGTATTGTGGAATGTCGGCCTGAACGGATTGGCCGTTGGCGAGTTTGGTAAATTGGTTATCATCGAGTGTGATTTTCGCAAGCGATTCGACAGCGGCCAGGGGGGAGATTATATCGCGCGAGGGATTGAGTTTGTCGAGCGAAACGGTGCGGTCGAGCGTGAAATCGCCCACAGCCGTGCGGGTTAAGCCGCAGCAGTATCCGCCTATCCCCAGTGCCCGCCCGATATCGCGCGCCAGCGAGCGGATGTATGTTCCCGCTCCGCAGTAGATATCAATCACGAGTTCCGGCCAATCGTAACTCAGCAGTTTAATATCATGAATTTCTACCGTCCTTGCGGGCAGGTCCGGCGGTTTGCCGATCCGGGCGAGTTGGTAGGCGCGTCGGCCGCGGTAATGGACGGCCGAGTGGGCCGGGGGAACCTGAGAAATCGGCCCCGTGAATTGTCGCAACGTCTGTGTGATTTGTTCTTCATCCGGTGGTGATGCTGCCGGATGTGACGTAATTTGACCTTCGGGGTCGTCGGTAGTGCTGACGGCGCCGAGCGTGATTTTCGCCCGGTATCGCTTCGGGGCGTTGCGAACATATTCGGCCAGGCGCGTGGCCGGACCGACACACAAAACCAGCACGCCGGTTGCAAACGGGTCGAGCGTGCCGGCATGGCCGACCTTAATGCCGCGGTCCAACAGGCGGCGGACGTGCGCGACCACGGCGTGGCTGGTTATCCCGGCCGGTTTGTTGATATTAAACAGTCCAAACACGATTTAAACGATATCCGTTTATCCGCTGATATAGCAATAATATTGCGCTCGGGCGAGCCGCCGTCTTTTGCAAGTGTCGCCCGCGAACGTATAATATAAATAGAAATGGCTACTTATGAAGTCAGCGTGGAAGGGTCGTTCAAAGGCGCGCACGCGGTCCGCAAGCCGGACGCCGCGGATGATGAGTTCGAACAGTTGCACGAGCATCGCTGGCGAGTGGTAGCCACGTTCCGCTCTGCCAACCCGGACAGCAGGACCGGAATGGTGATTGATTTTCTGCAGGTCCGCCGGGCTATGCAGAATGTGCTGGACCGTATTGACGGTGCGAATCTCAATGAAATGGATTATTTCGCCGGCACCGGCGCCACGGCGGAACTGGTGGCAAGATACCTGGCCGAGCAAATCTCGGCCCGGCTTGACGGAGAATCGCTTTATCGGATAGTAGTGACCGAGGCGCCGGGATGTTCGGCCGCCTATTATCCCGGAACGGAGGGCCTTGACGCGGATTAGTCCCGCGTCTACGATAAAATCCGTGGAGCATTGTGATGAATTTTAAATGCGACAAATGCGGCAAACCCGCAACCGTGCACCTTACCGAGATTGTCAACGGTGAGAAAATAGAAAAGCATCTGTGTGAACAATGCGCCGGAACCGAAGGTGTAACGATAAAGGCCAACGTGCCTATCAGCCAGTTGCTGGAGGATTTCATTCTTCAGTCGTCGCCCCAGGATGAATATTCCGAACTCCACTGCGATGTCTGCGGTATGACTTTCGCCCAGTTCCGCGAGGAAGGCCTTCTTGGTTGTCCGCACGATTACGAAGTTTTCGAGAAGGGCCTGGAGACGCTGCTGAAGCGCGCGCAGCAGGGGGCCATCCAGCACGTGGGAAAGGTTCCCAAACACGCCGGTGACGATAAAAAGAAACACGTGGCCATGCTTCGGCTTCGAGGGCAACTAAAGGACGCCGTGGCCGATGAGGATTACGAGGCGGCCGCCAAAATTCGCGACCAGATACGGGATCTTGAGACAGCATGAAACTTGCCGATCTCACTAAGCGCGGCGGAGAATGGCTCAGGGGAGTAGGCCCCATGCACGACGTGGTAATCTCTTCACGCGTGCGCCTCGCGCGCAACCTGGCCGGAATACCTTTCCTTCCGCGATGTTCGCGCAAAAAACAAGGTGAACTCGAATCGCGCCTGCGGAACGAACTGCTCTCGGCCGGAATCGCGCCGGAAACGTTCTACGTGGATATCAACTCCGCCGGCGAACTCGACCGCCAGTTACTCGTCGAGCGACACCTGATTTCCCGCCAGCACGCCGAGGACGATCACCCCCGCGGCGTGGCCATCAGCGGCTCGGAGACGGTGGCCATAATGGTCAACGAGGAAGACCACCTCCGCATACAGGTGCTACGCAGCGGCCTGCAGTTCGACCAGGCCGTTGATGAGTGCAATCGCATAGACGATATTCTGGAAGAGCGGCTTGGGTTCGCGTTCCACGGGCGGTTCGGCTATCTCACGGCGTGCCCGACCAACGTCGGGACCGGATTGCGCGTCAGCGTGATGGTTCACCTTCCGGCGCTTAAAATGAGCGGCGAGGTAGAGAAGGTCCTGCGGGCCACAAGGGATATGCACCTGGCCGTCCGCGGGCTTTACGGCGAGGGCACCGAGGCGGTAGGCGACTTCTACCAGATTTCCAACCAGACCACGCTGGGCAAGAGCGAGCGGCAGATAGTCGAGGATTTCTGCCGCCGGATCATACCCAAGATAATCGAGTACGAGCGCCGTGTCCGCAAGGCGCTGCTGGACGAACAGCCGGAAGCGCTGGACGACAAGATATTCCGTTCGCTGGCGCTGCTGCAGTCCGCCCGCGTGATGAGCAGCGAAGAGACCATGTACCTGCTGTCTCTCATCCGCCTGGGGATAAACCTGGATCGAGTTCACAACGTGAATCTTGAAACGGTGAACCAGTTGTACCAGGAAATACAGCCGGCGCATCTTCAGAAGATACTCGGCCGCGAGATGGACGGGCAGCAGCGGGCCGCGGCCAGGGCCACATACATCCGCAAAAGACTGGAGGCGGGTTGAGGCGATGGCGGTGCGGCTCGCAACAGTGGCGCCGGTCGGTTTCGAGGAATTTCCCCCCGATAAGTGGCTGGTTGCATATAAGCGGCTGGGTTGCACGGTCGTGCAGGTCTATCGCAACCAGAACGCCGACGTTTCGCTGGGGCAAATTCGGGAGACTTTGGAAGCCGGAGGCATGCCGTGCGACAGCATACACGGGCTGTTCGGCGAGGAGTATGACCCTTCCGCCCCTGATGAGCAGGCCAGGAAATTTGCCGTGGACACGTTCCGCGGCGACGGCGAACTTGTGAAGCGGCTTGGAGGGTGGCTGGTGGTGGTCCATTGCTCCACCATTCGCAGGGAAGGCATCAGCGCCGATGAGCGCAAAAACAGGGTGGAGCAACTTAAACATTCCATAGATGAACTTGGGAGGTTTGGTGAGAGTATCGGCGTAAAATACGCATTCGAGAATCTTCCCGGCTATCATCCCGTCGGCCCGGATGTGGGCGAACTGGCAGGCATAATCACCGAGGTGGCCGCGCCGAATACGGGGATATGTTTCGACACCGGCCACGCCAACATGGTCGGCGACCCGGCCGCGATGCTCGCCGAGGCGAAGGGGCGCCTTATGTACGTTCACGTGTCAGACAATTCCGGCCGGGGCGATGAACACCTTATGCCGTATCACGGCACACTGGATGTACAGGCAGTGGCGCGTACCTTGCGGGAAATCGGCTACGACGGGACAATTATGCTTGAGGTTTTTTACTCCACCGAGCAGCTGAACGAACTGGCCGAAGCCGGTTTCGCCGACAAATTAAAACAAATGCTCGCCATAGCCAACGGTCAATCTTAGGGCGTGCAGGTTCTACCGTAAGAGATGTTCTGCACGCGGAACTAATTAAAGCGGCGGTCCCGGCGCACCGGGACCGCCGCGCTTATAATTTAAGCTGTCTGCGACACAGGCAATTAAACGATGCCCTGTGCGAGCATGGCCCGTGCTACCTTGCAGAAGCCGGCGATGTTTGCGCCTGCGGCAAGATCGTTCTTGAGGTTATATTCATCGGCCGCCTGGACGCACTGGTCATAAATGCTGTTCATTATGCCCTGGAGGCGTTTGTCCACTTCTTCAAAGGTCCAGCTCATCCGCATGGAGTTCTGACACATCTCCAGCGCGCTGGTGGCCACGCCGCCGGCGTTGGCCGCCTTGGCCGGGCCGAACGATATGTCATTTTCCCTGAACACCTGAATCGCCTCGGGCGTTGAAGGCATGTTGGCGCCCTCGCCGACGGCGATGCATCCGTTCTCGGCCAGTTGCTTTGCCGCATCGCCGTCAATTTCGTTCTGAGTGGCCGAGGGAAGCGCCACATCGCACGGGACTGACCAGATACCCTGCCATCCCTCGTGGTACTCGGCCGAGTCGTGTTTCTCGGCATATTCGCGGATTCGCCCGCGGCGGGCTTCCTTGATATCCTTGACCGTCTCGAGTTTAATGCCGTCGTCGTCAACGATGTAACCGTTGCTGTCGGACAGGGCCACCACGTGTCCGCCGAGTTGCTGAACCTTCTCTGTGGCGTAAATGGCCACGTTGCCCGAACCGGATATGACCACTCGCAGGCCCTTCCAGGACTTGCCCCTGGCCTCCAGCATTCGCGTGACGAAGTACACCAACCCGTAGCCGGTGGCCTCGGTGCGGACCAGCGAGCCGCCCCAGTCGAGGCCCTTGCCGGTCAGCACACCGGTGACGGTGTTGGTCAGTTTACGGTACTGGCCGAACATGTATCCGATTTCCCTGCCGCCTACGCCGATGTCGCCGGCGGGAACATCGGTGTCCGGGCCGATGTGACGGTACAATTCGCTTATGAAACTCTGGCAGAAGCGCATAACCTCGTCGTCGGATTTGCCCTTGGGGTCGAAGTCGCTGCCGCCCTTGCCGCCGCCGATAGGCGTGGTTGTCAGGGCGTTCTTAAAAATCTGCTCGAAGCCCAGAAACTTGATTATGCCCAAATACACCGAGGGATGAAATCTCAGCCCGCCCTTGTAAGGGCCGATGGCGCTGTTGAACTGAACGCGGAAGCCGCGGTTAACCTGCACGTTTCCCGAATCGTCGACCCAGGGAACGCGGAACATCAACTGGCGCTCCGGCTCCACCATCCGCTCGAATATTTTCGCCTTGGCGAACTGGGGATTTTTCTCGATTACGGGTGCGATAGATTCCGCCACTTCGCGCACCGCCTGGTGAAACTCCTGCTCACCGGGGTTGCGGGCGACTACGGTTTCCATAACGCTGTCGATAAACTGGCCGGCCATGTTAATTCTCCTGTGTGATGTAAAGCTAATCGATTAATTATAACCATCCGCCGGTTGGCGGGTCCGAAATTCCGAATTTTCCACAGATAAAGTTAATCGGATCTCGCCCACAGTACACATAAGAATTGTTAATAGTCGCTTGAAATCATCTTATTCGATAGTGTTAATATGCGTTATTATCGTCGAAGATTATCCATCAGCGGGGTTTCGGATAAGTTTATTTTAACTGTTCCGACAGCAGGTCAACCAGTTCCGAGGCGGGCATATTCTTGTTTCCCGCCGGAGAAGACCAGCTGATTTCCCCGCCTGCGGCCAGCAGTTTCTCCATCCGCTGCACGCCGAGAACAACAGATGAATGGTTCTTGCCGATGTACTTGCCGATTTCCGGATAGGACATGGAAGTGTGCTTTCGCGCCAGATACATGGCGAGCATCCTGGCGGCCGAGACGGTTTTTGTACGGCGGGAGGAATGGATGTCGGCGGGGGTTATGCCGAAGTACGCCGTCACCGTGGCCTCTATGTCGCCGAGGGTTACCATGCCGTCGGATCGCGCGAGTTGCTCGGCCAGGATTCTCGCCACCTGCGGTATGTCCAGCGGTTCATTCTGTAACGCAGCCACCGCCGCCAGTTTGACAAGGGCTCCTTCCAGTTCCCTCACCGACCCGCGTGTGGAGGATGCGATGTACTCGATGATATTCTCTTTGAGATTCAGGTGCATCGAAGCGGCCTTGCGGCGGAGTATCTCCATGCGGGTTGATTTTTCCGGCGGGGCAATTTTTACGACCATTCCGGCGATGAAGCGGTTAATGAGTTGCTCGTTTACTCCGCCCAGAAGGCGCGGGTGAGTGTCGGAGGCCATAACTATGCGCTTGCCGGCGGTGCTTATCGCGTTGAACGTGTGAAGGAATTCATCCTGGGTGGCTTTTTTCGCCGCCAGAAAATGCACATCATCAATCGCCAGGACATCCACGCCGCGATAGGAATTTCGGAAGCGGTCGAATTTCTTTTCCCTGATGGCCCGCACAAAATCGTTGGTGAACTGTTCGCCGGTGACGTATCTCCATGCGCCGGGATCGGATTTGTTCATTTTGGAAAACTCCCTGCATATCCCCTGTAGCAGGTGGGTCTTGCCCACTCCGCACGTGCCGTGAACAAACAGCGTTTTAAACGGCGGGGGAGTTTTCGAGGTCAGCGCCATAGCCGCAGAATACGCAAGTTTGTTGCTCGATCCCACCACGAAGTCCCGCAGACTGTACTTAAGCGAGACGGCGGTCAAAGGTTTTCGCGGGCGGCTTCTTCCCTGCCTGGTTGTTGTTACAATTTTCGCCTGAGTATCGAGCTGGTTCTTGCGCAGCTCGCCGCTCAGTGACGGGTCTATCGTGACCATGACTTTTTTGGACTGACCTGTCTGTTCCTCGGCGGCGGCCGCTATCTCGCCGCTGAAGTGTGTTTCAATCCAGTTGGCGACGAAAGGATTCGGCGCGGCAACTTTTATCAGACCGTTATCGAGCACCAGGCGCGTCCCGTGCCGGAACCACGCGTTGTATCGCTGGGGACCTATCCTTTCCTGGAGGCATTTCAGCATTTGCTCGATTGTCTGTTCGACTGTGTCGGATTCCTTTACCATACTTTCCATTGTCAGTCCCTCGTAACTTCTGTGTTACACGTGTATCGCCGGTCGCCCGTCGGAGAAGACGGTGTTTTTTTTGACGTCCGGTCAGTACTTCACTTCACGTCCATCCGGACAATCATGAATGTAAGAAATGGGAATTGGACCGGTCAACGGCAAACAGGGACTATTATTATCCACCACTTCGCAAGCTGCTCACAGAGGGACAGTTGGCGCATAAAAAAAAGTTTATTCCACAAATTGTTAACGATTAATCCACTTTCCCCTGTTGAAAAGTATGTTTCGCCGCCATTATGTGCGCGTTCATTACTGATATCGGCAGGAAGCCGATTGATTCATAAATATTTTTTGCAAAAATATTCGATGAATCTACGGCCAGGGTTATTTTTTTATAATTCTTATTAGCAGCGTGGCTTATGGCCCGGCTTATCATCGCTTTGCCCAGAGACAAGCCACGAAATTCCGGTGCAACTCCCATATAAACCACGTCAAGCTCGCCTCGCAACGTCGCTTTATTCAGCAATATGCACCCGGCCGGGCGCCGGCGATGTTCGACGACCCACCAAAGCGACGGTGTGAACCTGCCGCTCGATTTATGTGTGGCGATTACGTCGCGGATGTCGCGCAGTCCCCTCAGACCCGGACAGTCCATTGAGTTCTCGTAGGTCGCTTCTATAACTCCAGCCAGTTGCTGTTCGGAATAATCACCGTACCTGAGCCACTTCAGTTCCGGCCGTTCGCATTCGCTTGTGCGGTGCCTGTTAAGGTCCAGTTGCATTGAGATCAGTTCCGCAAGGTGTCGAAAACCGCTTTTTGAAAGTATGCTTTTCTCCTGCTCGACTCCCGGCCGCGCCATTGCCTGTATGATTGCCGAACCGTCTTTAATCCCATGTGTGCCGGCGAAGGTTAGCAGTTTGCTCAGAGCGGCGCTGTCTACACCGGGCGCATCCGGCGGGCTGAAGAACAGCATCGCGAACCTTCCGGGTTTGGCCAGAAGGGCTACAACGGCTGTACTGTTTTCATCATTGTGCACCCACCACATATCCGCTGATGATTTGGCGTTTGCTTTAGGTGCTGAAAGGGACAAATTTGCTCCTGCTGCCGGTAACCTTGTGTGGCGATTGCCGGAGATTAAAAAGGAAATCGCTTCGCTTCGCCGCGAGGGCGGAACTTTCTGAATTTCACCTGTGTGTTTCATTACAATTAATATTATCCACGGTGTCCTTCGCAGAGCAAGAGGCGCCAGGTTGCGGCAGGAAAGCTTTGACTCACATAAGATTGTGCGATAAAGTTTGATACAGAAGATTTGCAACAATATCTGCCGAAATATAAAATATGCCGATTGTTGGCGTATAATTCGCAGATTCGGAGAAGGTCAATGAAAATGTGGAAAATTGCTGTGGCGGCCGCGTTGATGATTATTGTTGCGGTTCAGGGAACCGCCTATACGGTGCCGGAACCATCGCTGGCGCCGCTGTCCTGGGAACTGGATATAGAACTGCATCCGTTGCGAAGCATACAGGTTAAAGTGCCTGGCAAAGACGAACCTCAACTATTCTGGTACCTGCGTTATACCCTCACCAATAATACCGGCCAGGACCAGTCGTACGTGCCTGAATTTGTGCTTTATACCGACACGGGTGATGTTCTTCGCGCAGGGAAAAACGTGCCGGCCGTTGTCTTCGAGACCATAAAGAAGGTTCGCAACGAACCTTTACTCAAGGACATGACGGGCATGACAGGCAAGGTTCTTCAGGGACAGGACAACGCCAAGGATGGCGTGGCTATCTGGCCGGATTTTGACCATGATGCAGGCGAAGTTGATATTTTCATCGGCGGGCTCACCGGCGAGACTCAGGAAATCAAACTTCCCAGGCCAATCAAGGCCACGGAAGTTGACCCCGTGACCGGCGAGGAAAAAACCGTCGAGAAAGATAAGATAATCGTCAGCAAGACGCTTCACCTGGAATACGTTGTTACCGGCGATCCAATGGCGGCCGACAGAACTCCCGCCGAACTAAAGAAGAAAAACTGGGTGATGAGATAGCATACAGGTCGGCCGGGCTTTTCAAAAAAGTGCAATGCCTGGCACGACAATATGGACGTTTAGGAAAATTACCGTGGGGCGGCATTGACAAGGACGGGCGTAACTGGTAAATTTTAAATATTCCTAAAACACAACGTACGACAAAACTATAGTCGGAGCAGAAAAATGGCGCATAAGAAAGGACAAGGTTCGACGAGAAACGGGCGGGACTCGAACGCCCAGAATCGTGGATTTAAGGCATACGGCGGCCAGGCCATAGCGGCCGGGTCGATAATTCTCCGCCAGTGCGGGACGCCGTTCAAGCCCGGCGTAAACGTCGGTCGAGGCAGAGACGATACGCTCTTTGCCAAGAAGGACGGGACGGTCTCCATGCGCGGCAGGTTTGTCGACGTGGTCTGAATATTTAAAGCGGATATGAATTTTCAAGAGGGTGGCGTGTTCGGCGCCATCCTCTTTTTGTTATACTGGGCGGCGGATTGAGGGGATTGTGTTTATTATTTCAGGTGAGCAGCCGTGTTCGTGGATGAAGTGGAAATAGAGGCCATCGCCGGCGACGGCGGTAACGGATGCGTGTCGTTCCGCAGGGAAAAATACGTTCCCCGCGGCGGGCCGGACGGCGGCGACGGCGGCGACGGGGGAAGCGTTTTCCTGTGCGCTGATGAATCGTATAACACGCTTCAGCACCTGGCCGGGAAACATCACTGGCGGGCCGAACGCGGCGGACACGGCATGGGTAAAAAACGCCACGGCCATAAGGGACAGGACGTTTATATCCGAGTGCCGCCGGGGACGATAATTAAGGATGCTGACCTGGGCGTGGTTCTAAAGGATCTCTCGGCCAAGGGCGACAGCGTGTGTGTGGCCGAGGGTGGAAAAGGCGGCAGGGGCAATACATGCTTCAAGGGTCCGACCAACCAGGCGCCCGATTACGCCGAATCAGGCAGCAAGGGCAGGCAGCGCCGGCTGCACCTGGAACTTAAACTCATCGCCGACGCCGGGCTTATCGGCAAGCCCAATGCGGGCAAGAGCACCCTGCTGTCGCACATTTCGGCAGCCAGGCCGAAGGTGGCCGCATATCCCTTCACCACGCTGAGTCCCTGCCTGGGCATCGTGGAAGCGAAGAATTTCAGACGATTCGTCATGGCCGACATTCCCGGGCTTATAGAAGGCGCCCACGAAGGTTCCGGCCTGGGCGACGCGTTCCTGCGTCACGTGGAGCGGACCACGCTGCTGGTGCACGTGGTAGATATCTGTCCGCTGGGTTCCGACCCGGTGGAGGATTATCATGAAATTCGGGGCGAACTGAAGCAGTATTCCAAGGCACTGGCGGAAAAACCCGAATTAATCGTCGCTAACAAGATGGACCTGACCGATTCCGAGGAAAATCTGAAGCGGTTCCGCAGCGAAGTCGGCGACGATGTTGTCGCAATCAGCGCCGCCACCGGCCGGGGGCTGGAGCGGCTTGCGGATATAATTTGGCGGACGTTGCAGGAGAATAAGAGTTAAATTTCAGTTTTAAGATTTATCGACATGGAACAGATACCTTGCATACTGGCGTGCGAAGTGGGCAACACTGCAATTCATCTTGCGGTGGTGCAGGGCGATGATGTCAAGCGAAGTGAAACCATCCGTATCGGGCAGCTCGGCGAAATGGGCGGCGTTCTGAAGGATATGTGGTCGGCCGAAACGTCGCCGAGCCGGATTGTAGCCGGCAGCGTGAATCCCAGCGGCGTCAAGGCGCTGGAAGCCGCCGCAGAGGAAACGCTCTCGCAGAAGGTCATTCTTATCGGCCGGGATATCCCTCTGCCCATGCCCACGGATTTGCCCGAGCCCGAAAGCATCGGCACGGACCGGCTGTGCGGCGCCGTGGCCGCGTACGACCGCATCGGGCGTGCCTGCGTTGTGGCGGACTTCGGCACGGCCATCACGGTTGACTGCGTCGATGACAAGGGAGTGTTTCTCGGCGGGGCGATTTTGCCGGGTCTGCGAATGTCGCTTGAAGCGCTGCACGGCAACACGGCGCTGCTGCCGAAGGTCGAGCCGGGGCGTCCCGACTGGGTATTTGCGAAAAACACTCACCAGGCCATCGTCGGCGGCGTAGTGTACGGGGCGATGGGTGCGCTGCGCGAACTGGTCGAGCGGTACTCCACCGAACTGGGGCGGTGGATGGAGGTCATCGCCACCGGCGGCGACGCTGAACTGGTCTGCGCCGGCGGCGTGAAGTCCGGCTTCGTTCAGGCGATTGTCCCTGACCTCGTGCTTCGCGGCGTGGCCATTGCATATTACAAGACATTGTTGAAGGAATGACGGCCTCATCAGCCAAATCATTTCCCGGGTGTGATTTGCCCGGCCGGCCGGAGCGGACTCTGGCCATGCTCCAGACGCCGCCCGGGCGCGGCGGTATAGCGGTTATAGAAATCGCGGGCCCGCAATCGGGAAAAATCGTTGAGCGCATATTCCGCCCCCTGGCCGGACATGTAGAAAGCGGGCGCGGACGGTTGCAACTGGGCCGTATCGTCGCGGGAGATAATGTTGTCGACGAAGCGGTTGTGCATCAGTGGAAAGGTGGGGCGGAGATAAATATTCACGGAGGCCCGGCCGTTGCAGCGGCGGTTATGGAGTTGATAGCGGACAGCGGTGCGGAGGTTATCCCCGCCGAACCGAGCGCCATCGACCCCGACGGATGCGGTTTCAATCCCGCCCACGGCCGGTGGAATAATCCCGCAATAGGAATGGAAATGCTGCGGGCGCTGCCTTCGGCCCGCAGTTCGGCCGCCATAGCCGCCGTCACCGCGCAATGGTTCGCCGGACTGAGCCGACTGGCGTGTGATAATAACGCCACGGCCGGACAGTTCGACGAAGCCGCCCGGCGGTTGTCTGTGATGGAGAAACTGCTCAACCCCCGTGAAGTTGTTCTTGTCGGCCCGCCGAATGCCGGCAAGTCGGCGCTGACCAACGTTCTGGTCGGCAGAGATGTAAGCATAGTCCACCACGAGTCCGGCACCACGCGAGACTGGGTCCGCGAGGCGGCCGTCTTTGACGGCGTACCGCTTTGGCTGACCGACACGGCGGGTCTGTGGAAGGCCCCCAAAGGCGTGGACGCCGAGGCGGTGGCCCGGGCTCGTCGTCGTGCGGAGGCAGCCGACCTTGTGCTGCTGTTAAATGCGGAAGAGCCCGCCCCCGCGCCGCGATGGCTGGACGAGACGAAAATTATATACGTATGGTCGAAGGCGGATTTGTCGCCGCCGCCGGATGATAAATACACGGCCGTCTCGGCTACAGACCAAACGGGCCTGGAGGAGTTGCGGTCGCGCGTGCTGGCGGAGATTGGCCTGGGGGATTTCGATGCGTCCGATGCGATGGCGTTTACTCCAAGACAGGCGGAACTACTTCGCCGGGCCGCAGAGGCGATGCGCCGCGGCGATGAACAGGAAACAAAAACCGCATTAAAATGCCTGTTAGAGGATGAGGAATCGCCAGGTAGTTGTTTGTAAATTGCAGGCATTTGCCCGCTCGCCGGCGCTGGCGGCTCGTTTTGTAGAGTATGCCCGTAAATCCGCGCGAGTTGCTTATAATTTTGGGCTGTCCTATAATCGCTTTCATGAATGAGAGATTCGAATACGACCGGCTGATTTACGACGGCAAAATAGTACGGTTTCACGAGGTCGGTGTGAAAATGCCCGACGGAAACGTCGTCAAGCGTGAGTTCCTTCATTATCCCGGCGCGGTGGTGGTGCTACCCGTTCTCGATGACGGTTCGGTGGTGATGATACGCAATTACCGCTTCGCTGTTGATGAACACCTGTGGGAACTGCCCGCCGGCATGCTCGAAGAAGGCGAAGACCCCGCCGTCTGCGCCGAGCGCGAACTGGCGGAAGAGACCGGCTATCGAGCGGATGAAATTCGCAAGCTCGGCCAGTTCTACATGGGCCCGGGCACAAATGACGAGGTTATGTACGCATACCTGGCCACCGGCCTGGCGGACGGCAAGCAGAACCTGGAGCAATACGAGCGGATTACGGTCGAGTTGCTCTCACAGCAGCGGCTGCGGGAGATGATACTCGACGGCACCGTGCACGACGCCAAAACAATAGCCACGATGGCGATGTACTGGATGAGTGGCGATAAATAAACAATGGGACTCTACGACCGGCCATACATGCAGAAGGAATACAAACCGCCCGGCGGCGGCATCACTTTCGGGTTGCCGAAGCCGTCCAGTGCGGTTAAATTTCTGCTCATCGCCAATGTGGCCGTGTTTTTGTTTCAGATATTCCTGGACCAGCCGCGGCGGGGCTGGCCGGCGGGCATCATAAGCGGGCTGCTCGGCGTGACCGTGAGGGATTTCTGGCAAATCTGGCGGTATGTAACATTTCAGTTCCTTCACTCCACAAAAGGTATCTGGCACATATTGCTGAACATGATCGGCTTGTATTTTCTCGGCTCGCCGCTTGAGAAGCGGTGGGGTTCGAAGCGGTTTCTGTGGTTCTACCTTTCGTGCGGTGTAGTGGCTGGCGTGGCTTACGTGGTTATCGGGGCGGTCGGCGGAGTGCCTCACTGGATGCCTATAATCGGCGCATCGGGCGGCGTGTACGGCCTGGTGCTGGCCGCGGCGGTGCTGTTTCCGAATTTTCGCATACTGTTTCTGTTCTTCCCGGTTCCAATACGCCTGGCGGCGGTGATTATATTCGGCGGAATGATACTGATGGTGATGAGGGCCGCCGCCGCGGGCCAGGTAACGGCCGCAATGAGCGACGTGGCGCATCTGGGCGGAGCGGCCGCGGCGGCCGTGTGGATATGGGGTCTGCCGCGATTGTCGGCGAAGCGCCTCCGCGGCGGCGGAGGGGGCAGGTCGGGCGCATGGCAGAAAAAACTCGAAAAGCGACGCGAAATTCAGCGCGAGGTCGATGAAATACTGGAGAAAATCCATCGCGAAGGCATGGATTCGCTGACGCGCAGAGAAAAGAAAATTCTCCGCCAGGCCTCGCGAATGGACGAACAGGACGAGAGGGTGCCCTGATGAAGTATATTTCGACCCGCGGACAGATAGAGCCGGTCGATTTCCAGGACGCCGTGATGATGGGCCTGGCCGACGACGGCGGGCTTATCATCCCCGAGGCGATACCGGATGTCACCGTCGAACTCGACAACTGGCGGGAATCGGACTACGGCGAACTGGCGATGGAAATTCTGCGGCTGTATGCGGGCGACGTGCCGGCAGACGATCTTGGAGACCTGGTGCGCCGAACATACCGCCCGGATGTATTCGACGGCGGCGTGGCGCCTGTGGTGCGGGCGGGCGATGTGCACGTGATGGAGCTGTGGCGCGGGCCGACGCTGTCGTTCAAGGACGTGGCGCTTCAGTTTCTGGGCAACCTGTTCGAGTACATACTCGACAGCCGTGGCGGACGGATGAACATTTTGGGCGCCACCAGCGGCGACACCGGCAGCGCCGCCATTTTCGGCGTCCGCGGCCGCAGGGGCATAGACATATTCATCATGTTCCCTCGCGGGCGGGTATCGGAAATTCAGCAGCGGCAGATGACCACCGTGGAGGAGGAAAACGTTCACTGTATCGCCGTTGAGGGAAGTTTCGACGACTGCCAGAGGATAATGAAGACTATCGCCGGTGACCTGCCGTTCAAGCGGCAGTACTGCCTCGGCGCGGTAAACTCCGTCAACTGGGCGCGCGTGCTGGCACAGATAGTTTATTACTTCCGCGGGGCATTCGCGGTGCGCCAAGCGGAGTGCGCGGAAAAAGTCCGCTTCTGCGTGCCTACGGGCAATTTCGGAGACATACTGGCCGGCTGGTACGCGATGCAGATGGGCGCGCCAATCGAGCAACTGATACTTGCCACCAACGAAAACGACATCCTGGCGCGGTTCTTTAACACCGGCGAGTATTCGCTCGGCGAGGTCGTCCCCACGCTGTCGCCGGCTATGGACATACAGGTAGCCAGCAACTTCGAGAGGTATTTGTATTACCGACTTGGCCGGGACGCCGAACGATTGCGGAAAATGATGGCGGACTTCGCATCGACTGGGCGGCTTAAGGTGGAAAAAGACGACAAAGGTGTGGTCGACGAGTCGCTTGTGGCCGGTATGGGCTCGAAGCAGGATTGCCTCAACACCATAGGCAGATACCATCGCGAGCATAACTATCTGCTCGACCCGCACACGGCCGTGGGCGTTACCGTGGCCGAGAGATTTCTCGACGAAAGTGTCTCTCCCGTTGTATGCCTGGCCACGGCGCATCCGGCCAAGTTCCCCGACGCCATCAAACAGGCCACAGGCAGCGACATCGCCCGCCATCCGGACATCGAGGCAATAATGGACAAGCCCGAGCGATGCGCTACTCTGCCGAACAACCCGGATACGGTGAAGAAGTTTATAATCGATGCGGTGGATTAGAACGGCCGTATAAATAGTGCTTTAATGAAGTTTACTTTTTCGACTTGTTTTTTTTCTTGAGGATACTTTTCAACACCTGCAGATCATCTCTGTGCCGTGCTCCGTCAAGACATGATTTCGCTCTAACGAGATCCTGAAGTGATATCCAGTTTATATTTGTCTTTCCGTATTTATCTCTTATTCTATTTCCCCAGGCGGTGTTAAAAGTAACTCCCTTGATGCTGGGCATAATATCCACGCGGTGAGGCGCTGCGCCGATTTGTAAAATCTCGTTTCTCTCATCGGGTTCTATAACATATGGGCTTCCAAAATCAGACAGCGCCTTATTTACCCGCCGAATATTACTTTCGGTAGGGCGGGCGGATAAAAATGGCGATGTCTTTGGTATATCGCGGTTTTGCGTGATAGATAAATGCCGGGCCGCCGATAATAAGATACTCTGCCCGGTGCTTTTCGAGATATTTGAGGAGTTCTTCAAAATCGCTTATGGATTCCATGTGGCTTTACCACTGCGAAATGGACTTGTTGCGGTTCTTGATTCGTTCAATGTCGCGGTGGATTTCGACCAGGGCCGAAAGACGTTCCTGAGGCGCCTTGCTCTGCCAGAACTCCAAACCCCACTGCTCGGCCTCTTCGTGACTTTTGGCGTAATTGGCGGCTATCTTTTTACGCCGATGTGCTGCTCGTTTCTTTGCATTCATAAATCTATTATACCATGCTCAGCAACAGTTAAACAGCGTCTATTGCGACGTTTGCGGTTATAAAAATACCGAATATCGGACATGGAATATTGAATGTAGAAGTCAGGACGCGGCCGGCCTTATTCAACCACTTCGCCCTCGATGACGTCCTCGGTTTTCTCGCCGGATTCTTCGGGTTTTGGCCGTAGGACCTCGAAGGTGAAACTCTTGCCCGAGGCGCCGATGATTACGTGGTCGCCGTCGTGTATCTCGCCGGAGAGGATTTTGCCGGCCAGGGTGTTGTCAATTTTCTGCTGGATGACCCGCTGCAGCGGCCGGGCGCCGAAGGTCGGGTCGTAGCCGAGTTCGGCCAGCAGTTGCTTCGCCTCGTCGGTGACCTCAACAGTGATATCCCGCTGGGCGAGTCGCTGGTCGAGGTAGCGAATCTGTATATCCACAATGCCTGTCAGGTCCTCCTTGCTCAGGGAGCCGAAGACGACCGTCTCGTCGATGCGATTCAGGAATTCCGGGCGGAAGTACTGCTTAAGCGCATCGCGCAACTGCGCCTCAATCTCCCATGACTCGGCGCCTTTCTCGGTCTTCTCCTGAATCTGTTGTGAGGCGATGTTCGAGGTCATTACGATGATAGTGTTGCGGAAGTCCACGGTGCGGCCCTGCCCGTCCGTGAGCCGTCCGTCGTCGAGCACCTGCAGCAGCACGTTGAACACGTCGCGGTGGGCCTTCTCGATTTCGTCGAACAGTATCACGCAGTAGGGCCGGCGGCGAACCGCCTCGGTAAGCCGGCCGCCTTCCTCGTAACCGACGTAGCCGGGAGGGGCGCCTATCAGACGCGCCACCGAGTGCTGCTCCATGAACTCGCTCATGTCTATGCGGACCATGGCGTCTTCGGTGTCGAAGAGCAACTCGGCCAGCGCCTTGCACAGTTCGGTCTTGCCTACGCCGGTGGGGCCCAGGAACAGGAACGAGCCGATTGGCCTGCGTGGGTTCGACAGCCCGGCGCGATTCCTGCGGACCGCCTCGGACACCACGCGCAGGGCTTCGTCCTGGCCGACCACGCGGCGGTGGAGACGCTGCTCCATCTGCATCAACTTCTCCCGCTCGGACTCCATCAGCCGCGCCACGGGTATGCCGGTCCACCGGCCTACGACCTCGGCGATTTGCTCGGGCGTGACCTCTTCGGAGGTCATCCCGCCGTCTTTTTGTATCTCGCCCAGGCGTTTCTCATCCTCGGAAAGTTTTTTCTGCAACTCGCGCAGTTCGCCGTATTGGATACGCGCGGCTGTCTCCCAGTCGCCGGACCGCTGGGCGTGCTGTAGTTCGTTGCCCTTGGTCTCGAATTCTTCCTTGAGCGACTGGATTTCCTTCAACAGGCCCTGTTCGTTCTGCCAGCCGGCGTTGAGTTCGTCGAAGCGCGATTTCAGTTCTTCCAGTTCCTTCTCCAGCGCCTCCAGCCGCTCTTTGCTGGCGGCGTCTTTTTCCTTCCGCAGCGCCTCGCGTTCAATCTGCAACTGCATGATGCGGCGGTTAATCTCATCGAGCTCTGCCGGCATCGAGTCGTTCTCGATGCGCAGGCGCGATGCGGCCTCGTCCACCACGTCGATGGCTTTGTCCGGCAGGAAGCGGTCGGAGATGTAGCGGTTGCTCATGGTGGCCGCGGCCACCAGGGCCGAATCCTGTATTCGTACGCCATGGTGGGCGTCGTAGCGGGGCTTGAGGCCGCGAAGGATGGCGATGGTATCCTCCACGGATGGCTCGCGGACCATAATCGGCTGGAACCGACGTTCGAGGGCGGCGTCCTTCTCGATGTTCTTGCGGTATTCATCCACGGTCGTTGCGCCGATGCATCGCAGTTCGCCTCGGGCGAGGGCGGGCTTAATAATGTTCCCGGCCGATATCGCGCCCTCGGCCGCGCCGGCGCCCACGACGGTGTGCAACTCGTCGATGAAAAGTATTATCCGGCCGTCGGACGATGTAACTTCTTTTATAACCGCCTTGAGTCGGTCCTCGAACTGCCCGCGGAACTTCGCCCCGGCAAGCAGCGAGCCCATGTCGAGGGCGAATATGGTTTTGCCGGAAAGTCCCGCCGGCACGTCGCCGTTTACTATCCGCTGGGCCAGGCCCTCGGCTATTGCGGTTTTACCCACGCCGGCCGATCCTATCAGCACGGGGTTATTCTTGGTGCGACGAGTGAGGACCTGCATGAGCCGGCGGATTTCCTCGTCGCGCCCGATTACCGGGTCAAGCTTGCCCGCCTGCGCCATTTCGCACAGGTCGCGGCCGTAACGCTTCAGCGCCTGGTACTTATCTTCCGGCTGCTGGTCGGTCACGCGCTGCGAGCCGCGGATATCCTTCATCGCCTCCAGCAGGCCTTTTCGGTCCACGCCGAGCGTCTGAAGGATATTCTTCGCCGGCGAATCCTCCTGCGCCAGTGCGACCAGAAGATGCTCCACGGACACGTACTCATCCTTAAGGGCCTCGGCCTCCTGCTGGGCGCGGTTGAGAACGGATTGCAATGCCGGCTCCATGGATAGCCCGGCCTGGGAGGACTGGCTCGGCATGCGTGACAGTTCGGCGTCTACTATTTCCGAGGCCTTTTGTGCCGATACGCCGGTCTTCTCCAGCAGGGCGGGCGCAAGGCCGTCTTCCTGCTTCAAAAGAGCGTTGAGCAAATGTAGCGGCCCGACGGACGGGTGGCCCGACTGCGATGCGGACTGCTGCGCCTCGGCCAGCGCTTCCTGTGATTTTTCAGTCAATTTGTTCGGATTCATAATATTTACCCTTCAATTAATTATACTTGCAACCGCCGTGCCTTATTCGTAAATGTATGCATGTCAAGAGATAACGTTTTTGCGATGCTGCCAAAATGCCCGTAAACCGGCGTTAAATTGCCATTTGTGCAGATTCGCCGAAAGACCGGCCGGGCGGTATTTTTCATATAAGTCTTTACAAACGTTTTTATATGTGTAAAATACTGACTCTTTATCCGTATAAGATTAGTGTAGGTACTATTATGCCAAAACAGAAGACGAATAAATCGATAGCCAAGCGTATAAAGGTTACCGGCAAAGGGAAACTGATGCGTCATCATTCCGGCGCCGGCCACCTGCAATCCTCGAAGAACCAGAAGCGCCTCCGCCGGCTGCGCAGCAAGGTGGAGGTCTCCGACAGTTACACAAAGCAGATGAAGAGACTGCTGGGAATGTAAGGCCAGATAACGGAAGGACAGTATAGTCATGCCACGCGTAAAAAAAGGCGCCGTCAGACGGCGCAGACATAAGAGAGTACTCAAGGATGCCAGCGGATACCGCGGAGCGGCTTCCAGACGTTACAGGGTTGCGCTGGAGCGGACGTTCCGGGCCGGCGCCGCAGCGACAAAGGACCGCAAGCGCCGCAAACGCGACTTCCGCCGGTTGTGGATAACGCGACTGAACGCGGCGTGCAGGCAAAGGGGAATAATGTACAGCCGCCTGATTAAGGCCCTCCAGGATGCGGAAATCACGCTAAACCGCAAGATGCTCAGCGAGATAGCCATTGCCGACCCGGCTGCCTTCGACGCCATCGTCGCCGAGGCAGGCCTTGGTGAGGCCTGACCGCCGGTTATCATGCAGGGTTATTGGCCGACGGCCGACGAACAGGTGTATATACCAGTTATCGAATGTCGCTTACGAATGAACTAAACCGGATAAAGGCCGAAGCCGCCGAGGAGTTGAACGCCTGCGGCACGCCCGACCAGCTGGAGCAGTGGCGGGTGAAATATCTGGGTTCAAAGGGGCTGATCAAATCCGCAATGAGCCGACTGAAGGATGTTCCGCCGGATGAGCGCCCCGAGGCGGGAAAGACGGCCAATCAATTAAAAAACGCTCTTCAACAGCAGTATAAGCAGCGCAAAGGGCAGTTATCGCAGAAAACCGCCGGCGGCGGGGCGAAGGTGGATGTGACACTGCCCGGACGCCGGCCGAAAATCGGCCACGTTCACGTCATCACGCAGACCATCGAGGAAATATGCGAAATTTTTGCGCGAATGGGCTTCGAGGTGGCCGAGGGGCCGCAGGTCGAGGATGAGCGGCACAATTTTGATGCGCTGAATATCCCCCCGGAGCACCCGGCCAGGGACTGGATGGACAATTTCTACATAGATGATGCGACCATGCTCCGTTCGCAGACCTCGACGGTGCAGATCCGCGTAATGGAGAACCGCAAGCCCCCGGTCCGCGTGATAGCGCCCGGCAGGGTGTATCGCCCGGACACCGTCGACGCCACGCACAGTTACATGTTCCACCAGGTCGAGGGGCTGTACGTGGATGAGGGCGTCTCGATGGCGGATTTGAAGACATGCCTGGAGATGTTCTGCCACGCGTATTTCGGGCCCGAGGTTGACACGCGGTTTCGCCCGAGTTTCTTCCCGTTCACCGAGCCGTCGGCCGAGGTCGATATGCTGTTCCACTACGACGACGGCAGCACGGAGTGGGTCGAACTGGGCGGAGCGGGAATGGTTGACCCCAACGTGCTCGAGGCCGTCGGCTACGACAGCGAAAAATACACCGGATATGCCTTCGGCCTGGGCATAGAACGCATGGTCATGCGCAAATACGACATACCCGACATCCGCCTGCTCTACGAAAACGACGTTCGCTTCCTTCGGCAGTTCTGATAAATTCACGAACCCGCCCCGTCGGGGTTACGCGAATTACTCGAAATATTTTTTTTCATCAGTCCCGGCGCGTACTACTCTGCGAAGTGGCTTCGCTACGAAGCACGAGCCGGGATTCGTGTAACCAGTGGAAAATTATTTATCCTTTGCCTTGCCGATGGGGATAAGGACTATATTGCGGTATTCCATATTGGCGCCTTCGGACTGGATGGCGATTTTGCCGGGTATTTCCTCGCAGTCGGCGGCCTTGTTCTGGAGCAGGCCGTTGACGTAAATTTTCAGCTCGCCACCGTTGAGGAGGATTTCGTACTGGTTCCACTGGCCAATGGGTTTTTCGTTTGACTTGTGCAGCTTTACGGTACGCCGGCCTTTTGTGCGGTCGGGGTCGGTCTTCATGGGGAATTTGTCGATGTTCCATATATCGCCGACATTGTTATACATGCCCTGGGCTTCTATGGCCTTGGGCCAGACCTTGTCCGGCATCTGAACCCGCAGCAAAACGCCGCTGTTGCCCTTTGTAAAGTGGCGGAATTGAAGGCGCAGGACGTAGTTTGTGTAGTCTTCTTTTGTGCGGATGTAACCCGCCGGTTTGCCCGCGTTCACCAGCACGCAGTCCTTGGCGCTCCAGGTATCCTCCAGACGCTTATCGGAGAAGGTCCATCCGCTCAAATCCTTGCCGTTGAACAGGCGGAAGGCTCCGTCATAGTCGGCCTCGAGGCGCTTTAGGCGGATATCCTTGAACTCGACCTTCATGGGCGCGCCCCGGTGAATCTGGAATGCGACGATTCCCTCCCGGGCGGCCCTGGGGTCGTTATCTATGAGTTCGCATGTTATGTGCCCGTTGACCTTCTGGACAATGTGGTTGCCGCGGGCGATTATAGTGTAATCGTTCCACTGTTTGGGCTTGTAATACTCGTCCTTTTTCAACTGCTTGACGTCGGCGGCGGGGCAGGTGGATTCTCGCTTTCCCTGTTTGTTTATCACGACGAATTCGCCCACACGAGGGACGGTATGGCCGCGGCCGCCTTCATCGTACATTTCGCCCACGTCGCCGAGCTGGTTGTCGATCTCCGCCTGGTATCCGGAAACGCGCCACTTTTTGGATTCTTTGCTGCGGTACTGGATGCCGGAGTTGCCGTTGCGGATGCGGAATTTGACCTTAAGGATAAAATCTTCGACCTTGCCGTCGCGCCAGACGCAGAAAGTGTTGGATTTGGCCTTTTTGTCCCTGGTGGTCTGGCCGACGATTGCGCCGTCTTCGACGGACCAGAACTGCGGGTCGCCGTCCCAGCCGTCGAGATTTTTGCCGTTGAATATGCTTACGAAGCCGTTCTCGTCGCAGGCGCCTTTATGTTCGTCGGCCGGTAGAATCGCCGCGCTCGCTGAAATCATTGCCGCCAGTGCAAGAAGTTGAAGTTTTTTCATGTTTAATCTCCTTATTGGTTATGCGTTTCTAATTATAACGGAAACCATGTTCGACGGTATCTTACTTTTTAAACACTTTAACTGCAAAAACGTTTCCCGGTTTTTGGACCACGGCGCCCTTGAGCACAAGCATGGTCATGGCCGAGGTTACCCGTGCGGAATTCAGTCGGGTGCGGCGGACGATTTCATCCAGCGGCAGAGGGTTGCCCTTTATGGCGTCGAATATGGTTTGTTCTTCGTCGTTCAGGCCGGCCGGGGCGGCGGCGTGTTCGGCTGTGATGTCGTCGGTAACCTTGGCTCCGACGTTGCCGAGGTGTTCGAGTATGTCGTCGAGATTCTGTGCGAGGATGGCGCCGTCGCGTATGAGGGCGTTGGTGCCCTGCGACAGCGGCGAGTCGGCCCGGCCGGGCAGCGCGAAAACTACACGGCCCTGCTCGGCCGCGCAGCGGGCTGTTATAAGAGCGCCGCTTCGACGGGCGGCCTCGATTATCAGCGAACCGAGAGACAGGCCGGAGATTATGCGGTTGCGGGCGTGGAAATTGCCCGCCCGGATATCCGTTTGCATGGGCAGTTCCGAAACAATGGCGCCATGTCCGTCGCCAACTATTTTGTCGAAGAGTTTAGCGTTTTCGGGCGGATATGTTCTGCTCAGGCCGCATCCCATCACCGCAACTGTTCGCCCGCCGCCGAGCATCGCCCCCTTGTGTGCGGCGGTGTCGATGCCTCTTGCGCCGCCGGAAACCACGGTGAACCCGGCCCGCGCCAACAGATGAGAGAACCTCTCGGCCTGCTCCATGCCGTAGTGCGTGCACCTGCGCGAACCGACTATGGCGAAGGCCAGGGCGTCAGAGG
The DNA here is from genome assembly GCA_964472875.1 of uncultured Planctomycetaceae bacterium. Classification (GTDB taxonomy): domain Bacteria; phylum Planctomycetota; class Phycisphaerae; order SM23-33; family SM23-33; genus CAYYMD01. Next base: position 82,449 of record CAYYMD010000003.1, read on the forward strand.
GTTCCATCCTTCCGCGGATATAGATAACGGGCGGCGGGTCGTAGATGTTCTTCAGCGCTGCCGGGTATGCCTCATCGTCGAGACGGATTATGGCGGTTCGGTGCTTTTTCGCCAGTTCCAGTTCGGCGTCCACGTCCTCGTCCGCCACGGCCGTTATGCCTGCAACGGCCTTGTCGCCCACGCCTTTGACCTTTCGCAGTTGGGCGGGCGAGGCGGCAATAATCTGGCGCGGATGGCCGAATTTTTCCACCAGTCGACGAAACAGGACAGGCCCCACCCCGTCGGCCAGGTGTAATTTCAGATACGCCCGCAGTGTGTCGTTGTCGGCCATTTTTTTACGTGGATGCGCATTTAACCCAATGCGCATCGTGGCAGGATTACGCGCCTGCCAACCCCGGCGGACAAAAGCTTGTCAGATTACGCGAATTGCCTGCTTAATCCGTTTGGCAATCCATTCTGTTTTGCCCGTTTATTTATCGCCGGATTTGTTGTTCTGATTTTCCTGTTGTTCGGCTTTTTTAATGTCGGGGGCAAGCAGCATAGTAATCCTTCGGCCCATTTTCTTGGGCGCCTGTACGATCTTGCTCACGTCGTTCAGTTCGTCCCGGATTCGGGTGAAAATCTTGTACCCTTCATCGACGTGGGCAAGTTCGCGGCCGCGGAACCTCAGCGAAAACTGCACGCGGTCGCCCCGCTCGAGAAACTCGCGCGCGTGTTTGACTTTGATTTCAAGGTCGTGCTCGCCTATCTTCGGGGTCCTGATTCGGATTTCCTTCAGTTCCGTTTCGTGCTGTTTGGCCCTGGCTTTCTGTTCTTTTTTCTGCTGGGTATACTTCCATTTGCCGTAGTCCATTATACGGCAGACCGGCGGTGAGGCATTGGGCGACACCTCCACCAGGTCAAGCCCCGCGTCGCGCGCTTTAAACTGGGCTTTTTTGGTTTCTATTATTCCCACCTGATTGCCGTCCTGGTCAACCAGTCGAATCGGCGAAATGCGAATTCGCTCGTTGCAGCGTAGATTTTTTACGATGGCGTTTCTCCTTCCATTTAATTTTTCCTGACGGAACTTTCGCCCGTCGTTAATTCCGGGACAGGCCGGGTGCCCGTCCCACCTGTTGAGACACTATTATTTTATCATTAACTGTCCGACGGGGGCGGAAATAATGCCCTCGTGCGGACTTCGGTCATAAGGTTGTAGGCGAATTCGGCCACGTCGCGCTGACCGGTGTCGCCCTCTGTGCGACGGCGGACTGCGACGGTTCCTGCCTCGGCCTCTTTCTGCCCGACCACGGCCATGTAAGGTATCTTGGCCAGCGTGGCCCGGCGAATCTTTGCCCCTATTTTCTCAGGGGAGGAGTCAAATTCAACACGCAATCCGGCATGGCGGAATTTTTCGACCACTTCGCGGCCGTACTGCGAATACTTGTCGCTGACGGGCAGAACAGACACCTGCACCGGCGCCAGCCACAGCGGGAACGCGCCGCCGAAGTGCTCGATAAGAATGCCCACGAATCTTTCCATCGAACCGAACGGCGCCCGGTGTATAAGAACTGGACGGTGGGGGCTGTTGTCGGTTCCGATATATTCCAGTTCGAACCGCTGGGGTATGTTGTAGTCCACCTGGATGGTGCCCAGTTGCCAGTCGCGGCCGATGCAGTCCTTGACCACGAAATCTATCTTCGGGCCGTAAAACGCCGCCTCGCCTGTTTCTTCGGTGAAGTCCATTCCCATGTCGCGCACTACGCGGCGGATGTTTTTCTCGGCCAGGTCCCAGTTCTCCTGAGGTCCGGTGTACTTGGCGTTGTCGGGGTCACGCAGGCCCACCCGAACACGGTATTCGTCGAGGCCCAGCGTGCCCAGGCAGACCTTTGAAAGTTCGACGCACGATTCAATCTCGGCCTCAAGTTGTTCGGGCGTGCAGAATATGTGGGCGTCGTCCTGCGTGAAGCCGCGGACGCGGGTCAGCCCGCTGAGTTCGCCGGACTGTTCGTAACGGTAAACCGTGCCGAATTCGCTAAGTCGCAGCGGCAGTTCGCGGTAACTGCGCTGCTTGTTCTTGTAAACCTGGATGTGGAACGGGCAGTTCATGGGCTTTACGAGCATGCCGTCGAGGCGACCGTTCTCGTCGCGCGGGGCGGCCAGATATTTCGCCTTTGCCAGACGTTCCCACGCCTGTTCTCCAAAGGGGTAACGCTGCGGGTCGATACCGGCGGCCTCGACGAGTTTATGCTCCTCGGCCAGTTCATCCGTGTTCTGCTCGCCGTTTTTGCCGATTAAGTCGTTCAGCGAGTCGATGAGTTCCTTTCCGGGCGCGTTTGCGGCCGGGACCATTGTGGGGAACAGCCCGTGCTCGTAGTAGGGGTAGTGCCCGCTGGTTCGCCACAAATCCAGTTTGCCCACGTGGGGTGAAATCACGGCCTGGTATCCGCGGTTGGTCAGTTCGCCGCGGAGCCAGTTTTCCAGTTCCATCCGCACGACGGCGCCTTTGGGCAGCCACAGCGGCAGGCCGGGACCTATCTTCTCGGAGAAGGTGAACAGTTCCAGTTCCCGACCGAGCACGCGGTGGTCGCGTTTTTTCGCCTCCTCGACGCGTTCGAGTTGCTCCTGGAGGTCCTTCTTGTCGAAGAACGCCGTGCCGTAAATCCTGGTGAGCATCTTCTTGGATTCATCCCCGCGCCAGTAAGCACCGGCCGTGGCCAGCAGTTTGAACGCCTTGCCGAGTTTGCCGGTGTGCGGCAGGTGCGGCCCGCGGCACATGTCGACGAATTCGCCCTGGCGATAGAAGGAGACCTTCTCGACGCCCTCGTCGCGGACAAGGTCGTCTATCATCTCGAGTTTGTATTCCTGTCCGCGCCGGCGGAAGAATTCCTTCGCCTCCTCGACGGGCATCTCCTCTCGCCGAATCGGGGTCTTTTCGGAGACGATTTTGCGCATCTCCTGCTCTATTTTCGGAAGGTCTTCGGCCCCGACGGGGCGGGGAAGGTCGAAGTCGTAATAAAAACCGTACTGGTAGTCGTCCACCAGCGGCGGGCCTATGGTGTACTGGACTTTCGCCCCACATAGGCGAACCACCGCATCGGCCAGCACGTGTGCGGCCGTGTGTCGAAGGACCATCAGGCCTTCGGTGTCCCTGTCGGTCACCAGTTTGAGCTCGCAGTCGCCTTCGGGCAGCGGCTGGTTCAAATCGCACAGCAGTTCATCCACCTCGGCCGCCACCGCGGCTCGCGCCAGGCCGGGTGATATGTCACCGGCGACGTCGTGCGCGGTGACCTGCCGGTCGTATTCCATGTTGCTGCCGTCGGGAAGTTTTACGTTGGTTTTCATAAAAATTTACTGTGTTATTCCTGGCACTCACGCCGGAACGGTTTTGGTTATAAATTAAAACCGGTGCGCAAAGATTCCGGAAAACTCAAATCACGGCCGCGCGGGATATGCCGCCGCCCGGCCATTACAAAACTGTTGTAGTGATTGTTGTCTTCGGCATCTTTGAGCACCGATTTTTATATAGTCCTGTAAATATATCTTACTCGATAAAATACGATATCGTATTGTGGCCTCATGTCAAATGCATTATAGCAGGCGGCGGGCGACAGAATTCAATCCGGCTTACGCCCAGCGGATTAAAGACACATCCGTTTTGTCGTCGAAGAGCGGATGTCGCGGCACAACGCGAACGGTATAGCCGAAGTGCCCGCTATTTTGGCAGGGCATCTCGCCTTCGAACCTCGCTTTACCGTTGCCCAGGTCCTCGACCATTTCCATGGGCTCCGCCCGGCCGTTGCGAATTTGGTTCTCCTCGTCGGGCGGCCCGTAGTATATCTCAACCGATACATCATCCGGCGAGAGCCCGCCAAGGTTGATTACCGCATCCACGCGCACATTTTCGCCCACGTGCGCGCCGCTGGAATTTTCGCCCGCATGCCATTTGCGTGACCGGCAGGCCTTCACTACGTGGGCCGGCATGTTGTCGGTAACGTTTTCGATTGCGATATTTTTGAAATTGTCGCGCAGTCTTTTTTTCCATTCCGCCACTTGGCCGGCGAGTGCGAAATTGTCGCCGGAGAGTTTTTTCCAGAGTTCGGCGGCGGGCAAATAGAAATTTTCGCAGTACTCGAGAATCATTCTGTTGGTGTCGAATTGCGGAGCGAGCTTGATTATGGCCTGCTTCATCATGGCCACCCATTTCTTGGGCAGTTTGTTCCGGCCCCGGTCGTAGAAAATCGGCACGATTTCCTTCTCAAGCAAGTCATAAATGGCCTGCGATTCGACCGAGTTCTGGTATTCGAGGTCGTCGTATTTTTCGCCGCCGCCGATTGACCATCCGACTTCGGGGTCGAAACCCTCGGCCCACCAGCCGTCGGGTATGGACAGGTTCAGCCCGCCGTTGGCGGCCGCCTTCATCCCGCTGGTGCCGGAGGCCTCCATCGGCCGCAATGGCGTGTTCAGCCACACGTCGCAGCCCTGGACCAGGAGCCGAGCCGTGTTCACGTCGTAGTCTTCGATGAACACCATCGAGCGGCGGAACTGCTCCTGCCTGGCCACGTGTATTATCCTGCGGATGAGTTCCTTTCCGGCTTTGTCCATGGGGTGGCCCTTGCCGGCGAAGATAATCTGAACGGGGCGGTCTTCGTCGTTGAGGATTTTCGCCAGGCGTTCGGTATCTTCCAGAATCAGGTAAGCGCGTTTGTAAGTGGCGAACCGCCGGGCGAAGACTATGGTCAGTGCCTCCGGGTCGAGGATTTTTTCCGTCTCGGCCAGGTTTCCCCTGGGCGCGCCCCGGCTTGTCAATTGTTCGCGCAGACGCCGCCGCGTGAATTCGATCAGCCGTTTTTTGCGGGCATTGTGAGTTTTCCACAGTTCGGAGTCGGGTATATTGCCGATGGCCCGGCACTTGTTCCTCTCTAACGGCTTCTCGTGCCAGCCGCGGCCGAGATGGTGGTCGAACAATGCGGCCAGTTCGGGACTTATCCAGCTGGGCGTGTGGATGCCGTCGGTTATCGCGGTAATGGGGACTTCGTGCTCCGGTGCGCCGGGCCAGATCCCGCTCCAGAGCCGCCGGCTGACCTGCCCGTGCAGTTGGCTGACGCCGTTGCGGAATTCGCTGAGCTTCATCGCAAGTACGGTCAGACTCATCGGCTCGTCCGGGTTGTTCGGCTCCTGCCGGCCGAGTGCCAGAAATTCTTTTCTGGTCAGGCCGATTTTGTCCCAGTAATTCGAGAAATATTTGTCTATCAGCCACGGCTCGAACGCGTCGTTGCCGGCGGGAACCGGCGTATGCGTGGTGAATATGTTCGATGCCGCCACGGCCTCGCGGGCCTGGGAGAACGACAGGTTGCTTCCGGCCATGAGCGAGCGAATCCGCTCCAGAGCCAGAAAGGCCGAGTGTCCTTCGTTCATGTGGAACGTATCGGGACGGATTCCCAGCGTCTCCAGCAGTCTGACGCCGCCGATGCCGAGGACGATTTCCTGGCGGATGCGCATTTCCCGGTCGCCGCCGTAAAGCTGGCCGGTGATGTGTCGATAGGGTTCCGGGTTGGCCGGTATGTTCGTATCGAGCATGTAGAGGTTCACGCGTCCCACGCGCACCTGCCACACCCGGGCGGTGATGTTTCGCTCCGGCATGGGAATATGGACCGTCACGACGGCGCCCTCATCGTCGTGGAGCAGTTCTATCGGGAGGTTATAGAAATCGTTACGCGGAAAAAGTTCCAGCTGCCAACCGTCGGCGTTGAGCCGCTGGCGGAAATAGCCCTGCTGGTACAGCAGGCCGACGCTGACGATGGGCATGTCCAGGTCCGAGGCGCTTTTTAGATAATCTCCCGCCAATATGCCCAGGCCGCCGGCGTACAGCGGGATACAGTCGGTGACGCCGTATTCGGCGCAGAAGAACGCCGCCAGCGGTCTGCGGCCGGCTTCGTCCCGGCCGTGTTCGGCGGACCACCAGCCCGGCTTGTCCAGGTAGGAGTTCAGGTCGGCGTCAACGCGCTGGAGATGGTCGAGAAAATCTTTGTCCTGCGCCATTTCGTTCAGGCGGGACTGGTCGATTTTCCCCAGCATGGCCACGGGGTTATGCCTGGTTTTCTCCCACGTCTCGGGGTCCATCCGCCGGAAAAGCTTGACGGCATCGCACTGCCACGACCACCGCAGGTTGCACGCTATCTTCAGAAGCGGCGAAAGTTTTTCCGGAATCGCCGGCACGACTGTGAATGTCTTAATCGGACGCATATTTGTCAGCGGTTTCCTGTGCAACAATCGAAAATATTATACCGCGCAGGACGGTGTGTATCGCGCGGCCGGCCCAGTTTATTATCATCGGCAATCGGCGATACTGCCATTACGTGATTATGGCCGCGGCGTCGGCGCCGCACCTTCGCCGGAGAGGGTATGATAGCGACGTTGCATGGCGGGGCAACACATTTGTTGCTGCGCATCCGCCTCGCCCGGGCGGGTCGTGCCCTAAAACAAAGGATGTGCCCGCGGCGTTATGCCGATAATTAAACCATTGGCGGGGCCGCCCAAAGGTGCGGTTTAAGGATAAGCCCGCCTCGTCCCACCGCGCGATGCGGAAAATGGTTTTTCCGCGGCATAATACACTGCACAACGGCGGTGCAAAGTGCGTATAATGAAATGGAAAGCAGGGTAAATAGCCATGAAGCGTAACAGAATGAAATTTTACGCGGTATCTGCCAAAACCGCGGCCGTGGTGGTTTGTGTGAGCATTCTTGCGGTCGGTGCCGCTCTTGATGCGCAGGTCGCGCAGCAGCAGGGCGGCCAGGAACTCGACGCCAACTACCGTGTCGGCGCAGGCGGCAGAAACACAGCAGTGCAGAGTCAATATATTCCCAACAGCCAGTTATACGTCACCGGCCGCGTCACGGGTCTCGGCAGTTTTCGCGGAAACATCGGTTATTTCGCCGCTAATCGGCTTAACCTGAACGTCCCCTCGGCCGCGCTGCGGAGTTTCCGCAGGGCTTCGGTTAACGTCAGCGACGTTACACGGGGCATGACGTACCAGGCGAACCCTTACCTTGACCCGTCCACGACAGTTTTCGGCGTGCGTGAGATTACCGCCGGCGCGGGCGTTCCGGGCGGCAACGTCGCCCGAAGCGACGCCTCGGCGCAGACGCTGCGTCGCCTTTATTCCGGCGCGGTCAGCGACTACCAAGGCATGCTCGGCGGCCAACGGCTGCAGGAAGGCGGCGATGTCATATCGGTTCAACCGGGGCCGTTGCAGATGGAAGATTATACGGGCCCGGCAGGCGTTCCCCGCCAGATGTTCACGCGTCCCGGCCTGTTGCCCGGCCCGGGCGATATGATGATGCCCGGCCAGCGGACGCAGCTGATGGAGGAACTCAAAGAGGTCGCCGGACAAACGGAAGATACCGGAATGGATATGCCGGCGCAAATGCCGGTGGATTACAGCGTTCCCGCCGAGGTGGACGCCAGAATCCTCCGCCGGGAAGAACCGTCGGACCGCAGGGGCGAGCCGGATGAAAGCGAGGCGGCCGGCGAAGAGGGCATGACTCGCGGCGGGCCGCTGGGCAGAGAACCCGGCCGGGCGAGGGAAGAAAACCTGCCCCGCGCCAATGAAGATGTATTCGTGGATATGCTCATGGAGCTTAACCGCGGCCGGGAAACCCCCGGCGAGGTTATTCCGCCCGAAATGCGCCGGCGCCGCAGCGAGGAGGGCGTGATTCCGCCGATGGAGCCGGCAGAAGAACGGGAGCAGCCGGCCCGGCCCGGGCAGAAGAAGGAAGCCGAAGAAGGCGGCCTGGTCGAGAGGGGTGCGGATGATAAACTTATCATTCACGGCCTCTCCGGCACCGGCAAAGACGCCTACAACCGATACATGTCCACCGGCGACAAACTCCTCAAGGAAGGGCGGTATTACGCGGCCGCCAGAAGATACAGGTTCGCCGTCAGTCTCGACTCCGCCAATCCCGTCGCTCGCCTGGGCCTTACACTGGCGCTATTCAACGCAGGCGAGCCGTTCACGGCCGGGCACCATCTGAAGCGGGCCATGGAACTGTTCCCGCCGCTGATGGAAACGCATCTGGATATTGCGGATATGATGGACAAGGCCGCTTTTGACAGTAACCTGGAAGAACTCAACGCACGGCTGTCCGGGGGAAAAAAGCGGAATCCTGTTCTGTTGTTCCTGGCGTCTTACCTGAACAATACTTCCGGCCGGCAGCAGCAGGCAAAACAGTTGGCCGAAATGCTTAAAAAAATCATAGGTGAGGACAAGCCGGTCGGCGTCTCGCAAAGCGACGGCAAACTCTATCGCACATTTGCCGACTTTATCCTTACGGGCGAGCGTCCTTCGGCCGTGGCCGAGACGCAACCCACGGCCGGTTAACCGGTAGCACGTGTCCCGATGAATCGGGACACGCCATACAGCCGCCCGTATGAGAAAAATTCGCCTTTTTTTGAAAATTTTTCAATTTATAAGTCAAGTATAAACAAGCA
>CAYYMD010000004.1:0-84128 GCA_964472875.1 uncultured Planctomycetaceae bacterium
GCATGTGAATGCGGGGATAATATATTGCAAAACTTAAAACTAAAAACTGAAAACTTAAATTCGGTTGCCCTTGTGGAAAATGACCAATCCCGGCGCTCCGGGATTTACAAACCGCTGCGGTGTAGGGCGTGTCCCGATTCATCGGGATTGCACGCGGGGATAAAAACTCTTCTATATAGAGGGACGCCGAAAAACTATCCCCCGCTTGACAGCGGGGGCTTACTTACAAAAAACGCGGCCGGATGGGAGAATATGAAAATCCGAAATGCGAATTCCGCAATCCGAAATCCGAAATATCTTTTCCCCTCGAAAAAAAGCCCCTTTCGGGCGGACGGCGGGTTAGAATTATGATTAACCACTGCAATACATACACTTATGAATTTCTGTCAAGGGTAAAAAACGCGCAATATCGCGCAAAAAGGTCTAAAAACCTGCAATGGCTTGGCACAACGCGCAAAAAACCGGCAATTTCTAAAATATCCCGGAACGGCTGTGCACAAAATGATCCGCATCCCCGCGGGCCGAGGTGCGGGCCGGAACCGGCGGCTGATTACCGCTTGCCGATTACTGACCGCGAATCACCGCTTATCAATCCCGGCCAGGTTGCACAGGAGGTTCGTCATCATGGCCGCGGCCGTCTGCGGGGAGTATCCGCGGATACCGGCCGAGCGGACCCCCGCCAGTGCTGCGGTGATATCCGAGCGGCTGTAGATGATGACCGCCCGGCCGTCTCTGGTAATCGCCCGCAACCGCATCTCGTGCTTCCGGTCGCCCAGCGTTGTGGCGTAGTCCGGGCGGTAATCCACCTGCTCTATCGGCCGGGGGCCGTCAAGGACCAGCGACGGGGCCAGGGGCGAGTCTGTGCCGCCTTCGACCAGCGGCAGAATCTGCCGCCGGAAGGCCACGGCGAAATCGCGCGAGCCGCCGGCCGCGTCTATAATCAGCGTCCCGCCGTCGGCCAGGTATTCCTTCATGGCGGCCGCCTGTGCTTCGGAGAGCGTAAACTCATCCGTGCCTGTCATGGCGGCAAACGGATGCCTGTCGGCGTCGAGATCGGTCATTTTCACCGGCCCGGATACGCTCAGGCGGATGTTATGCCGCCGTGCCAGTATCATCTCCAGTCGCCGCCACGCCATCGGCTCGGGGTCGTAATTGCCGTCGTAGCGGAGGCGGGCCAGTTTGACCTCGGCGCGGGGGTCGAAATTTTCGGGCATTTTCAGCCCGCGCCACGGTCCCGGCCGGCCCGTCCAGCGGCCCTTGTCGGTGGAAATCAGGTATGCGTTGGCCAGCAGTTCGAACGCCGCACGGCGGTCCCTGCCCGGGCCCAGTTGCAGCGCCAGCGACAGTTCCCTCGGCGAGTGCACCACGAGCGGGCGGACACCGTTGGAGACGCCCAGCAGCGGCCCGACGCCCTCGGGGCGGAACGAGAGGCCGTATATCGGCGCCTCGCGCGGCAGGTCCTCCAGCGGATATTCCGGGAGCATCTTTTTGTAGACCCTGCTCGCATCCACCGAGAAGTCGGAGTTGTTGCAGGCGGCCTCGGATACGATCATCCCGCCGGCCAGAACGAAGCGTCGGAGCCGGCGGACCTGCTCCCTGGAGGGTTCCCACGGCCCGGCGCCGGATATGTAAAGTATGGGGGCTTCGCGCCAGTCGGAGATCGGCGCGTCGGAATCGACTATCTGCCAGCCGAGGTCGCGCTCGAAGGTGTTCGACAGGAAAGTCGCCAGGCGTGCGGCGTCTCGCGGCCGGGCGTTCCACCTGCCGTTCCAGCGGAGTTTGTTGACCACGAGCGGCCGGCCGCCCCTTGCCAGGAACAGCACCGCCAGGGCCGTCTGCGCGGTTCGCTCGCCGTGGGAGAAACTGCCGTCGTCGTTCTGGCGGTCGAGCAGTTCGGCGGCCGCCTCGGCGAACCAGTCGTGCCCGCCGAGCCGTTTCATGCCGCTGGAGCGGCCCACCCGCTGGAGACAGAACAGCCAGTAATAGTAGTAAGTTATTCCCTTGCGCGGGTTGGCCGAGGCGGTGAAGTTATCCTCCAGCCACTTGAGCCCGTCGGCGATGGGCTCGTACTGGGGCGACTCCGCGCAGCGGACGAACTGGTCGCCGTGGAGCGTCTCGAAGCAGACGTACATCGTGGCCACGCCCGCGGCGGTCATGGAGCCGTATGTTTTGGTGCGGGGTATCCACTGCACGCGGCGATATCCCCACCCGCCGTCGACGGCCTGCTGGCTGCGCCAGTGCTTTTGCACACGCTGCCAGTATTTGTGGGGTATCTCGATGCCACTGTCCATGGCGGCGGCCACGGCCATGGCGGCCATCTGCGAGTTGGAGTTGTCGTATACTTCCAGCGGGCCCGAGGCGGGCGTGTAGGTGTATCTGCCGTTCTCGTCGGCGGCCTTCACCAGCCAGCGGACATCATCCCGCAGCATGCCCTGCAATTCCTCACGGCCGGAGGCGGCGAAGGCGCATGTCCTCATGGCCACGGCGTAGGTGCCTTTCAACTCCGCCGCGGCGAGCCAGTCCGCGGCGCGATAGACGGCGGGGTCATCCGCCGCCGCCCCGCCGGCGAGCATCGCGTAAAGGCACAGGCCCGTCATGCCGCCGTGGCGCGGGTTGTTTGGCGGGTATTCGCCGATGCACCTGCCGTGGGAGTCTATACGCGAGGCGAGGTACGCCACGCCCTTTTGTACCGCCCTGTCTATGCCTGCGGTGGAGGGCTCGGCCGCGGGGCAGACCTCGCAGAAAAGCCAGCCGATGAAAGCAGATACTATGAAAAATTTCCGCATACCCGAAATTTAGCTATTCGCCCTTCCAGAGCATAAGTATTCGCGGGCTGAGATATTTCTCCGGCGAGTCGATGTCGAGCGATTCCAGTGCGCCGGCGCTTTGGAAAAGCCCCATCTGCTGCAGCAGCGGCTTGCGGGGAACCAGGCGCACCACGCGCGGGTTCGTCAGCTTGGCGATTTCGGCGGCGGCGTCGGTGGCGTCCTTGAGGTAGCCGATGTCGTCCACCAGGCCCAGTTCCTTCGCGCGGTCGGCCAGGAACGTCTTGCCGTTGAACGGCTCCGTGCCGGTGACCGTGCGGGTCCTGCCGTCGTCGCCGGTGACGGTGAATTCGAGTTTCTGCGGATTCAGCCGCTCGCCGCGGCATTCCTCCACGGCGCTTTCGAACTGCCGCTGCATTTTGTCGAGCATGCTGCGGACGTTTTCGCGGATTCGCTCGGACGGCTCTTCCCAGAAATTTTCGGCCGCCTTCCAGTGGCGGCTGGAGGATGAGCGAATGGTAACCATCTCCACGCCGTATTTTTCCATGGCCTCGCCGAACACCGGCCAGACCGAGAGCACGCCGATGCTGCCGGTGACGGTGGTCGGCTCGGCGTATATTTTATCGCCCGGGGCCGAGACGTAATATCCGCCGCTGGCGGCCACGCCGCCCATCGAAATAACCACCGTTTTGCCGTGCCGGCGGCGCAGCTTTTTGACCATGTTGTATATCCGGTCCGAGGCGGATACGCCCCCGCCGGGCGAATTGACCCGCAGGACCACCGCCTTGATGTCGGGATCGTCGGCGACCTTCCTGTAAAACGAGGTGAAATCCGAAACCGCCTTGCCGTCGATAATGCCCTCAATATCATACACAACCACGGTCTGCGTATCGTCGCCCTTCCGGATGACTTCGCGTCGGAAGTGATCCATGCCCGTCATGGCCAGAAGCAGGCCCATCCAAATGTTCAGCAAAACCGAAAAAATCAACGCCAGCACGACAACGGCCATAAGCACCCGCCTCAGCCACGAGGACTTTTTGGGAGGTTGACCCGCCGCCGGCGCAGCGGACGGCACCGGGTAAGGCCTGGGCGGAGGAGGCACCCTCGAATCGGACTGATTGTCACCGTAACCGGAAGAATTCTGTTCTGTCATTTTTCCTTCTCCATAAAAACATATATTCTCTCGCCGCTCTTCGGCCCGACCGAAATAAAATATATCCGTACCATAGTTTATTATATTAGGCCGGGCTTGTCTTGTCTTCTGTATGTTCGCCGATTTTGCATACGTCTTTCGATACAGATAATACGTCGCCCGTTCCCAATGCTTTTTTATCTATTTTACCCAGTATGCCACCTTCGCAAGAGACAAAAGGCAGAAAATTAGTTATCAACAGGCACATAATTATTATATATTACTTTATTTATTAGACTTATGCAAATTATACTCGGGGGATGTTTATTTATTTGACTCCGGCGGTTGGGCTTGCTAAAGTTATTATTGAGGTGATCAGGACACCTTCGGCATAAAAACAAGATTTCAAACGGCTACTAACCTAGCCGTGGCAGCCTCCGGTCGGCGTTCAGCGTTGATCGGAGGTTTTTATAATCACAGTGGCGGTTGAACTTGATAATTTTCGCACCACCGAGGGGCATTACGCATTTAATTTATATGTGCGACTACAGCGTCATTGCACTCCACAAAGTGCATATAAATAGATGGTCGGCGAACGAATCGGTTGAAACAATCATATGTAGCGGATATGTTCTTGCATACAAAAACTTAAAACTTAAAAGGATCAGTAAAATTGTCCCGCTCTTTAGATGGAATCTTTTTTGACCTCGGCGACACGCTGATAAAATTCGCTCACGTCAGCACGCGCATGCTATACGAATCCGGTGCACGCAGTACTTACGATTATCTCAGTCGCCTCGGAGTATCCCTGTCGTCGTTCGCCAGTTACCGTCGCCAACAGGTCTGGAGAATCCGCTGGCATTACTTCATGAGCCGGGTCACCGCACGCGAATTCAATTCGCTGGAAGTGATACGCCGCCTCACCGACGATATGGACTATGATTTCGATCCGGCTGATATAACAGAACTGGCCTGGCTGTGGTATAAACCGCTGCGGGAATCAGCCATGGTCGAAGATTCTCTGGCGGACGTTCTAAGGCAACTGCGCGACACCGGTTTGAAACTCGGTATAATATCCAACACATTCATACCGGCCGAAGTTCACGACCGCCATCTCGCACAGGAAGGTCTGCTGGATTTCTTTCCCACCAGGGTTTACTCATGCGATGTGCGTTTTCGCAAGCCGGACCGGCGAATCTTCAAAATTGCGCTAAAGCAAGCGGGTCTGCATGCACACAGGACTATGTACGTGGGAGATTCACCCCGCGCCGATGTCAGAGGGGCCAACCGAGTGGGGATGATATCGGTCCTTAAAAACACCACGGGCTTATCCCGCTTTGTACCCGCCAAGCCCGACCACCGCATACGAAAACTGGCCGATTTGGAATCCATCATCCGTCAATACAAAATTAAGAGTTAATTTACTACAGTAACTGAAATTCAAAGGACAATACAATGCAACATTACAGCCGTCGAAATCTTCTCAAATCCGCCGGTCTCGGGGCCGCATCACTGGCACTATGTCCGGTACTCCGTGCGGCCGATAAACGGCCAAAGAAGCGGATGAATATCGTTTTCATTCTCGTCGACGATTTGGGCTACATGGACGTGTCGCCCTATAACGCCGATACGTTCTACGACACGCCGAACATCAAGCGCCTCGCGCGGAATTCGATGCGTTTCACGAATGGATATGCGGCCTGTCCCGTCTGTTCGCCGACGCGCTTCAGCATCCAGACCGGCAAATATCCCACGCGGACAGATGCAACCAACTTTTTTTCCGGAAAGCGCGTCGAGCGGTTCCGCCCCGCCCCACTGCACAACCGCATGGACCTGGAGGAACTCACAATGGCCGAGGCGCTGAAGAAGCACGGCTATTCGACATTCTTTGCCGGCAAGTGGCATCTGGGCCACGAATCCAAGTACTGGCCGGAAAATCAGGGCTACGACGTCAACAAGGGCGGATGGGCGGCAGGCGGCCCATACGGCGGGAATAAATACTTCTCACCCTACGGCAATCCGCGACTGGAGGATGGCCCTAAGGGCGAGCACCTGCCCGACCGCCTGGCAACCGAAACATGCGAATTCATGCAGAAAAATAAAAACAAGCCGTTCTTTGCCATGCTGTCGTTTTACTCGGTCCACATACCGCTGATGGGGCGCAAGGATTTGGTGAAAAAATATCGCGCCAAACGCGAAAAACTCGGACTGGACGACATGCCGCGCGATGAAAAGTTTAATCGCGAAGAACAAAATTTCAACACCGACAGGAAGCGTTATGTGCGCGTTGTGCAGGATCACGCCGTGTATGCGGCCATGGTCGAGGCGATGGACGCCGCCGTGGGTAAGGTGCTGGATAAACTCGACGAACTCGACCTGTCCGAAAACACCGCCGTGGTGTTCATGTCCGACAACGGCGGGCTGAGCACCAGTGAAGGTTCCCCTACCGCAAATGTACCCCTTCGCGGCGGGAAGGGATGGCTGTACGAAGGCGGCATCCGCGAGCCGTTCATGATCCGCTGGCCCAGCGTTACCAACGGCGGGGCCGACTGCCACGAACCGGTGACATCAACAGATTTTTATCCCACTCTACTGGATATGGCGGGCCTGCCTCTCCAGCCGAAGCAGCACCTCGACGGTGTTTCACTGGTGCCGCTGCTTCACGGCGAAAAGAATTTCGACCGCGAAGCCCTATACTGGCACTACCCGCACTATGCCAACCAGGGCGGCTTCCCTGGCGGGGCAATCCGCATGGGCGACTGGAAACTGCTGGAGCGTTATGAAGACGGCCGTGTCCACCTTTACAACCTCGCCGAGGACATTGGCGAGCAGAACGACCTGGCCGAGAAACACCCCGACCGCGTAAAGTCCATGCGGGCCAAACTGCACAAATGGTACAAAACCGTGGATGCAAAATTTTTACGTCCGAAAAAACCTGGCGGTCCCAAACCATGGAAACCGTAAATAACCGCCATAAAATAAGCCCGCAATGACCTGTTTACGAAAGGGTATCGAGTTGAACTATCGCGTAAGCCGTTATATTGCCGTGGCTTTGTTGTGCCTGTTCCCCGTCGCCTGTTCAGCTCAGCAGACTCAGGATTTGTCCGGCCGGTGGCGATTCCAGATTGACCGTAAAGATGTTGGAATCAAGCAGCAGTGGTTCAAACGGGACCTGGCCGAGCGAATAAAACTGCCCGGCTCGCTACAGGAGCATGGCTTCGGCAATGACCCTTCGGCGAAATCGTCCTGGACGGGGTCCATTAAGCGGGGAAAGTGGAACGAACCTCGATATGCGGCTTACAAAACGGCGGATAACTTTAAAATGCCGTTCTGGCTTCAACCGGACAAGGTTTACGTCGGACCGGCATGGTACCAGCGCCAAATAACTATACCGAAGGAATGGAAGGAAAAACGCATCACGCTGAACCTCGAGCGCTCCCACTGGACCACCACTGTTTGGGTGGACGACGCTAAGGTCGGCTCGGCCGATTCGCTTTCGGTGCCCCATGTGTATGACCTGACCAAACAGATCACACCCGGCGAGCACCGTCTGACGATTCGGGTGGATAACCGCATGCACGTGAACGTCGGCAACAACGCCCACAGCGTCTCCGACAACACGCAAACCAACTGGAACGGACTAATTGGCCGGCTCGAACTCTGCGCCGTCGATCCCATCCGAATTGACAACGTTCGTATCTATCCCGATGTAGCTAATCAATCTGCAAAGGTTGAGGTGGCAATTGCAAACGCCACGGGCTTCACTGCAAGCGGAATACTACGAGCACAAGCCCAAACCTACAACACTGCCCCGCAAGAAAGCGTGGGGGAAAAGGAGGTGCCATTTGAGTTTGGTTCCGACGGCAAGGCCAACGTCTCAATCGATTACCCCATGGGCGAGAATGTTCAGTTGTGGGATGAGTTTAATCCCGCTTTGTATCGAATGACTTTCGATCTGAAAGCCGAGGCCGATGGTCGTGAGTATTCGGATAAACACGCTGTCACTTTTGGCATGCGGAACCTAACGACTAAGGGCACGCAGTTCGTGTTAAACGAACGGCCAATCTTTCTTCGCGGGACGCTGGAGTGCTGTATCTTCCCCAAAACCGGCTATCCCGCCACGGACGTTGACTACTGGAAACGCATGATACGCCGCTGCAAGGCCTACGGACTCAACCACATGCGGTTTCACTCGTGGTGTCCGCCGGAGGCGGCTTTCAAGGCCGCCGACGAACTCGGTTTCTACTTCCAAGTAGAAGGCCCTTTCTGGACGAGCGTGGGGAAGGAAAAGCCCATCGACAAATACATATACACCGAGACCGACCGCATCCTGCAAGCTTACGGTAACCACCCGTCGTTTCTTCTGATGGCCTATGGAAATGAGCCGGGCGGAAACCACAAAAAATACCTCGGTAAATGGTTGGAACATTACAAGCAGAAAGACCCACGCCGCCTGTGGACCTCGGCGGCAGGCTGGCCTCTCATCAATTCCAACGATTACCACTGCACGCACAGAGGCACCCGCATCCAGGGCTGGGGAGAGGGACTGCGCTCCATCATCAACTCCCGCCCGCCGCAGACGCGGTTCGACTGGAGCGACTTCGTCACCAAGCACAACGACAAACCCACCATCAGCCACGAGACCGGACAATGGTGCGTCTATCCCAATTTCGACGAAATAAAAAAATACACCGGTGTGCTGAAAGCGAAGAACTTTGAAATCTTTCGCGATTTTCTCACCGATGCGCATATGGCCGAGCAGGCCCGCGATTTCCTCATGGCGTCCGGCAAACTACAGATGCTCTGCTACAAGGCCGACATCGAAGCAACCCTGCGGACAAAGGGCTTCGGCGGATTTCAGTTGCTGCAACTGCACGACTTCCCCGGGCAGGGAACGGCCCTGGTCGGCGTGCTCGATCCGTTCTGGGACCCAAAACCCTACGTCTCGGCCGAGCAATTCTTACGCTTCTGCAATGCGACCGTGCCGCTGATTCGCCTACCAAAACGCACCTATACCACGGATGAAATGCTGAAGGCGCAAGTCGAACTCAGCCATTTTGGTCCGGCCGATTTGAAGGATGCCCTCGTGCAATGGACATTGAGCGATGATAACAAACACATCGTCGCGCAGGGAAAATTCCCATCGCGGCGCATCACCACCGGGCAACTGACCACCATAGGCAAACTTGAATTCACGCTGGAAAAGTTCCGTGCGCCGGCGCAACTTAATTTAGAAGTGTGCGTCAAGGACACGGACATCGCCAACGATTGGGACGTGTGGGTCTATCCTTCGAAGGCGGAGACCAAAGCGCCCGAAGGCGTACATATCGCCCGGATGCTCGACGCTGATACAGTCGAGGTGTTGAAGAAAGGCGGGAAGGTCGTGCTGCTGGCCGAGCCCGGAAACGTGAAGACCGACGTTGCGCTGGGATTCTCCAGCATTTTCTGGAACACGGCCTGGACCCGCGGCCAGCCGCCGCACACTCTTGGCATCCTGTGCGACCCGAAGCATCCGGCCTTTGCACACTTCCCCACCAAGTATCACTCTGACTGGCAGTGGTGGGAACTGGTTCACGACGCCACGACGATGGAGATGGACAGTTTGCCGCCCGAATTGCGCCCGATAGTTCAGGTCGTGCCGGACTGGTTCGAGCCGAAGCGGCTGGGACTGGCATTCGAGGCGAACGTAGCGGGCGGCAAACTGCTGGTCTGCTCGATGGACCTGCAAAACAAACTGGGTGAGCGTCCCGTCGCTTGTCAGATGCGTCATTCGCTTCTTCATTACGCCGCCGGCGAAGAATTCGACCCGAAACACGAACTGACCGTCGAACAGGCTCGCGGCCTTCTCAAATCGCCGCCGCTGATACAAAAACTCAACGCCATCGCTTCTGCCGACTCCGCAGCAAATAATCACGAACCGCCCAAGGCAATAGACGGCGACACTAAATCCATCTGGCACACACCATGGGAACCGACGCCCGTACCCATGCCCCATTACCTTACGGTTGATCTGGGCAAGCCGGTCAAAATGGGCGGCATCACCGCCTTACCGCGGCAGGACATGTCCAACGGCCGCATTGCCCGTTACGAAATCCACCTTAGCAAAGACGGTAAAAACTGGGGCAAAGCCGTCTCCAGCGGGACATGGTCCAACAACGCCAAACTCAAACGCATCGTCTTTGATAAACCGCGCAAGGCGCGCTATATTCGATTGACCGCCCGCAGCGAAATCAACGGCAATGCCTTCGCATCGCTGGCCGAATTGAATATCATCCGGGCAGAATGACGGACAAATTTTGGTTTCGGGCTTGACCACCCGCTGCCGCGGGTATATCATGCTGATAATGAACACAAGACAGCAGACATTCCGCTTCCAAGATGGTTCAAAGCAAAGTTGGAATTTCTGCGCCGTGCCTATGTGCCGCAGGCAGGCAGGTCTTTACGGGGCAAACCTTGTGCTTGTACTATAGGTCGCTGCGCACAAGGGTACACGCGCAGCGGCCGACACTTCGAATCCCAGTAGATGCAATCCGATGACATGAATACGGTCGAAGCATCTTCTGGCCTGATTGGCAGATTTATTCTGCAACCTGACAGCAATACTTGGTAACATTCTGCATGATTTTATAAGTTGGAAGAAAGGTTCAAACAATGACAACCGAAAAAGATGACAAGCAATCCCGCCAACGGCAAGGACTCAGGGCAGGGATGACCGGAGCGGAAATATTTCACGAGACACTTCTGGAAGAAGGCGTCGAGGACATGTTCGGCATACTTGGCGGCGCAGTTCTGCCCATTTTCGACGTGCTTTACGAAACGCCGATTAACATGATACTCACCCGCCACGAACAGGGCGCTGCGCACATGGCCGACGGCTACGCCCGCAGCACCGGCAAGGTCGGCGTGTGCATCGCCACCTCCGGGCCGGGCGCAACCAATCTGACGACGGGCCTGGCCACGGCTTACATGGATTCCTCGCCGGTGGTCGCCTTTACCGGGCAGGTCAAGAGTTTCCTCATTGGCAACGACGCCTTTCAGGAAGCCGACGTCACTGGTATCACCCGCCCCATCACCAAGCACAATTTCCTCGTCAAGCGTGTCGAAGACCTCGGCAAATGCGTCAAAGAGGCCTTCCACATAGCCCGCACGGGCAGGCCCGGACCGGTCCTGGTGGATATTTCCGTGGACGCCACGGTCAACAAGTGCCAGGAGATCCCCGACACCACACCGTTCCTGCCCGGCTACAAGCCGCAGATTAAAGGCCACACGCGCCAGATAAAAGCGGCCGTGGAAGCGATAAACGCTGCCAAGCGTCCCGTTCTTTACGTCGGCGGCGGCGTGGTAATCTCCGGCGCTTCGCAGGAACTGACCGAATTGGCAGAGAAGGGCAAAATTCCCGTCACCACCACGCTGCTGGCGATGGGAACTTTCGACGAGTCTAACCCGCTGGCACTGCAGATGCTGGGCATGCACGGTTCGGCTGCGGCCAATTACGCCGTCCAGGAATGCGATTGCCTGATAGCCGCAGGCGCTCGCTTCGACGACCGCGTCACGGGCGACCTGAAAACTTTTGCGCCAAATGCGAAAATCATACACGTGGATATAGACCCTTCGTCAATCTCCAAGAACGTGGATGTGGATGTGCCAGTCGTCGGAGATGCCAGGGACATACTCGGCCGCATGATTGAGCTTATCGAACCCTGCGATCGCAAGCAGTGGCTGGAGAAGATAACCCAGTGGAAGCAGAAGTACCCATTCCGTTACGAAAAGAGCAACTCGGGCAGAATCCGACCGCAGGAACTTATAAAAAAGGTCGGAGATCTGACAGGCCACGATGCCATAGTCGCCACAGGCGTCGGCCAGCATCAGATGTGGGCCGCCCAGTACTACGGCTGGCGCAAGCCGAGGCAGATAATCACCTCCGGTGGTCTTGGCACTATGGGTTATGGCTGTCCGGCCGCAATCGGAGCGCAGGTGGGAAATCCGGATGCGACTGTCATCGACATCGATGGCGACGGCAGTTTCTGTATGACGATGACGGAGGTGCTGACCGCCGTACGCTACAACCAGCCGGTCAAGTTCATAATTCTGGACAACGACTACCTGGGCATGGTCAGGCAGTGGCAGGAAATGTTCTACCAGCGGCGGTACAGTTCCGTCGCCCATCCGTGTCCGGACTTCGCGGCCGTAGCCGAGGGCTTTGGCGCAAAGGGCATGAAGATTTCCGAAACAGGTGAAATATCCGACGCCATCAAGGAAATGCTCGAACACCCGGGCCCGGTCGTCCTTCATGCAATGATAGAGCAGGAAGAAAACGTCTATCCCATGGTCTATCCGGGCAAAAGTCTTTCCGAGGTCGACCTGGGCAGACTGGCTTAAGCGGCGATTTGCTGCGATAACAGGAGCTGAAAAATGAAACACGTTATAACTGCATTAGTCGAGAATAAACCCGGCGTTCTGGCGCACGTGGCCGGCATGTTCGCCGCGCGTGGGTTTAATATAGATTCGCTGGTCGTCGGAAGAACCGAGGACAGGAACCTCTCGCGAATGACCATCGTGGTCATCGGAAACGACAAAGTTCTCGAGCAGGTCCGCAAGCAACTTGGCAAGGTTGTCAATGTGGTGAAGGTCCGCGACTTTATGGAGGTGGACTACGTGGAACGCGACTTGATGCTCATACGCATCAACGTCCCGCCGGAAAAGCGACCAGAGGTGGTCGAACTGGTGAACCTGTTCCGCGGGCGTATAGTTGACGTGGCAAGGAACTCCGTCATGGTCGAGATGTCAGGTACAGAAAACAAACTCGAGGCGTTCATCGACCTGGTATCACCGTACGGCATTCGCGAACTTGCGCGAACCGGCATTATAGCCATGCAACGCGGCGAGCAGAAAAAGCAAAACAAGAAACAGTAACTCTCGCAAGCAATATCCCAATGGTAGCGCGCTAATTATATATCCGTAAATTATTTACGCTTTTGCCGCAGCGAGCATGCTCGTCAGCAGTTCCATAGGCAGGCCGACCACGTTTGAGAAACTGCCCTGTATGGACTCAACGAATCTGTCGTTGACTTCCTGTATGCCGTACGCCCCGGCCTTGCCTCGCCATTGCTGCGAATCGAGGTAATCCTCAATCTCATCCTCGCCCAGGTGACGCATAATCACATACGTGGTATCGGAAGATATGATACGTTTGTCACCGGGCCCGACCAGCGCAACACCGGTAATGACCGACTGGCGCGTACCGGATAGTTTTTGAAGCATATTTCGGGCGTGCACGCGATTTTTGGGTTTGCCGAGGATTTCGTCCCCCACTGCAACAAGCGTGTCGGCGCCAAGTACACAATCCCTGCAATGGCTCAAGGCCACCGACTTGGCCTTGAAATATGCAAGCGCCTCTGCCTGCCCGGCGGACGATAATCGCCGCACGAGATTTACCGGCTCGGCTACAGGAGGTTCGACCACGCAAAATTTTATGCCTGCCTCGGCGAGTAGTTGCTTACGCCGTGGACTGGTCGAGGCCAAAATCAGGCGTGTACTGTCCAAGAACAGTCTCTCCGTCTACGGCCGGCGGAGCTATTCAGACTGGTCAAACATCTTTTGTGCTGCGGCAACCACGTCCTCGGCCGAGAGATTCACCATCGCCAACGACTCCTCGGGCGAACGGGCGCTTTTGGGTATGCTGCGCACATACAAAGTATCCACACGCACGCCCAAGTCGCTGCCGGCCGCGGCCGCGGTTATTTCGTCGCCCACGCCACCAGCATAGTTATCCTCGACCACCAGAATCTGGCCGCGGCAGTCATCACCAACACGAAGGATTTCATCCGTGGCCAACGGTAGTGAGTACGCGTCGATGAGACCGGCCGAAAGGGCCGCCTTTTCTTCGAGCATTTTAACCGCTTTCTTAGCCACGTGCACCATGTACCCGCTGGCAACTATGACCAGATCTTCGCCGTCAACCAGGTGCTTGAAGCCGCCGGGCGTGAAATCCTCGCTGTGTTCGTAGATTATTTCCACATCCGGACGGTGTGTCCGCATGTAACATATTCCGTCGAGGTTGGCCATCAGTTCGGTCATCTTGAAAGCACTCATGGCGTCTGAAGGCAAAAATACCCGAATCGCCGGACCGCCCGCACGTCGGTGGGCGTGGGAGAACGCTCTCATAAAGGCCAAATCCGGCAGCGCCATCTGGCTGGGGCCATCAGCCGCCAACGACACGCCACAGTGCGAACCGCACAATTTGATGTTCGACTCGGTGATGGCGGCCATCTCCAGCTGGTCGTATCCGCGCATCAGGAATTTGCCGAAACTGGAAACAAACGGGATATGTCCGGCTGAAGAAAATCCCGCCGCCGCGGAAATCATGTTCTGCTCGGCGATGCGGGCCTCGAAAAAACGTTGTGGATATTTTTCAGCGAAATACTGCGCAAATGTCGAGTTCTTTACATCGCCGTCCAATGCAACTATTCGCTCATCCGCACCCATGGTCACCAGTGCAGCACCGTAGGCGCGGCGCGTAGCTATTTTTCCCTGCTCCAATTTGCTTTCCATGCCGGCTTCGGTAATGGCCTTTTCGAAATCACCGGCCGAAATTTTACCTTCTGCAACGGACTTCTCAAGCGGCTGCGGTGCGGTCAACTGCACGGCCTGTTCGGAATCCGAGGCGGCTTCGGCCACGCCGAGTTCGGCGGCCTTGGCGTCGAAGTCCTTGATTGCCTGTTCGACCTGGTCTGCTTTGAGGGCCTTTCCGTGGTAGTTCTTGGCCTGAAGCTCATTGACACCCCATCCTTTGACGGTCTTGGCGACAACGGCAATTGGCCTATCACCAGCATCGGCCGTCAGCGCCTCGAAAACTTCATCCCAGTTGTGGCCGTCAATGACCTTGACCTCCCAGCCATAAGCAGCAATCTTGTCCGCCAGTATCTCGGATGACTGCTGGTGGGAAACGTAATCGCTTTGGGCCTGTCCATTGCAGTTAAACACCGGACGCACGGCCTTGAGGTCATGGTCTACGATAAAGTCCAGCGCTTCGGCGATTTGCCCTTCACGGCTTTCGCCGTCTCCAATTAAGCAATAGATTTTTTTATCTGAGCCATCGAGTTTGGCGCCCGCAGCCAGGCCGGCCGCCACCGATAAACCCTGACCAAGCGAGCCGGTCGCGGCATCAAAGAACGGGAAGCCAACAGCCGGATGCGGATGACCGTCCAGTACGCTGTCGCCCTGCCGCAGCGACATAACGTCCTCACTGCGCAGTTCCGACGGCGCTTCGCGCGTACCCACTACCCCGCCGAGGTCGCAGTATGCAGCGTAAATAACCGGCACGGCATGCCCTTCGGAAAGAACCAGTCGGTCCGAAGCGTTATTCCACGGATCCTTCGGGTCGTACCGCATTATCCTGTACATAAGCGCGGTAGTTATATGGACTAACGAAAGTCCGCTTGAAGGATGTCCGCTGCCGGCTTCGGTGCACATCCGTACCGTTTGTTTTCCAAGTTCGATAACCTTACGGTCAAGGTCTTTATAATCATTCATTTTATTCTCCAGTGTGTAGCTTTCCTAAATCTCGTTATGAATTCGGTAAGATAACCAAATCCGCAGCCCAAAGCAAGAAGACATGTGCGACATAAGCCGTAAATTTACATGAAATTTACACTACTAATCGCAATAACAAAATCATTTTCTTCGGTCAATCAGGCCGCAACAGCGACATATAAAAAAAGGGTTTATTGGCCATACATGGTTTTTGAATCTTAAGTTTTATAAGACGATGGCCTTAACAGGGAAGCCTTACCAATAAGTACTGCGAGGATGTGGAGGAATAACACAATGACCGCTTACGGGAAAACGATCAGGATAACAATCTTTTTTGCCTTTTTTATGGCTGCAGCGAACAGCAGTTTTGCAGACGTTATCACCGCCGGACCTTCCCAGGCCGCGTTATATGCCGATGGCAGCATATCAATCGGTGGCAAAAGCACCATAAGCGGCTCCAGTGTGGCTGGGGCATCCGTCTCCGCCGACCACGAGGTAAACCTTGGCGGCATATACTCAGGCGGCTCAATATGGGTCGCCAGGGATTCCGTTGTCGGCGGCCGTGTTTTGGCCAACAGTTCAGCAGAAGCAGACAGAGGACTCAACTTTCGGGGTTCTTCCTGGACGGGCAATAATGTATGGCTCGGCAGGGAAGCAAACGTGACCGGCAACGTCCTTGCACGCAGCCGGGACATCAGCATAGACAGAAACGCCCAAATCACCGGCAGCATCCGCGGCAACGGCAATATATGGATCGACCGCGACTCGCACATTTCCGGTAACGTCAGCCCAGGCGTCGCCCGCACCCTCACCACCGGAGGAAACGTCACCATTGACGGTTCTCGCAGCCCTGCCGCCGAAAACGTCAACACCCTTGAACTGACCGGCATCGGCTATACGCCGAACCACGATAATTATGGTAGCCAGAGCATATGGAAATCTCGGGGCAGTACCACGAACCTCGACCCGGGCGCGTACGGAAGCATATCACTGGCCAAGCAGAACACGCTGAACCTGTCGGCCGGAACTTACACGCTAAGGAGTTTCTGGATGGACCGCGAAGGGCAAATCAACATCGACACCACCGGCGGCGACGTCACGATGAATGTCTTCAGCAGTTTCACGACCGGCAAAGACGTGAAGTTCAATAAGTCAGGCCAGGGCGACCTGGCTGTCAACCTACTCGACGGCAACATATGGTTTGGCAAAGACAACGAAATTATAGGCAAGTTCAACGCATGGGACGGCAGTTTCGGCGCGGACTCCGGCCTGCATATGCAGGGCTCAATCGCCGCAGCGAGAAACATCTCACTCGGCGCCAATTCCAGTCTTACCTATTACGGCGACAGCGAAATACCCGAACCAGCGTCAATGACCATTATGATTCTCGGCGGAATTGGCGTGTTACTGAGACGTCGGCATTTAAAAACGACGTGAATTTTCAAGTTGAAAATGCTTTGCGGCCGGAAGGGGTTTAAATTGTTAATAAACCTCCGCCGTCATAGCGAGCCCTTGGTTGAGGGCACCTGTCCGCCACGGTCAGGGTCGGCCGACTTCGCCTGACGCAGGGCCTGTGCGAAGGCCTTGAATATCGCCTCTGCGATGTGGTGATCATTGCTGCCGTAGGGAACGTTTATGTGCAGGTTCATGCCGCACGTGGCTGCCAGGCGGCGGAGGAACTCTTCGATTAATTGCGTGTCGAACTCGCCTATTTTTCCGCCGACGAATGATGCGT
The DNA here is from genome assembly GCA_964472875.1 of uncultured Planctomycetaceae bacterium. Taxonomy (GTDB): domain Bacteria; phylum Planctomycetota; class Phycisphaerae; order SM23-33; family SM23-33; genus CAYYMD01. Next base: position 17,165 of record CAYYMD010000004.1, read on the forward strand.
TGAACACCACCGCCGCGCGGCCGGAAAGGTCCACCGCAACCTTGGCCAGGGCATCCTCCATCGGCACTGAAGCCCATCCGTAGCGGCGGATGCCCGCCTTGTCGCCTAATGCCCTGGCTATCGCCTCACCGATGCAAATTGCCACATCCTCAGTAGTGTGGTGAGCATCTACGTGCAAATCGCCCTCGGCCGTCAGTTCGATATCAATCAGTCCATGCTTGCCGAGGTGGTCTATCATATGGTCTAAAAAGCCGATTCCAGTAGCCGAGTTTACCTGCCCCTCTCCATCTAGGTTCAGTTTAAGCCGGATTTGGGTTTCTTTTGTTTTTCGGGTTATTTCAGCCGTGCGGTTTCCCATTGTATTCGCCTCTTAGCCAATAGGTTGATTAAAGTATTTCAACAATGTGTAATTCGTGTAATTCGTGGATAATTCTTCACAATAGTTTGCCAATCGCCTCAATAAGTGCAGCGTTTTGCTGCTCCGTTCCGACGGTAATCCGCAGTTTATCCTCGAGCCGCGGCTGGTCAAAGTATCGCACAAGTATTCTCCTGTCCTTGAGCGAAGTGTAAAGTCGTGCGGCATCGCCTTCGGGGGGACGGGCCAAAAGGAAATTCGATTGTGACGGTATGACTTTAAAGCCGAGTTGCTCCAGTTCCACAGTGAGTTTGTCCCGCGAGGCGCGGACCTTTTTAGCGTTGGCGTTCTTATGCGCCTGGTCCTTCAGAGCGGCCTCGGCCACGGCACATGCCACGGCGTCGACGTTGTAACTGTCTTTGACCTTGGCGAGATTGGAGATGATTTCCGGGTTAGCCACGGCCATGCCGAACCGCAGCCCCGCCAGCGAGTATCCTTTCGACAATGTGCGCAGCACGATGACGTTATTGCGCTTCTGTGCCAGTTCTATGTTGGCAGTCTGTTCGTCGGCAAAATCAATGTACGCCTCGTCTATCACCAGCAGGCCATCAAGTGCCCCGGCAAGTTTGTCCAACTGCTTGGGCCCAGCCACTGTGCCGGACGGGCTGTTCGGCGTGCAGACGAACGTGACCGCCGCAACGGCCGAGATTAGTTCATCCACCGGCAGATTGTAATCATCGTCGTAAGGAACTTTGGCCACCTGCAAGCCGTACATCTGCGCCAGCGTGCGGTATAGCACGTATGTCGGTGTAGCGTAGGCGACTGTCCGCCCCTGGCCGCCGGCAGCCAGCAATATCATCGCCAACAGTTCGTCACTGCCATTGCCGGCCAGCACCCAGTCGTCGCCCACACCGAAGACGCCCGCCGCTGCATGACGGGCGGCAGTGGCCATAGGATCCGGATAGCGCCTGAGCGCCTCAGGATCGAAATTCCGTAAAACCCAGACCGTCGCCGGTGACGGCGGGTATGGGTTCTCGTTGGTGTTGAGTTTTATCACCTTTGCCCCCACCTCCGGCTGCTCGCCTGGAACGTAAGGGGCCAACCTGTTAATTTCTTCTCTGAAGTATGACATTTTATCAGTCGCGGCTCCTAATCTCTATTGCGCTCGAGTGCGCCGTCAGGCCTTCGCGGCGAGCGAACTCGGCCACGTCCTGGCCGTCTTCGTTCAGCGCCTCGGCGTCGTAACGGATAATGCTGGAGGACTTCAGGAAATCCATGCAGCTCAGTGCCGAGGAGAATCTGGCCGTGGCGCCTGTGGGCAGCACATGGCTGGGACCGGCGTAGTAATCGCCCAGCGGCACGGGAGTATATTGGCCGACAAAGATTGCCCCAGCGTTACGAAGTCGTGACAGAACACCCTGCTCTGCCTCATCTGCAACCATTACCTGAAGGTGTTCGGGGGCGAACTCGTTTGACGTAGCGCACGCGGCCGCCATATCGGAAACAACGACAATCGCACTGTATTGCTCAATAGCCAGCCGCGCATCGTCGGCCCGCTCCAAGTCGGACAGTTGCTTATCTATTTCCGCGGCCACGGCTTCGGCCATTTTGTTCGAATCCGTCACCAGCACGGCGGCCCCGGGCGCATGCTCGGCCTGGGCAAGCATGTCGGCGGCCACCCACGGCGGCGAAGCCGAGCCATCCGCAATTATCAGTACCTCTGATGGGCCAGCGATGCTGTCTATGCCAACCCTGCCGAACAGTTGCCTTTTGGCCTCGGCGATGAAGGCATTACCCGGTCCGACTATCATATCCACGGGAGGCGCGATGCTCTGCGTGCCATACGCCAGAGCAGCCAACCCGTCCACACCCGAAACGCGGTATATCTCTCTGAGACCCAGTTGGTGTGCCGTGGCCAAAATCAGTGGGTCCACACCGCCGTCGCCGGCCGGCGGTGTAACCACGGCGATGTCCTCCACACCCGCCGCCTGGGCAGGCGCGGCCGTCATAATCAGCGACGACGGATACACTGCCCTGCCGCCGGGCACATAAACGCCCAGCCGTTTTACCGGCGTGAACGACAGACCCAGCCGACGATGACCGTCGTCCACCAGGTCCTCGCGGTCAACAGAGGCAGTCAGTGCGTCCATGATTTTCTGCTGGTAGCGGCGGACATTTTGGATAGCCCGACCTATGATGGCCATTATTCGCTCATCCTTACTAACATGCTGATAAGCGTCGGCGATTTCATCCTCGCTCACGCGGAAACGTTGCGGCGCAAGTTCCACGCCATGCAGTTTGGCGGTATCGGCGATTATTCTTCCATCGCCCTCTTCGATCACACCTCGGATTGTATCTGCCACGATTTGGCGAACATTCGTTTCGGATGGCGTACCTTCGGCGACCAGCCCGCCGCCGCGAAGGCGTTCGAGCAGTTCGGCAACCTCGGCCTTTCCGCCCTTCCGTGATGTATCTATTATTCTTATCGTCATTGTTTGTGCTCCATAGTCCGGCGGACTGTTTGCGGAGAATTAAAAGAAAAGCGTACGATAAAATACGCCTACAGGACGAAATGTGCAATCACCGGTTCATCACCACAACGCCCGCGGCGACGGGTTGCCGCTGGCGCCGCGCAATATAACATCCCGTATTGCTTTGGCGGCGCCATCGTTATCGTGGTGGTCTGCGACGAGCTTCGCCACTGCCTTTACCCTGTCCGGTGCGTTGTCCATCGCCACGCCCACGCCGGCCCATCGCAGCATTTCGATGTCGTTGACATTGTCGCCGATTGCCATGACCTGCTCGCGACTGGTGCCGAGTTCCCCGGCCACAATCCGCAAGGCCTGAAGCTTGGACACAGTACTGTGCATTACCTGCAGGAGATAGTCCTCCGTCTTCAAAATCGTCACCTGGTGCTGAAGTTGGCCAATGATGCCCGAGGCAATTTTTCCCAGCGGCGGCCCCGCAGCCAACAGCAACAGTTTAGTAACTGAGCGGGTTAGCCACGAATCAATGGGAGCAACAACATTCGGCCTGAAGTGTTTGGCCGTTTCCGTGAGAAAATCCGGGTCGAATCTGTCTGTGTACCATTTGTCGAGAATTTCCGCCGAGACGAGTACATCGGGATGGACTTCCCTTGCTATATCAACTATCTGCCAGGCCGTCTTTTTGGCCAGAGGGCGATGCCAGACTATATGACCTGACGGGGGCTCATAAACCAATGCCCCATTGTAATTTATCATGGGCGTATCCAGGTCGAGCAGTTCATAAAACGGCATCACGCTTCGCGGAGGGCGGGCAGAGGCCAGCACTATGTGAACGCCGGTCTGCTCCCTGGCTGTGCGAAGTATATCTGCGGTAGTCTTAGTGACCTGCTTGGCAGAGTTAAGCAGCGTCCCATCCAAATCTATGGCTAAAAGTCTGATTCTCATGGCATTTCACCTAAAATCACAACATAATATACTTTGGTATGTCGGCCGAATCGAGTGCCGTTTAATATTTCCTTATATTAAACGGAACCTGCAGGGATTGATTTCGTCTATTATTAAAAAATATATAAATGTTACGCAGTATATTCCGACAGGAAAGGCGCCTATTATGAAAATAAAATATTTATTAGTGGGATTATTTGTGTTTGCTACCGTGGCTGGAGTTTGTTTGGCCAAAGCAGAGGACATACACATTACCGGTGGAAGGCGGAACAACAGTTGGCCTTGGCGGGTGAACGACTCGGCCGGATATATGTGGGACATTTACAATAACGGAATGGTGAACGATGGCACCAGTGATGCTTACGATGGAGGAATGCGATTGCAGATAAGCGGGGCAAATTTTCAGAGCGGTACGGCAAGAGTAAATGGAGACAATACCGAAATAGAGATTGGGCCTTGGAGTCGCGGGGCAATCCGCGTATGGCGTCGGATTTACGTCAATAAAAAAGCGGGATACTGCCGGTGGGTAGACATATTTGAAAACACATCCGGTACGGAACAAAACCTAAAAATTCGATACTACTCGAATATGGGGTCTTCAGTACAGTCGGTAAACGGCGCCTCCGGCGACGAAAAACCAAATGGTCAAGACTGGGCGGCTATAACGTCCAGTCATGGCGGAAATCGCCCTAATGTTGTCCACGTGCTGGCATCGCCTAAAGCAAAATTCACTCCCCGCTTTCAGTACAACATCGGCAATGACAACGTTTACTATCATGCAAACCTCCAGATAAAAGGCGGCAAGACAAGAGCCCTTTGCATATACCACGCACAGAGAAGATCGAAAGACCTAGCTAGGAAATTTCTGGAGAATTTCGACCACTCGGAAGAAATCCGCAAGATGCCCCAAGAGTTGCGGGAAATTATAGCGAATTTTTCGATCGGCTCGTTTCTGGGCGGCATACACCTGGAGCGTTCGGATGCTGCGGACAAAGTCGTCGAAGACAACGGCGACGTAAAGTTCGGTAAGGTTCTAAATAAAAAGTTTAGCATCCGGACATTTTTCGAGACCATCGATGTACCGGCCGAGCAGGTAATTGGCATGGCAGCACCGCCCGGTCCGGGCGACGGCCTCATCCGTGTGGCCCTGACAAACGGACAAATACTATGCGGCAACATGGACGAGCAGAAACTCGAACTGAAAATGTCCGTCGGTACACTGGAGCTGCCGCTGGAGAGGATTCGCCAGTGGTCCTACAAAATCTCCAAACATCGGCCCGAGGATATCGAATTTTCCGGTCCGTTGGCCATCCTGCGAACCGGCGACTGCCTGGCGTTCGACCCGGCGGAGGTGGAGCTTGACTTCATCACCCGCTACGGACCGGTAGCGCTTAACGGAAAGCACATACTGGCCATCCACATGGACAATCCCGGCCATGTCCTGCACCGGGTGGAATTTTTAAATGGTTCGCAACTGGGTGGTGTACTTGAGGCCGAAACCGTCACGCTGAAATTAGACCTCGGCCCGCAACTGAAGATAAGCCGTAACATGGTCTCCAAACTTCAATTTGCCCCCGAAGCCAGTTCTCGACCGCAGACAACCTGCGTCAAACTAACCAACGGTGATGAATTATACGGACGGTTAACGGATGAAAAAATAGGAATTCTCACCGATTATGGCTCGAAGGTCGAATTGAAGCCCCGCAATATAAAGACACTGTCATTCAGCAAAACACACCTGGGGCGGACAGTCGCCCTTTTGTGGGACAAGTCGATACTTAGGGGTGAATTGGTACAGAAGGACCTGAAGTTCAAGATCGAACCGGGACCGGAACTTGCCATAAGCCCCAACCAGTGCTTGAGCATAACTCGTCCCCAGGCATTGCCACCGAAGGAGGTTATGGAGAAACTTGATAAACTGGTAGCTCGTCTCGGTGCCGAGAGCTATAAGGACCGTCAGGCGGCCACGGAAGAACTGGTCTCCATGGGCAAAGAGATTGTTCCCCTGCTGCAGAAGTATCTTAATACCAACGACCCTGAAGTCCGCCAGCGACTGCAACACGTTATAGAACGTCTGGGCGGGAAGGCGGAATCTTCCACAAGAGACTCAACAGAAGTATTTTCTCCAATAAAGTAAGTAAAACCTACAGGACAGGATGGAATTATGAGATTTAAACAACTATTAATAGCTATAGTGGCGGTTGCAATACTGGTCGGGGTATGTCCGGCAGCTGAGAAGGATATACACATCACCGAGGGCAGGCGGAACAACAGTTGGCCTTGGCGGGTGAACGACTCGGCAGGTTACATGTGGGACATTTACACAAATGGCACGGTAAATAATGGTACAAACGACGCCTACGACGGCGGCATGAATCTCCAGGTCAGCGGTGCAAACTTCAATGTCAGCAGTAATGCCGCCCAGATAAATAAAAACGGCCGGGAAATAGAACTCGGACCTTGGAGCCAGGGTGCAATGCGTATCTGGAGGCGGATATACATCGACAAAAAGGAAGGATACTGCCGGTGGATAGATATATTCAAAAATCCTTCCAATAGTGCCCAAACAATGAATATTCGCTATTACTCCAATCTGGGCGGTTCGGTTCAGATGGTCCACAGCTCTACCGGCAAAAACAGCGTTACGGGCAAAGACTGGGGATTCATGACGGGCAATTCCTCAGGATCTTCCCGTCCGAATATTGTTCAAATTTTCGCCTCGAAAAATGCAAAGGTTCGCCCCCGCGTTCAATATAATACCGGCAACGACAATATTTATTATCACGTTAATCTGAAAATTCCCGCAGGCCAGACAAAGGCCCTGTGCTTCTTCCACGCGCAGCGAAAGAACTGGAATGAGGGAAAAAAACTGCTCGGGAATTTCAACGTCTCTAAAGAACTCCGCAAGGTACCCTCTCCGCTACGCAGGATAATCGTCAATATGGGCGGTGCCCTGCTGGTCTTGGGGCAGCTGGAACTGCCACGGCACGATCAGTACGACATGGCCGTTTTGAAAAACAAGGATGAACTTCTGGGTACAATTCTCAACAAAGAATTCGTGGTGGAGACTTTCTACGGCAAACTTACCCTTCCGGCCGAAGACGTCATAGGCCTCAGCGTGCCCGCGCCAGCGGACCCGTATGTCCACGTAGGATTGACAGACGGTCAGGTCCCGGCCGGCAAACTGCTCAATGGGCCGGTGCGTATCCGCCTAACGGGAGGGAACGAAATGTCAATTCCGGTGGAGAAACTCTCGGCCTGCTCGTTCAAAATATCGCCGCAGCATCCGGAGCAGGTCAAAATAACTCGGCCAGTCGTAGTCCTGCGCTCCGGACAGAGATTGTTTTTCAGGCCCGAAGACGTGGACTTCAACTTCCACACTGAGTACGGACGGCTTCTTCTGAATCCCGACAACCTGCACGCTATCCTGCTGGACACTCCCGAAAGCGGCCTGCACCGCGCCCTGTTCGCCAATGGTTCGGTGCTATCGGGGCTGCTGGCGCCGGAGAATTTCCGTATGAAACTGGACCTTGGGCCGGAACTAAATATCCGCCGCCAACTGGTAATGCAGTTCATCCTTAACCCCACGGCCAAAAGGGACGGCGACGACAAACTTGCCACGTTGAAAACCAGGAACGAGGATGTTCTTCGAGGGCATATTGAGGATGAAGTCTTGCCGGTGCGGACGCGATATGAAACGATTCGGGTGAAATCATATGAAATCGCTAAAATGGACTTCATGGCCGAAGAAAGCACGCCGGGGACGGTGAAAATAAAACTTTTCGACGGCACAACGCTCTCTGGTCGGCTGGAAAACGACTCCATCCGCTTCAACATGGAACCTGGTCCCAAGATTGATGTGTTTGCCGGACATATCCGGCAAATAATTTGCCCCAAGCCATTGCCGGCGCCAAAAACCACACCCACCTCATATCCGGCTACAACCCCATCAACGCAACCGGCAGATCGGCCGAATGAGGTAGATGGCGATACATAATCCTTAATCTACAGCAACTACTTCACAGGCGTAAACAACAGAACTGCGGGATCGTCGGCGGCGGTGAAGCAGCAACTGCGGTCAATCACGGCCACGTAATTCCACCTGTAACGAGGCAAACCGGTTTCATCATCATATAAATCCACGCGGATATTGGCGGCAAACGTGTCGCTGTTGACGGTAATGACGTTGCTGATATCTCGATAGAGCGAATCCCGAGCGAGGAGAAAACCCTTATGTTTTTTCAAATCTTCAAAAGATATATCTGGGTTTGCCTTCTGAATTTTATTTTCGACGTAATTGGCCAGAGGAACCGCAACTTCGCCCGGCGTGAGAAAACCTTTATATTGACTCTTTACGCGCAGATTAGAGATATTATAGATATTTCTTTGTGTCGCTTCTCTATAATTGATGATAGCATCATCAACTACACTCGTTACATCGATGTTTGGAGGATTCAGGCCACTGATTGTTATATTTGTATCGAAAGGCAGCTGCTCAAGTACCTTTTTGGGCGCAGTGTTAATATTTATTTTGCCATAAGTACGTGTAGGTATCTTCTCGTCAACTCTGGTCTCATCCGTCGGCACCAACCCGAAAAATTCGCCCAGCATACATGCTGCCGGCACGTCTGGATACGCGCTGGCGGAATATCCGCCGTAACTTATGTTATAAGGATAAAAGTTAAGCCGCCCGCGGGCTGGGTTATCAGCAAAAATATTGGAGATATCAGAATCTATTATGTTCTTGGAAAAGACCTCCAAATTATTTCCGTCATTGGAGCTGGACGGTCCGGTCAGATAAATCATTCCACACTCGCCAAGGTCTTCTATCGTGTCTTGTTGGAGACTTTTGGCTCGAACAATGGGCACTGGCCAATGATCGATGTCATTCGCACTGAGACCGTTTGCTTTGCCCAAGGCATGGCTATTATACTTTTTGTAGACAGCCAGGTTATATCGTGCACGTTGAGCAACGTCGTCCCGCCTCGCATCAGCGGAAACGTCCGCGGAAGGAAAATCCTTGTCGGGACATGAATAACCCAGATCATCATTGGTAACCTGATCAGCCGGGACACTGCTATTACGAACCAACATTACCTCCACGGTATCATTACCGCTGAAATCTACAGCGGCATTTTCAATCCATTTGGAAACGTCCGCCGAGAAGAAATCGGAAGCTTCACCATTATAATCGTCACCTTTACCAAAACTATATACAACAACTTTACCATTGGTAGGGACAGAAACCTTATCGGGCAAGTTACCACCACCTATGATTGAGTATGAATCTATGTCTATTGACTCGTCTGACGGATTCATAAGTTCGATTGCATATCCCCATGCGTGGTCGTCACCACTTTGCCCCAGCGTATTTGCTTTATGCTTGGCAAATGCCTCTGTTATTACCAAGTCCTGCTTAAGCCCGTAAACGGTAAAAGTAGAGCCCTGTGGACTGAACGCCCACGGCTGATCTGCATCACCTGCAGATACATACGCCCACAAATTGGCAACGAAATGAGCAGCCATTTTACTTTTGTCGCCACTCAAATTGAGTTCGGTCAACATGTGAAGCATCTGTTCGTAAACATCCTGTCGATGGGCGACAATGTTTATTTTATGTTGATCATCATCTGGGTCATGCAAGATCAATTTCTTTTTAATGTTGGAATTCGGCCGCCGAACCAACGACCGGGAGCAACTGAATGTCGTCAGGTATCTGCGATCTATGCTGGAATCTTCCAGCAACTCATACAAGCGCCCGCTTTTAGCCGAGGAGTTCTGTTTCAACCATCGCAGAAACGGCTCATCGGCTATGCCGAAGGGCCTGTAGCCATCAGCAGGACTGTATAATCTCCCGGAACAGGCGTTAAAGTAATCGGTCAGATTCGTCGGGGTAACCGTTCCGCATCTTCCATCATACTTCTTCCCTGACCCTCCAGTTCTTCCATGCGTATGTATATAATTGTAATGAGTTTCTCCCAAAAATCCCTTCAGATCAACGCGCACCGGAAAAGTCGCATCGGTATCGGTGTCTGCGTCGTATCCCTCCCCGGCGGTGTTCACGCACATCAGGCCTGAAAGGTCCGTAACCTGCACGGCCGCGCGGTATTGTCTGCCGTAACGGTCCGTCACACCCGTCAGGTGGATATATGATTCAACGTCAACCGTGTCCTCCATGTCGTCTCCGTCAATATCCACCTTGTTGGCGCTGGTATCGCTCGTCAGCAGCAGGGAGGCGTAATCGTTTTGCGGTGAATCTTCATCATGGTGCGACAGCCAGTCGTCAATGTCGTCAGAGGCATAATCAGTATATTTTTTCCAACCCTCCGCATCGGCTGTCATGGCCGTCTCATCAGAATATGGCTGGTTTGCGCCGTCACCTATATACAAATCTTCCTTGAGTTTTTGAACCAGCATAGAAACTATGCCATCGGCGATGGGGTCCGCCTGCGCCCTGGTCGCGGCCGCCTCGGACTGGTCTGCGTTCAGCCGGGCAATAACCATAAATGTTACCCCCAGCATCACCAAAATAGTTAACAAGCCGATAACCATCAGCAACGCCGACCCGCGTCTTATATTTTGGTTATACATATTCATTTTCGCGCCTCCGGGTAATCACAAGGTTATCCCCCCACCGTACATATTATTTCGTATTCAGCCGTATTATTGCCTTCGCCGTCGCCGAATATTTTGGCTATGCCTTCATCTTCTATGTCGAAACGTATTCTCACGGCGAGCGGCCAGTTTGCCTGGTTTTCGTGTGTCCACGTCTCTTGCTGGTTGTCCCATATTACGGTGCCGCCCTGACCGGCCATGGCATAATCGACCGTAAAGTCCGTGCAGCCGGTGGCCAGAACCTTCCATAACTCATTAACGTTGTCAGATGTCGGAGGTGGCGCAACGCTTAGTCCATCTACTTTGCTCTGGGCCTGTCCGGCGAGACTTTCGAGGTCAGCCACAGGCATAGTCTGAATGTCCGCAAAGTCAGCATCGCCCCAAATATCCGTTACTTCTTCGGCCTCCTGAGACTGCTCGGTAGACAAAACCCATCGCTGCCTGTATAGCACCTGGTTGTTGTTGTTAGAGTTGCGGGCATACGCCACCAGTGAACCGTTGCCCACTACCGCCTCGGTCATGCTGGGCGCCGGCCCGGCCGTGGTGAAAATCAGATGATTAGAATCGATGTATAAAAAACCGTTCTTGGAGATTTGGCGCATATCCCCTCGAATGACCTCATCAATGGCGGCGGCCTTAATGTTGGCCCGCATTATGCCCTGTGCCCCGTTAACCACACGCTGGCTCTGAGCCAGAATCATCGAGAACCCCAGCATAAGACCGGCCAGCACCGCCACTGCCACCAGCAGTTCGGTTAGCGTAAACGCCCGGGCGCTTTTGCTTTTCGCTTCAACTTTTAAACTCTCAGTTTTCACTTTCACTCTCTTCCGAATAACTGTCCGGTGTGCGCATTTACCGCCAGTATTTGGCCGTTATTCTCCAGGTAGGTGCTGTAATCATCCTGTCCCCGCAGATCCGTATAATTAAACAAAACCATCGCCGTGGCGCCTCGTTCGCCATCGACCCCCTCGTTGGCCACGCTTGAATCCCATATTTTGTCTTTAGGTCCTCCACCCGGTGGAGGAATGAACAAATCATCGGCGGAGTTAAATACAATCTTACCCGTCTCTTCGACCTGCCTGACGACCGAACCCGACGGCGAAAAAACGATCGTGAAAGAAGTAAAATCGTCGAAGTTGCCATTAGCGCCACTGAAACTGTTGGAGTCCATAACCTCACCAACGGCCATTTTTTGAGGCAGGGGACTCGGCTGGTAGCCCTCGACCTTTTCAAAGGCGCCGTTATTTCTGTCGTACTCCACGCGGCAATACCAGAATTTGATATCTTTTAATTCAACGTTTTTATGATTGGACTCGATTGTATATCGCCTCTGGAAGTGCACGCCGACGTAATTGCCGTCCATCATTGCCTGCGCACGGGCGGCGCCTAACTGGGCCATTATCAGGTTATACGCCTGCTCATCGGCGCCGGAGGTTAACATCCGCGAGAGCCCGGGAAGAGCCACGGCCGCTATGAGCGTTATCATTCCCAGCACAACAAGTATTTCCACGAGTGTGAAACCTTTCCGCGTCGGGTCTATCCGGCTTCGTATTGTCTTTTTCATCACAAACATATAAATACTCCGGCGCAATCAGCGCTCGTCCGAATATATGTTGTCTTCCGGCGTGTTAACATTTCCGTCCGGACCTCCTGACACCAACAAAGGTCCTCCCCCCATCGCGCCATTATTATAGTATGTCATTTCATTACCGTATGCGTCCCTCACTGAATCTGAGTCAAAATCAACAACACCATCCGGCAAACCCAGCAACTTATCGCGGGCCCCCTCCACGCCGCCTTGCGACTCGGTTTTCATAAGTGCAGAAAGATTATCCGGGTATACATCCTTCACCCTGTAATACGATTGAAGCGCTTCGATGACGGTGGACTGAATAGCGCGGGTCTGCTGCCGCTTGGCCTGGTCGAGCACCGTTTTGCCTACACTGACGGCCAGCCCCACAAGTATGCTCAATATCGCAAGCACGGCCAGCAGTTCGACCAGCGTAAACCCATGCCAGGCATGTATTTTTCTCGTTTTATGCATTTTTACTTCCAGTTCTTCACGTCATCGGCGGTAAAATATACTCTGTCCGCGCCGGGTCCTATCAACAGATACCCGTCAGGATTCCTGGCGCGTCCGCTTCCAAAACTGTCATCCGTGGCGAAATTGTTCATAAACATACTGCTAAAATCCGGATTTGCATCTTCATCTATAAGCCGCTGATACCGCCGCTGGAGTCTGTCTTGGGCCGCACCCTCGAAATAGTCATCGTTATCATCGAAATCATAAGTATTACTTGCGTTGGTTTCACCCAAACTGGCGGGGTAATAAAGTATAGCCATTGGGTCGGGAAAACCGTCCAACAGCGTGTCATCAACGCCGGTAAATTTGCTGTCCAGGTCAACAAGACCGTCCTTGGGAGCGATATAATCCTCTTCCCACTGGTAATCGGAAGAATCCCACTCCAACAGTGCATTGGTCAGCAATTGGCTGCCGGTTTCGTAATCGCTTTCCCAGTTCCACCCCTGTCCGGGATACAAACCGTTTTCGTTCCTGTAACCCTCAGCACCGTTGGCGAGCGTTTTTATGCGCGCCAGAGTTTCCCTGGCATATCCGGCCCGTATAGCGCTGGAAATTGCGGGAAACAGCAGTGACAGCAGTATGCCTATGATGACTATGACTACCAGCAGTTCAATCAACGTAAAGCCGCTGTGGCCACCCCCGTCTGAGGCGAGATGTTTTCTCTTTCTGCGCATAAAGTTCGTTACTCCTGGAGGAAGTTGGTTATGTCGTCGGTTGTGCGGTCATTCCTGTAAGCATCCCACTGGCCGTTGGGTCCGGGGGTGCATAGTATAAAATCAGTACGGAAATACCCGCCACCTTCATCAGCTGGCTTTATTGCATAATAATTGGTGGGCCCACTGTAACCATTGTCGTAACGATAATATTCTATAGTGTTGTCAAATGAATCCACAAAGACGGGATTGCCGCTACCCTTGGTATCAAGTTTCTCCGTTCCGGCGTAAGGGCCGCAAATCTTTCCATAATAAGTACCATCTTTTTCCCTGCGTCCGCCAAAACCTTTATGCCCGTCCATGCCTTCGCCTTCATAGAACGTCAGATAATAGACCAGATTTTGAGCGCCGTCGAATTTAGGTTCGTTATCGTCGAGTGGGTACTCTTCAAAGTCCTGATAATATGCGTGTATGCCGGTTTCGATTTGATGTATCGTTGCCAGTGAACGGCTGCGAGCGATGGCTGTGCTCACAGAGCCGATGGTAGGAACCAGTATGCCCATCAGCAAACCGATTATAAACAACACTGTTATCATCTCGATAACCGTAAACGCCGCTGCGCTACGGAGATTCCCGCCGCCGGTGCTGCATCGGAAATTGTATATTGAATCAAACATTTTATCTTCAATCACCATCCGTTAGTTATGTCGTTGTCGCCTCCATATTGCCTGTCAATTCCCGGCGCAATTAACAGGAACTTGCCGTCCTTGTGGGGTTTATCATTATCATCCACACTTTCATCACCATCAGCATCCGCGTCCCGGATCAAAGACTTGAACGTGCTCTGGTCCCAAATCTGCACCCACTGCTCGCTGGGTTTTTGTCGATAAACGTCGTTGTCGCCCAGTTTATACTGCAACAGACCTGATATGCCTTTCCTAGATGGGAAATAGAGAATGGGCATCGGATCCGGAAATCCATCCGAGAGCGTATTGGGACGGTTCATGCCGGAGGGAACGTTATTATAGTAATCGTCCGGATTAAAAAGCATGCCCGGCTTATATGTCATGTATTCCGATTTTGGTTCGGGATTTTCACGATTAATGTCATCAAGCGAATAACCGAATACACACGCGGCCAGGATTTGGCTGCCGGTATATGTATTGTTTTCGAGAGGTTCCGTATTCGCCTGTCCGGGATAAAAATTGCGGTTATCCACCCAGTAACTCTCAGCGCCCCTGGCCAGGGCGGATACGTAGTAACTGGATTTGTGCGCGTACCGTGATTCCATAATGGATACGACAGTCGGCATCAGCATGGCCAGCAACACGATGACGATAGACATCACCACCAGCAGTTCTACTAACGTGAAACCAACGAAATATTTTCTTTTGCACCTTAACATTATCTTCTCAACGTTACTTATTTCTGCAGTGTTTGAATCAGGTGAACCATAGGCAGGAACATGCAGACTACGATTCCGCCAACTATAAGGCCGAGGATAATAACCAGGGCCGGCTCGAGCATGGAGACCATCGAAGCCACGGTGGTTTCCACCTGCTCTGTGTAATTTTCAGCCACCCTGTTAAGCATTTTGTCCAGTTCACCTGTCTCCTCGCCCACGTCAATCATATTGGTGACCATGGGGTCCACTATCCTGGCGTTGCGAAGCGGCTCGGCAAAACTCTCACCCTCGCGTATGCCGTCATGCACCTTGGCCAGCGCCTTGGAGTAGACCTCGTTGCCCGCCGTCAGGCGCGTTATGTTCAGGGCCTCAAGAATCGGAACACCGGCCGCCAGCAGAGTTCCCAGCGTCTGCGTAAACCTGGCCACTGATATCTTGGAAACCAAACCTCCGAACAGAGGCACATGAAGTTTCAGGTTATCGACGAAATAACGTCCACCCTGGGAAACCTTCAACAACCGAAACAGCATGATCATGCCTATGGGTATACCTATAATAATCAGCCATCCGAAATCCTGTGTGATCCAGTTGCTTATGCCCATCAATACCTTCGTCGGACCCGGCAGTTCAGTGCCCACGCCCGCAAATATCTCCGAGAACTTGGGCACCACGAAGGTCATCAGGCCCATTACAATGCCGAACGCGAAAACAATGACCGCGATAGGATATATCAGGGCGCCTATAACCTTTCGCCGCAGCGCCATGGAGCGCTCCTGGTGGTCGGCCAGACGTCGCAGCACCACGTCCAGCACACCGCCCAACTCTCCTGCGCGAACCATGTTCACATAAAGGCGATCGAAGGTTTTGGGGTGTCTCGACATCGCCTCCGAAAGCGTTGAACCGGCCTCGACGTCGTCGCCTACCAGCCGCGTGGCCACACGCATCATGCCGGGCTTCTGCTGTTCTTCGAGAATCCTCAAACTCCTGACTATGGGCAATCCGGCATCCACAAGCGTAGCCAGCTGACGCGTGAACTGTGTCAGCAGTTTGCGGGGAGCTTTACCGGCCGCACGCTTGCGCTGTTGCTTTTGGCCCGCCTGGGCGCCGCCGGACTTGGCGGCGCGTTTGGCGGCCTTTTCCTTTATCTTGGTGGGAAAATTTCCCATCGCGCGGACCTTGCTGATGGCTTCTTCCGATGTGCCCGCCTCAACCTCGCCCTTTACGGGCTGGCCTACATTGTTCATAGCTTCATAAGTAAATGTGGGCATTTTTCATTCCTTCATAAATCATTAACTTTGCTCAAGTTAAAACGTCTGCGGCGCTATTCCACCTCCTCGTAAATAGTCTGCGAGACTACTTCCTCTATGGTGGTCGTGCCGTCATAAATAGCGAGTAATCCGCTCTCTCGCAGTGTCCTCATGCCGGCCTTACGGGCCGCCTGGCGGATCGCCTGAGTGCTGCTTCGTTTCTGAATAAGGTCGCGTATTACATCGTCCAGGGCCATAATTTCGAATATAGCCTCCCGCCCGCTGTAACCGGTGCCGCGGCAGTGGTCGCAGCCCTTTCCGCGGTAAAACTTTCTTCCCGAAACCTGTTCCGGTGTCAAATCCAGTTCCAAGAGCATGTCCTCGGTGGGTTCGTATTCCTCCTTGCACCGTGGGCATATGCTCCGTACCAACCGCTGTCCGACTACGCCCTCGATGGTGGCAGTGGCCAAAAACGGCTCCAGGCCGAGGTCAAGCAATCTGGCTATGGCGGAGGGAGCGTCATTAGTGTGCAATGTGGAAAACACAAGGTGGCCCGTCAAAGACGCCTGAACGGCAATCTGGGCCGTCTCAAGATCACGAATCTCACCGACCAGGATGATGTCCGGGTCCTGACGCAGAAAGTGGCGTAGACATCGGGCAAATGTTAATCCTATCTCGGGATTAATCTGGGCCTGGACGAGGCCGTCAATGTCGTATTCGACCGGATCCTCACTTGTCAGTATCTTCACCTCCGGGTCGTTTAGTTCGTTCAAAGCCGAGTATAGCGTCGTGGTTTTACCTGAACCCGTCGGGCCGGTCACGATACAGATTCCGTTGGGACGTGAAATTAACTGCCGGAATATTCGCAAATCGTCTTCCCGCATCCCAAGGCGCTCCAGGTCCAGCGATACGTTTGAACGGTCCAGCACCCGCATCACCACGCTCTCACCGTAAACGGTCGGAAGCACGGAAACCCGCAGGTCAACCGGCGCGCCGTTTACTACCAGTTCTATTCGCCCATCCTGAGGCAGGCGTCGCTCGGCAATATCCAGGTTGGACATAACTTTTATGCGCGAAGATATCGCCATGGCAATGGACTTGGGCGGCGGCAGCATCTCATAGAGAAGGCCGTCGATTCTATACCGCATCTTAAACTCATCCTCGAACGGCTCGAAGTGTATATCCGATGCACGATTGCGGATGGCCTCAAGCAGCACCATGTTGACCAGTCGCTTGACGGGGTTCGCCTGGGACATTTCTTTAATGGTGTCCAGATCTATACTTTCGCCCCTGTCCTCAAGAGTGGCCATCTGCTCATCGCTGGATATCTGATTAATCAGTTCACCTATGGACTCAGACTCGATGTCGTAATATTTCATCAGAGCATTGTTCAATGCATCCGGGTCGGCAATTCTGGCAGTTACTGAATACCCCATCAAGGTGGTTAAATCGTCGGTGGCCTGAAAATTGTCAGCCGAACCGATAGCCACCACAAGGTGGTTCGAGTCCTCGTCGTATTCGAGGGGGACCACCCTGTAGGCCTTGGCCATCTGAGCGGGAATCTGCCGGATGACCTCCTCGTCTATTTCCTGTGATTGAAGGTCAACGTATTCCATGCCCGCCTGGTAAGCAAGGGCAAGCATGCGGGTCTTTTCATCAATGTAACCCAGGTCGATGAGAATCTGCCCGATGGGCACGTTTTCCTCTTTCTGGGACTCCAGCGCCTCATGCACCTGTTCGCGTTCCAGGACGCCCATTTTTACCAGGACACGCCCCAGAGGACGTCCCTGAAGTTCGCTAATATTTACAGTTTCAGTAGCCATCTTTTACTTTCTCACTTGAGTTGCTGCGCCTGCTGTGTCCTTTGCCTGATCCGTTGGTGCAGCTATCCGGCCGCTGCGCAGGCCCTCGATTTTTTCCTGCATATCGCCGGGCTCGCGGCTATGGTCAATCGCCTCGCTTTCGGCGATTTTGCCTTCGCAGAATAGCGCGAAAAGATGATCGTCCAGCAGTCGCATGCCGAATTTTTTACCCGTCTGTATAGAAGAAGGTATGCGGAAAACCTTGTTCTCTCGAATCAGATTTCCTATTGCGTTTGTGACAACCATAAATTCGAAAGCGGCTATCATACCCCTGATGTCTTTACGGGGCATAAGGGTCTGACACAAAACGGCTATCAGCGAATCTGCCAACTGAACGCGTATCTGCTCCTGCTGATTGACGGGAAACTGATCCACGATTCGCGTTACAGTCCCCTGCGCGCTGGTGGTGTGTAGTGTGCCGAAGACAAGGTGCCCCGTCTCTGCT
The DNA here is from genome assembly GCA_964472875.1 of uncultured Planctomycetaceae bacterium. Classification (GTDB taxonomy): domain Bacteria; phylum Planctomycetota; class Phycisphaerae; order SM23-33; family SM23-33; genus CAYYMD01. The sequence continues at coordinate 35,261 of CAYYMD010000004.1, forward strand.
GCCCTAAGTGACGCCGATATGGTCTCCAGGTCCCGCAGTTCACCCACCAGGATAACGTCCGGGTCCATGCGCAGCGACCTTCGCAGCGCCTCTGCAAAGTTCGGCACATCAACGCCGACCTCTCTCTGTGTCACCAGCGATTTTTTGTGCGAATGGTAATATTCGATGGGGTCTTCAACCGTGATTATGTGCTTATCGAAGTTGGAGTTGACGTAATTAATCATCGTCGCCAGTGTGGTGGTTTTTCCACAACCGGTGGGACCTGTCACCAGGAACATTCCACGCGGGCGACGACACAAACTTTTGACAATTTCGGGCAGGCCGATATCCTCAAATGATAAAAGTTGGGATGGAATTAATCGCAACGTCAGAGAGATATTACCCCGCTGATGAAAGACAGATGTTCTGAATCGCCCCTTATCACCGAATTCGAAACCAAAATCTGTGCCACCCTGTTCCTGAAGTTCCTGCTGAGCACGTTCGGGCGTGATGGCCTTCATCAGGGAAACCGTATCCTCCGGCTCTAGGACTTTTGTCTCTAATGGACGTAGGCGCGAATGGAGTCTCAACGTCGGCGGTTTACCTACATGCAGATGCAGGTCACTGGCGCCGCGCTTGATACATGTCTCTAATAATCTGTCTATCTGAATCGTCGCCATTTTTCATTTCCTCTATACTATTATTCACAATGAGTGCCTTCTGAAACCGTCGGAGATTCCTCCGTTATAATAATAATTTATAACTACTTATTTTATAATATTTTATGATTAGCACCCTTTTCATGCATTAATCAATTCTTCGCTTTGTGCAATTCTGGCCAATTCCTCGGCCGTCGTTATGCCATTTCGCACCTTTACTCTGCCATCCTCCAGAAGAGATCGCATACCTCCCGCACGGGCGGCCTTTCTGAGCTCGCTCAGTGAGCCCCGCTGAAAGGCCAGCTCCCGAAGTGCTGCATCCATCACCATCAACTCAAATACGCCCTGTCTGCCACGGTAGCCGCTGCCATTGCAACTTTTACAACCCCTTCCACGATAAAATGTTATGTTTTCTAATTCTTCTGCACGAAATCCCAGAACCCTCAGTATCCGCTGGTCCGGTTTATACTCCTCCTTGCAATCCTTACATATTTTCCGCACAAGTCGCTGAGCCATCACCGCCTGTATACTACTTGCCACAAGAAATGGCTTCACACCCATGTCAATTAAACGGGTAATTGCAGATGGCGCATCATTGGTATGCAATGTACTGAAAACCAAGTGTCCAGTTAATGCCGCCTGAATCGCCACTTCTGCGACCTCTACATCACGAATTTCACCCACGAGAATAATGTTAGGCGCCTGACGCAACATTGCTCTAAGAATGTTAGCAAATGTTAGCCCTATACCTTCATTTACTTGAACTTGGTTAACACCGGTGAAATTGTACTCTACTGGATCCTCGGCGGTGATTATCTTGCGGTCAGGGCGATTCAGTTCATTTATGGCTGAGTAAAGTGTAGTGGTTTTACCGGAGCCGGTCGGACCAGTAACCAGGAAAATACCATTAGGTCTTTTAATAATCCGCAAAAATCGTTCGTAGTCATCCTGTTCAAATCCGAGATTTGGCACACCTAACATGACGCTCTCGGGACGCAGAATACGCATTACCACACTTTCGCCGTGATAAGACGGCAGCACCGATACGCGAAAATCCGTGGAACTGCCCGCTACATTCATCTTAATACGGCCGTCTTGAGGAAGGCGTTTCTCAGCAAGGTCAATTCCGGACATAATCTTCAATCGATTGATTACCGAACCTTGCATGCGCTTAGGGATATTGTCCCTCTCGATGCAGACACCGTCAATACGATAACGCACCCTTACGCGGTTCATCATCGGCTCTATATGAATGTCAGAGGCGCGGGCCTTACATGCCTCGGTGATAAGCATGGTGACCAGCCGGATAATTGGCGCCGAATCTTCCGTCAGCCCCTCCCCAGCCTGCGCGGCCACATCCTCCTCGGTGCTGGTTTCCAGTTCCTGAACCGCCTCGTCTATGCTGACGTCTGATCGCACATAACGGTCGATATATGACCTCATTTTCGTTCTGGAGGCCAAGCAGGGATCAATTTCGCAGTTAAGTCGGAATCGCAACATGTCCATCGTCTCAAGATCAAGAGGGTCGGTTATGATAACTTTCAGACGATTATCTTCCTTGGATAATGGCAAAATAAGATGTTTGCGTATAATATCCTGAGGAATAATCTGCATATCCGAAGGAATGACAAAGTTGCGGTCCAGGTCGATGTATTCCATATCGTACTGGCGGGCCAAGGCCTTTGTTACATCCTCCTCATCCGCCAACCCCAGTGCTATAAGTGCCTCCCCTATCCTGAGATTTTCACTCTGGGCGTGTTCCACTGCCTCCTCAACCCCCGCCGAGGTAACCACTCCCCATTCAACCAAAATCTCTCCGAGACGTTCTCGCTTACGGGCCATGTTTACACCTTAAATATTAAAATTAATATAACTATTAATTTGCGCATTATGACTGCATATGAACTGTTTTGCAATCTGTTGCGCGTATGGATTAAAGGGGATGAAGTATGTATGAATGCGGTTCCTTAAACAGAAACAAATTTACCTCTATACGCACTGTAATATACAATATCTATTAATTATATTTTACCTTCTTTACTTCTTGACGTCAAGCCGTTCGGGCATCTTTTAAGAGTGTAGATAAATCTACCGAGAGCGAATATTGCTCAGAAAGATTTAGTGGCTTTACGATCCACAGGTAAGTTCTGGTATCTTGTGAAACATATTGATTGGTTTTATGTCTCTATGGTCCGACGTGTTTGGGTTATCAGGCCATATCCCCCTGAGATATTTTTAACGTTGTTCCTGCCGAGATTCATAAGTATTCTCTGGGCCACGTAACTACGGTAACCCACGCCGCAGTGAACAACTACCGGGCGCTGCGACGGGATTTCATCGAGCCGTTGTCTTAGCTCATTAACCGGTATATTTATCGCCCCTTCCAAGTGCCCGCTCTGATATTCACGCGGCGTGCGTACGTCCACAACCGTGGGCGGATTTGATCCTCCAAGCTCTCTGAGTAATTCCAGCGGCGTCAGTGTAGGTGTCTGTCCACGACGGACGTTTGCAGATGCGCAGCCGGCCTGTATGACCACATCCCTGGCTGAACCGAACTGCGGCGCATAACATAGGTCCAATTGCTCCAGGTCCTCCACCGTCATTTGTCCTGTAATTGCAGTGGACAACACATCCAGCCGCTTGTCTACGCCTTTGCCTCCGACTGCTTGGGCGCCCAAGATTCTCCCATTACCGGGGTCGTAAAGAACCTTCATTACCATTTTTTCGGCGCCTGGATAATATCCGGCATGATTAAGCCCCGGCATGAAGGTTACGGAAAAATCCATGTTTTCCTTCTTGGCCTGTTTCTCATTAATTCCCGTAACACCTGTCACCATGTCGCATACGCGGACGATCGCGGTACCGAGCACGCCCCGCAGTTGCAGCCGCCGCCGGTCATCTTCGCCAGCACCCACTAGGTCCAGCACTGCGTTAGCCCCGGCAGCCCGGCCGGCTTTATTAGCCGGACCGGCCAAAGGAATATTAACCGGCCGGTTAAGAATCAGGTGTCTCGCCTCACTGTTGTCACCTGCGGCGTAAATTGCCTCGTCGCTGGTGTGCTGAGAACTGTCGACTTTAATCGCACCTGTGGGCCCTATTTCAATACCCGCTTTCTCAGCCAGTTCCACGTTAGGCCGTACGCCAACCGACAGTATGCCTATGTCAAATCCTATGCGCCGGCCGGATTGCGTGACAGCGACGGTAGAGCCGTTTTCTTCCTCTACCCTCGAAACCGCATCAGAAAGAACCACTTTACACCCCGCATCCTTCAGTGCCTGGCGGATAGGTTCGGCCATCTCCGGATCCAAAGCCGTCATAAGCTGATCAAGCATTTCCACAACGGTAACTTTCAGTCCGCGATGAAGAAGTTGCTCAACCGTTTCGAGCCCGATGTAACCTCCGCCGATTACGAGCGCCTCGGGAGGTGACTCCATTTTGGTCTCTGCGGCAACCGCCTCGCTCTCAGCGGGTATTGTCCGCTCGAGATACTCAACTATGGCGTCAACGTCGGGAACTGTGCGAACCGTAAAAATATTTGGCCGGTCGATGCCCTCAATAGGAGGTTTGACAGCATTCGCCCCCGTGGCCAATACCAGGCGGTCATATTTTATCTGCTCGTTTAGGCCCTGTTCGTCAAGAGTACTTACCGTACGGGCGGAAGCATCAATATCCGTTACACGCGTGTTGACCCGAACGTCAACATTAAATCGTTTGGCAAAGTGCCCGGCCGTGACAACAAACAGTTCCTTTCTATCGGATATTTCGCCGCCCACATAATATGGCAGACCGCAGTTAGCGAAACTTATATAAGGCCCAGCCTCTATCAGCATAATTTCTACATCTTCGTTCGTCCGCCTGGCCTTGGCCGCTGCCGATGCTCCCGCCGCCACACCGCCTACTACTACTATCCGCTTGTTCTCAGTCAATTTATCTTCTCCTCTATCTTGAAACTCTCTAAACTTCTTTGAGAGCACGGAAAATTCATTGCGGCGACAGCGCAAGCAGGGGCATTTACTTAATTAGATCGCGCCGCCACAACGGTTTATGTCCCAGCCAGTTCCCGGAGAATCATATCTGCCACACGCTCACCCGAAAGCAGCATACCGCCGAATATCGGCCCCATTCTTGGCCCGCCTCGTGCGGCACAGACGCTCATACCTGCTATCCACAGACCCGGGTAAATCTGGCCGGCGTTTTCGACCACGAATTTCTCGCCGGCGTCAGCATCCAATGGCCCCTCACACGGCCATTCGCCGGTAGCGGTATCATCCAATGCGCCGCGATTACGGAGGTACTGCACCATGGCGGATTCGTGGCCGGTGGCGTCCAAGACCGCTGACGCCGAAAACATTAATGGGTCTACGGGCAACTCGCCGTAAATCATTGAACGATTGGCAACCACACCGGTCACACGGCCGCTGCTAACGCAGGCGTCTTCCACCGTAACCAGGTTCAGCATCAACACCCCCGCCCGGATAGACTTCTGACACAGGCCTGCCGCCAGATCCATTGCATCCACCGTATGAAGGCCGTCGCCAACATCGTCGTGGACAATGTCGAGTTCATCCAGCAGTTCGACCGCGTCGTTCTGCACGACAGCGATGTTCATGGCCATGCCGCCTCCCCATATTCCTCCGCCGGGCGAGAGGCGCTTTTCAAGTATTATGACTTTTTTACCGGCCGAGGCGAGCCGATAGCCCGCTATCATTCCGGCCGGTCCGGCCCCGACTATCGCCACGTCACTTTCTATGGCTCGTGTAAACCGCTCGTGGTAAGTCTTGGTTATGGCCTTTGAAATTCGTGTATCCTTTATTTTACCCATTTAAATACTCCTGTAGGCATACCATGGCTTACGTTCAGTGATCGCAGAGATTGTCGCCCGTTTGCAGCGTCCCGTCGAGATATCTGTGCACAAGTTTCTCCGGCTCTTCTGAAGGTGCGCCAACGGTAACATCTATGCCCGCCTCGTTGAAAATGGCCTGGGCTCGCTGGCCCATGCCGCCGGCAATAACGAGGCTGACCCCTTTTTCCGCCAACCAGCGAGGCAACAAGCCCGGCTGGTGTGGTGGTGCATTATACTTTTGGTAGCTAATTATCTCTTTGTTTTCCGGCTGAACATCAAATATTGCAAACTCCTGACAATGCCCGAAGTGCATGCTCAGTCGTCCCTGCGCCAGTGGCAATGCTATTTTCATTTTTACACTCCATAAAGTCCGATGGTTAACTTCTCGCGGGGCCGGTCCGTGATACGCAACCGCCAAGTGCGGTCTGCGCGTGGCCGTCTTTACTCTGTCCAAACCAATGAGGTTAGCCCCCGGACATATATAACAAATAAATTCGTCTTAGACCACATCAGCGGCGTAATTTTTTCCAAGAAATAATTAACTTATGGTTCTCATCCAAAATACGTGGTTGGGTAATGTTAAGTAATTACAGAAATCAAAGATGCGTTTTTCGCTTTTTTGCCTACGACAGATTGAAAAACAGGCGGCCTTCCGACAAGAAAGCCGTTCGTGCCGTATGGCATCGTCGCGGCGCTCAGGTCGCTCGCCAGCGTTGCCCTATCCTCCGCGACGATGGTGAAAAATATATCAGGACATGCCGTTGGCTGTAAAGCGTTAAACGCAATTAGTTTATATTTTAATAAGGCCATTGGAATCACCACGAAAATTGGAACCTAACTTATTGAATTGTCAACTCATTAACCGATTAAGCCGTAGATTTGTGTAATCCCGCTTTGGAGCCCATTGTGCCCCGCTCTCTTATTCTCCGGGGGCATTTTTGGACCTGTCCCGGCGCCGGGGTTTGGGCATTTGGGATTTGCCTGCCGCGTCATAGTCTCGCACCGCGCAAGACCGGCGCCGGCCAAAGACAAATGATTTATTTCGACATTCGTGCTTCGTAATTCGTTATGTTATAATCCCTCCCTCCATGAACGTGTTTCGAACCACAATACTGACGGTGTTGTTTGTCGGCGCACTGGCCGGCTGTGGCGACTCCCAACCGTGGGTCACCGACTCACGGCTTGACAAGGGACTTGTGATGGTGCTTCCAGGCATTGAAGGTCGCAGCCCGCTGAATGAAAACATATGCGAAGGCCTGGCCGCCGGGGGGGTGGAATCGGCCATACGGCTGGAAGACTGGACGTTCAGAATGGCTGGGCCGCTTTACAACCTACGTGCGGAACCTCGGAATCGTGACAAGGCCGCCGAAATTGCACGACACATCGACAAATACAAATACCGCTATCCGGACAGGCCAGTGGTGCTGGTAGGACAAAGCGGCGGCGCCGCCATGGCCGCCTGGATCGCAGAGTCGCTTCCGGCCAGCGTGAACATCGACGGAATAATAATGCTTCAGCCGTCGCTGTCACCACAGTATTATCTCGATTGGGCACTAAAAAACACCAAGCGCGGAATCATAAATTTCCATTCCAGGCGCGACTGGCTGTTCCTTGGCGTGGGCACTACAGTGACCGGCACAATGGACGGTGAGCATGAATCGTCTGCCGGTCGCACCGGCTTTGATGTGCCGCAGGTAGGCCGGCGGAGAAAACTCTACGAAAAACTTTACCAGGTTTCATGGTCTCAGCGCATGGCGGAGATGGGCCACACCGGCGGACACTTGAGTAGTTCGGCCGAATCGTTCGTCTCGAAATATATAGCGCCGCTGGTCCGGGCCAAGCAATGGAACGACCAGATCCTTGGGGAAATTATCGAAGGATACAAGCCCAACCAGCAAACTGTTTATGAAAGCGCAGATTAAATACGTAATCAATTGTTGACATCGTTAACGGCGGCTCTTAAACTGTTCGATTCCGTTTGACTCCGGGGCCGGTAAAGGAGCGGCCCCATCGTTATCACCCTGAACCAGCGGAGAGTTCCAATGGCAAAAAAGAGTAAGAAGTACGTATATTTCTTCGGCGGCAATAAGACCGAAGGTAAAACCGAGATGAAGCAGTTGCTGGGCGGAAAGGGGGCCAACCTGGCCGAGATGGCCAACCTTGGCCTGCCCGTCCCACCGGGGTTCACCATCACTACTGAGGCCTGCGACGAGTTCAACAAGCGCGACGGCAAGTGGCCTACAGGCATGAACAAGCAGGTCACCGATAACCTGAAGAAACTCGAGAAGGCCACCGGAAAGACATTTGGCGGCGGCGACAATCCTCTTCTGGTATCGGTCCGAAGTGGAGCGGCCATCTCCATGCCCGGCATGATGGACACTGTTCTGAACCTTGGGCTCAACGACAAAACCATCAAGACCATGGTCGAATTAACCGGCAATCCGCGCTTTGTGTGGGATGCCTACCGTCGGCTGATGCAGATGTTTGGCGACGTAGTGCTTGGCATGGAACACGAAGATTTTGAGCATGCCCTTCAGAAAGTCAAGGACAAACGCGGCGCGAAAGTAGACACCGACCTGGATGTCGAAGGCCTTCAGGAGGTCGTGGATGAATTCAAGAAGGTTTACAAAAAACAAAAGCAGAAATTCCCCCAGGACCCCCGTGAGCAGCTGAACGACGCCATCGATGCGGTATTCGGCTCCTGGAGCAATGAGCGGGCCATCCGCTACCGTCAGATTAACGATATCCGCGGTCTGCTTGGCACAGCCGTTAATGTCCAGACCATGGTCTTCGGAAACATGGGTGAAGGCAGCGGAACCGGCGTGGCGTTCACCCGCGATCCGGCCACCGGAAAAAACAAGTTCTACGGCGAATATCTCATGAACGCCCAGGGCGAGGACGTCGTGGCCGGCATCCGCACGCCAAAGCCACTTTCCACTCTGGCTAAGGTCAATAAAAAGGTGTATGACCAGTTGGTCGGTATCCGCAACAAACTGGAGAAACATTACCGCGACATGCAGGACGTCGAGTTCACCATTGAGCGCGGCACGCTGTACATGCTCCAGACACGTACGGGTAAGCGGACGGCTGCGGCCGCGGTGAAGATGGCCGTCGATATGACCAAAGAAAATCTCATCACCGAAAAAGAGGCCGTATGCCGAATCGACCCCAAGCAGATAGACCACCTGCTGCATCCGCGATTCGATCCGGATGCTGAGAAAAAGGCCGAGCAAATCGGCAAGGGCTTGCCCGCATCGCCGGGCGCAGCGACGGGTCATATCGTCTTCAACGCCGATGACGCCGAGGACTGGGCCGAAGACGGCAAGGACGTCATCCTCTGCCGCACGGAGACCTCTCCCGAGGACATCGGCGGCATGCATGTTGCTAAAGGCATCCTTACCACGCGTGGCGGGATGACCTCGCATGCGGCCGTGGTCGCACGCGGAATGGGCAAGTGCTGCATCGCCGGGGCGGGTGACATGGTGATTGACTACAAGAAAAAGACCATCACCGCCCACGGCAAGACACTCAAGCAAGGCGACTGGATTTCGCTCAACGGCACCGCCGGCGCGATTTACAAGGGCAAGATTGACACAATCGACCCGAAACTGACAGGTCCATTCGGCACGATAATGAAACTCTCGGACAAGTACCGCACGCTTGGCATCCGCACAAATGCCGACACGCCCGGCGACACCGAAACGGCCGTCAAGTTCGGCGCCGAGGGCATCGGCCTGTGCCGCACCGAGCACATGTTCTTCGAAGGCGACCGCATCACCTCGATGCGGAAGATGATTCTCGCCGACGACCATGAAGGGCGGGAAAAAGCCCTGAAGGAACTGCTGCCCTACCAGCGGGACGACTTCAAGGGCATCTTCAAGGCCCTCAAGGGCCGCCCCGCCACCATTCGCCTGCTCGACCCGCCGCTGCATGAGTTCCTCCCGCACGACTCGGCCGGGCAGAAGGAACTGGCCAGGGCCATGGGCATATCGGCCAAAAAGGTCAAGGAAAAGGTCGAATCGCTGCACGAGTTCAACCCAATGCTTGGCCATCGCGGCTGCCGTTTGGGCGTGGTATATCCGGAAATCACCGCCATGCAGGCGCGTGCGATTATCGAGGCCGCCTACGCCGTTCGCGGCGCAAAGGCCGAGATTATGATTCCTCTGGTCGGCCACGTGAAGGAACTGGCCAATCAGAAGCGAGTGGTCGAAGAAGTGTTCGAGGATATCAAGAAGAAGAAATCCCGGAAGAAACCGCCGGAAATCAAGATCGGCACAATGATTGAGGTTCCGCGCGGCGCGATAACGGCCGACGAGATAGCTGACGAGGCGGAGTTCTTCTCCTTCGGCACGAACGACCTGACGCAGATGGGCTGCGGATTCAGCCGTGATGACGCTGGCAAGTTCCTCGGTTACTACGTCGAGAACGGCATCTACGAATACGACCCGTTCCAGTCGCTGGACAAGACCGGCGTGGGCGAGTTGATGCGCATCGCCGTGGAGAAAGGCCGCTCCTCACGCCCGGACATCAAACTGGGCATTTGCGGCGAACACGGCGGCGATCCATCGAGCATCGAGTTCTGCCATCAGCTCGGTCTGGATTACGTCTCCTGTTCACCGTTCCGTGTGCCTGTGGCGCGACTCGCCTCAGCACAGGCTGCCATCATCAATGACAGCCCTAAAAAGGGTAAAAAGTCTAAGAAGACCAAGAAGTCCTCTAAGCGCAAAAATTCGAAAAAGCCCAAAAAGAAAAAATCCCGCCGGTAATTAAGTCCGGTAGGATAAATTAAATTAAAAGCGCGGCCCGTTGCGGGCCGCGCTTTTTCTTTGAGAAATATTTTACTACCTATTCTCTTCGTGTCCTCACCAAATCTCGATTAGCAGGAAGTGGGCAAGCCCGTGGATAAAACCTTAATCCCCACCGGCGGTGGCAAGGATTTCTTCGGGAATGTCAAAATTTGCGTACACTTTTTGGACGTCGTCGTGGTCTTCAAGTTTTTCCATTAGTTTGACCACCTTCGACGCCTTATCAGGAGGAACTGTTATGTTATTCTGCGGCACCATGGCTATCTCGGCCGAGACAACCGGTACCTCGCGTACCTCCAGTGCGGCGTTGAGATCGGAGAATACATCCGGGCGGCACGTAATCTCAAACAGGTCGCCTTCAGTGGTTACGTCGTCGGCACCGGCCTCCAGAGCCACTTCCATGAGCGTGTCCTCGTCGGCGACCTCGGAGGAAACCACCACTGAGCCCTTCTGTTCGAACATCCACGCCACGCAATTGCTCTGGCCGAGTTGCCCACCAGCCAGTTCGAATATTTTCCGTACCTCCGATGCAGTGCGGTTACGGTTGTCGGTGAGGCAGTCGACCATGAAGGCCACTCCGCCGGGCCCGTAGCCCTCGTAGATGACCTGCTCGAAGTTCTCGGCCCCCAGTTCGCCTGCCCCCTTTTTGACAGCTCGGTCGATTGTATCGTTGGGCATATTTGCGGCCTTGGCCTCGTCAATGGCGTACCGCAGTTGCAGATTTTCATCGGGGTCGGCGCCGCCCTGCTTGGCGGCTACCATTATCTTGCGGGCCAGTTTGGACCACACACGCCCGCGCTTAGCGTCGTTGGACGCCTTGGCGCGTTTAATTTTCGCCCAGTGTGAATGTCCTGCCATAATCGCATCTCCTCAAAGGCCTTATTTTACCGCAGCGTAGGCCTATTTTCCATCTTTTGCCGACCGTGTTTGGCGGCGGATGTTTCGCCCAGTGGTGCCACCGGCGGTTCCTTGCCTTTTTTGACTGCCTTTATCTTAATCGGGGTTTTTGTCCGAACTTGCTCAATATCTCTGATGCGCACCTCTTGCCTGCCGGCCAATTCAACAGCGCGTGCCCACATACGCAAAGCCCGATCGTTCCAGCCCAGCCGCCAGAATACATCACCAGCATGGTCATATAAAACCGAAGCGGCTGATGTTTCATTTTCACCGGCATCGTTTGTCGAAGGCTCTTTCATAAGACGGAAAACCTTTAAAAATGTTTCTGCGGCCGTGGAAAATTCACCCTGCTTATAGAGAACCCACCCCAGCGAATCCAGGAAACTCAACTCATCCTGCCGTTCGGACAGGGCTTTGCGTATCATCTGCTCGGCCTTTTTCAGGCAGACGCCCCGGTCGGCATACATGTATCCGAGATTATTGTTCAGCGATACATTGTCCGGCTTAAGTTCATAGGCCTTCTCCAGTGCTTTCATGGCCTGTTTATCCCGGCCGAGCTGAGCAAGGCAATTCGAATAGGTCGAAAGCAATTCGTGGTTTTTACTTTCTTCAGAAAGATACTTTTTAGCCCGCCTGACGGCCTTGTTGTATCGCCCCTGAAGTTCCAGCACCTGCACAATCATAGTGCGGCACCACGATGTGATTTCGCTGTTCACTTTCTTTTCGAGCTGAGATGCGAGCCATCCCTCGAGCATTTCTATCGCGTCATCGTGTCGATTCTTTTGGGCCAGCGCCAGGACAATCGCCTCACGAGGTGCAATCAAATTCGGCCGTTTTTCAATCATGTAACGAGCGAATTCACGCGCCTTGTCAATTCTCTTGACCTCTGCCAGAAGGATAATCTTCAGTCGCGTGAATAATTCGAGATTAGTATCGGCCTGGGGCTTCTCTTTATCGAGGGCATCGGCCAGCCACTCGTCCAGAAAACTGACTGCCCTATCGTAAAGTTCCCCCTCGGCAAGTGCGGCAATGAGATAACGCCTGGCCTGGATATCATTCTTCAGTGTATCAAGAGGGCTTTGCGCATATTCAACGGCCTTATCATACCAACCGGCCATGCCGTAATAGCGTATCTTTTCCGGTTTTAAGTCTTCCCGGCCGTCGGCGATCATTTTATTCAACAGTTCGATGCACTTATCATACTGCTTGGCATTTTCGTAAATTTTAAGCAGGCGCAGACGATAATAATAAACTCGCTGCTCATCGGCTTCCTGGCTCCATCGGCGAATGTATTTCTCCGCCCTACCGGGCTTCTTTAACTCCTCCAGCACGCTGAGCATGAACTCTCTGGCCGTATTGTCATTCGAATTATCGTTAAGGCGTCGCTTCAAAACCTCGGCGGCCTGTTTGAGACGATTCATCCTCGTAAGCGCAGCAGCATACGCCTTTGCCGCATCCGGACGACGCATAGTCATGCGATACATCTTCCCCCAAGCCTCGGCCGCTTCGGCCTCCAGGCCGGCTTTACCTTCAAGAATCGCAAGCGCCTCAGTTGCGCCAACTTCGCGGCTGGAGGTGAGCAATTTTTCTATGCGTCTCTTAAACTCATCGTATTTCTCTTTCCGCGGCACACCGGCAATGGCGCCGAGTTCTATCTTAAGTTTAAGCAATTCAATGTCCGCATTTTCAGGGGCCTCTTGGGCAAGCCGCCGGAGCAGCTGCCTGCCCTTGTCAACATCTCCGGTGAACATCAGCGCCTCAGCCAGCATACACATGCCGGCAATATTTCCCGGCTGGCGCGACAGTAGAACGGATGCCAGCTTTTTTGCCTCCTCGTGAGCGTCGTTTAAACTGTAGAGTCTGAACATTTGTCGATATGTTTCCACCCGGTCGGGATTCGCCCTTATTGTTTGCGCTAAAGTCTCGGTGACCTGCTTAGTATGACCGGCCCTTTCCTGGGCCTGCGCCAGAGTGAGAAGCGATTTAATGTGCTCTGGATTTTTATCCACCGCCCCGGTTAGTATGGCGGTGGCATCGCGTGCCGAATCGCATGAAAGTTCAACCAAACCGCCGAGATAGGCCGCCGTGTGCGAATTCTTTCCGAATTGTTCCGTCGCTTTTTGGACCACTTGCCGCGCCTGTGAACATTTCCGTCGGTCCAAGTAGCACTGAACCAGACCCTCATAGGTCGGCGCCAAGTCCATCGACTTTTCGAGTGCCTCAACGTAGTAATCTTCGGCCATATGGTAGTCACCACGCTCAGCGGCTATTTTGCCTATAAGCGTATACATCATCGCCTTGAGCCGAACGTTGTCGCCATATTCCCGCTTTTGCGAGGCAGAATAGAAACGACGCTGGAAATCTATAGGCACATCCGGACCGGCAAACACCTCTGTGCTTTCCAGTATGGCCGTCAGCGCCTGGGAATCCTGCGAGAGCACCTCAGCCGCTATGCCTTCAAGCTGTTTTGCCCGCCCGGCCTCGACAGTGGTAAGAAACAATTGTCGCCACAGTGACTCGGCGGTGGGCTGTTTCTTCACGGAGTAAGACAGAATTTTAATCGCATGATTCATGGCCCCATTGCGACGGGCGGTTCGCGCCAGCGTCGCAGTCAGTCGATCGTCCTCGACGTCATTCTGCCGGCACTTGCGCCACAGCCGCAACGAAAGATCCTTATCGCCCCAGGCAGAACAAAGCATCTGAACCAGCCGGGGCAACTGCCCTCTCTGGGATGGTTCGGATATCAAGTCGAAGATAAATTCTTCCGCCTTCTTATACATTTCTGACTCGATAAGCGCTGCAAGATAGTTCCTGCTGATATTTGTATCTGTGCGGTCGCGGTGATAGGCCTTTCGGAGCAGTTCTTCCGCCTCGTCCGCGCGCCGCAACATCAGCAATAGTCTGCCGCGATGGGCCAGGAGTTTCTCCGGCTCCAACAATAGATCCCGAAGCACTTTCCGCTGCGCGTATTTGCTGCCGTGTCTATCGAACCATTTCGCCAATCGGTCGAAACACTGAAGCGATGCAGTGAAGTACCCCTGTTTCTGCAGGAGCTGGCCGAGCAGCGCCATCGCCTCGGCCGCCTGAGGGTTTTCGGGCTTGACGTCGGAACATTTAAGCGCGGTGCGCAGTCTTATTGTAGCCATCTCCTGTCGCCCGGCCATCAGCGCCAGGCGGCCAAGCACAAGTTGCAATTCCAAGTCGTCAGGGGCAACCTCTGCGGCCTCTATTAGATTCGGCCGCGCCTTTGCGGCATTTGCCACGCCGAGATATGCCATCCCCAGCATCTTCCGCAGGCGCGGGTCCGATGGAGCAAAACCCACCGCTCTCTCGAGTATATCCACCGCATCGGTGTAGTCCTGGTCATCCATACGCTTTTGAGCAGCTCTAAATAGTTTGCTGACCTGGCCGGACAGTTCATCCAGCGGCGGGTTGGAAGGTTTTTTCACCGGCGGCCGTAGTTCCTCCAGTTTCAGCAGTGCCTTTTTATCCAGTGCTGGCCGGCTATCGGGACGTGTGGCGGCTCGCCCGGCCACCTTGGTTTGCGTCGCACACCCGGCCATGGCCAAGTAAATCGCCGCCAGAAAAAATTTGAAGGCCCGAATGTTCACGGAATAATTTTATTTAGCGGATAGGTTATAATGCCGGTCGCCCCGGCTCGCTTCAACTTGGGCACCAGTTCTCTCTCGACCCTCTCATCCACGATAACCTCCAGAGCCACCCAGTCAGAATCCACCAGTTCGGATATTGTAGGTGATTTTTCCGCCGGCAGTATTTGGGAAACTTCGTCCAGTTGGTCCTTCGGCACATTCATTTTTAGCCCCACCTTCTCGCGGGCCTCAATGGCACCCTGAAGGAGCATGGAGATGTTCTCCATTTTACGGCGTTTCCAGTTGTCTGCGGCCGCCTCGCGATTAGCGATAAGACGGGTCGTGGAACTCATTACCGTGTCGATAACGCGGAGGCGGTTGGCCTTCAGCGACCTTCCAGTCTCGGTCACGTCCACGATGGCATCATAAAGCGAATGTATGCGGGCTTTTATCTCGGTAGCGCCCCAACTGAACTCCACCCGTACCTTTACCCCGAGTTTCTCGAAATACTTGCGGGTGACGTTAACCAGTTCGGTGGCCACAACGCCGCCGGTCAAATCCTGAGGTGTTTTAACAGGGCTTTCCTCACGCACAGCCAGCACCCACCTTACCGGCGTAAGGCGCTGCTTGGCGTAAACAAGTTCAGCCACCTCTTCAACCTCTGACTCGTTCTCGCAGACCCAGTCGTAGCCGGTCAAGGCCAGGTCCACCTCGCCGGCCTCGACGTAGCGGCTCATCTCCTGGGCTCGGAACATAACAACATCTATTTCGTCATCGTCGATGGAGGGGTGGTAACTCCGGCCTGAGATGGAGATATCGAAGCCGGCCCGCGCGAACATATCCAAGGTGCTCTCCTGAAGCGAGCCCTTGGGGACGCCGAGAACAAGTTTTTTACCACTCTGCTGTTCTTTGCTGTTATCGGCCATGTGTTCCTTTCCGTCTTTCTGCGGTTACGACTCGGTCGATTTAGAAAAGGCCCGCCGGCACCGCCGACGGGCCTTATTGTCCTCTAAATGTTGTTGCAGTTCAAGAACGCTTACAGCGAAGCGAGTTTCTCCACCAGGTCGGCGGTCCGGCAGGAGTAGCCCCACTCGTTGTCGTACCACATGGTGCACTTGACCATGTCACCGTCCATAACTCGCGTATTGTTGGAATCGAAGATGGACGAAGCCGGCTGATGCACGATGTCGCTGGAAACGATCGGGTCGGTGACGTACTCGATAATGCCCTTCATCGGGCCGTCGGCCGCGGTCCTGACCGCCTCGTTGACCTGCTCAATGTCGGTCTTCTTGTTCACCATGCAGGTCAGGTCGGTAATAGAACCTACCGGTACGGGCACGCGCAGGGCGAAGCCGTCCAGCTTGCCGTTCAGTTCGGGAAGCACTCTGCCCACCGCGCTTGCGGCGCCGGTGGTGGTGGGAATGATGTTGACGGCGCCTGCGCGGGCGCGTTCTTTTTTACTGTGAATGGTGTCAAGTATGCGCTGATCGTTGGTGTATCCGTGGCAGGTGGTCATCAGGCCCTTGACGACGCCGAAATTATCGTGCAGCACCTTGACCACCGGCGCCAGGGAGTTCGTCGTGCACGAGGCGTTGGATACGCACTTGACATCCGGCGTAAGCGCATCGTCATTGACGCCGAGAACTATCGTGGCCGCGTCGCCTTTGGCCGGCGCGCTAATAACCACACGTTCGGCTCCGGCATCGAGGTGACTATCGTAGCCGGGCTTGTCGGCGGTCTTGTTGTCGCGGAATATACCCGTGGACTCCACCACGACCTTCACGCCCATGTCGCCCCATGGAAGGTCGGCCGGGTTCTTCTCAGAGAGAACCTTTACTTCCTTGCCGTTTACGACAAGTGCATCCTGCTTGGCCACGACCTTGCCAGGAAACCTGCCCTGGGTAGAGTCGTAACGCAGCAGATACGCCAGCATGTCGGCGTCGGCCAGGTCGTTTATTGCCGCGATGTCGAAACGCTCGGGCTGATCGCACATTGCGCGAAATACCAGCCGTCCTATCCGTCCGAATCCGTTAATTCCTACTTTTACTGCCATTGGTCCATTGCTCCTTAAAGGTTATGGTTCGCCCCGCCTGAGGTAAAAATACGTAGATGGCGGGAATGTTCGAGACTCTTACCGCTTGCCCCGGCCAGCTTCGCCCGACCGGATCACATAAACTATGTTCATTATATAGAACAGTCAAGTTTATTTCTGCAAGGTCCCCACCAGTGTTTGAAGAATAAGCATGCAAATGCGTAGAATTTGACTGATGAAAGACGAGAACATAAAAATATACGTAGAACCTGCACCCGAGGCAGCAGCACGGCGTGCGGCGGATTTGTTTATATCTCTGACGAGCCAGACCGGAGGAGGCAATAAATTTTACTTCGCACTGGCGGGAGGAAACACACCGAGTAGTATGTATGAAATACTCTCACGCCGACGTAACGACATTAACATTCCATGGGCAGATATGGAGGTTTTCTTCGGCGACGAGCGCAACGTGCCAAAGACCCACGAGAGAAGTAATTACCGCATGGCCCGGCGATCGCTGCTGGACCATGTGCCTATTCCACCGCAGCAGGTGCATCCCATGGATGGCGATGCTAATGACCTATCCATGGCCGCGGAGAAATACGAGCAGTCGGTAAGAGATACAGTACCTGCCGATAATGGTAGTATACCTTCGCTCGACCTTGTCATGCTTGGAATGGGAACGGATGGGCACGTGGCAAGTCTATTTCCGGACACCGAGGCGCTGGATGAGGATGAAAAACTCGTCTTAGCTCACTTTGTTCCGGCACTGAGGCAATGGAGGATGACTTTTACATTCCCGCTGATAAACGCCGCCCGCAACGTGCTTATGCTTGTAACCGGCCGAAAGAAAGCTCCAGCCGTGGCTAAATTGCTGAGCGAAAATGAATTCGTTCGTGAAAAACTGCCGGCCGCCCGCGTCAAACCGCTCGGCGGCAAACTTCACATTATCCTCGATTCCGCCGCACGTAGGAAATAGAAGCAGACCTTTTTTAATACCTGAGTAAACACGCATGTGTGTGCGAAGGGCTATCAGGCAGGGGCGTCAGTTGCGGGCATTCCATAGTACAGCGTCGCGCCACAGGTATTTCATTTCCCTGGCTTATTATGTTTTTTGTTTTGTGCTGCGGCAAGTCTCGTGCTGCCTTTCGGGTCAGCGGGCATCGAGTATGAAACACACAACCGGTAGGCGGGTTCACCGGCGAAGGTATCTCGCCGGGAAGATTTATACGCGAAGACCTGAGTTTCGGGTCAGCGCGAGGCACGGCCGCCAGCAGCGCCTTGGTGTAAGGGTGAATGGGGTTATTATACAGTTCGTCACGGCCGGCCCGCTCAACTATCCTGCCTAAGTACATCACGGCCACTTCGTCGGCGAAATGCTCTACCACAGCCAAATTATGTGCAATGAACAGGTATGAAATACCGAACTGCTCCTGGAGGTCGGCAAGCAAGTTGAGTATCTGCGCCTGGACCGATACATCCAGTGCACTTACCGGTTCATCACAAACGATAAAGTCCGGCTGCGTGGCCAGAGCCCTCGCCACGCCAATACGTTGTCGCTGCCCGCCGGAAAACTCGTGAGGATACCTGCCGGCGTACGTCGCGGACAGCCCCACCCGCTCCAGGAGTTGTCCCACATGTGAACGCCGCTGTCTTCTTGGAACAATCCTGTGAACGACCAGCGGCTCGGCCACGATGTCTTCCACAGTCATGCGTGGATTGAGCGATTCGACGGGATCCTGGAATATTATCTGCACCCGCCGCCGCAGCCGCCGCAGATCGCCGCCTTTCATTTCCAGCACGTCCTGCCCGTCAAACATTACTTTACCGGCCGTAGCGGGTATCAGCTGCAGAATTGTCCTGCCGACGGTGGTCTTGCCGGAGCCGCTTTCGCCGACCAGCCCCAAAGTTCCGCCGCAGCGTATGGATAAATCCACGCCGTCCACCGCGTGAACGTAACCCTTGTGGCCGAACCATCCCCGGCCAACGGGAAAATATGTCTTCAGCCCGCGAACGTCCAACAAGATATTATTGGTATTATCTTTCATATTAACTGTTAGTGCGAAACCTGCTCTTCCTTCACCGGCTGCGTATCAGATGCCCTATATCCTGGCGATTCCCAGCAGGCGACCCAGTGGCCGGGCTTTACCTCACACAGGTCCGGTATTTGCCCGCGGCAGTGTGGCAGGTCGTGCCCAACCGGGCAGCGAGGATGAAACCGGCAGCCGGACGGATAGACCAGCGGATCAGGTACATCGCCGGCAATAGTTTCCAATCGTTTCTTATGCTGTCCCAGGCGCGGCAGTGAGCGGAACAGTCCCTGCGTGTAAGGGTGCAGTGGGTTTTCGAATAGTTCTTCAACATCGGCAAGTTCTACTATCCGGCCGGCGTACATCACCCCAACCGTGTGTGCGGCCTGTGCGACCACGGCCAGGTCATGCGTAATCATCATAATGCTAAGGTTATTCTGTTCCTGGAGCCGAGAGAGCAACTCGAGTATCTGCGCCTCGATGGTAACGTCGAGGGCAGTTGTCGGTTCGTCGGCTATGAGCAGTTTCGGGTTGCACGCCAGTGCCATGGCTATCATCACCCTTTGTCGCATGCCGCCGGATAACTGATGAGGATACTCGCCAAACCGAGCGGCCGGGTCCGGTATGCCTACGTTGGACAGTGTCTCCACAGCGATGTTTCTCGCTTCTCGCCGGGAAACCTTCTCATGCAATGTTATTGCCTCAACAATCTGTGAGCCACAGGTGAAAACCGGATTGAGCGAACTCATGGGTTCCTGAAATATCATGCTTATTTGCCCCCCGCGGACAGACCTCATCTGCTTGTAATTTAGTTTGAGCAGGTCGCGAGATTCCAGTTCAATTTGCCCGCTCGCTATTATGCCAGGCGGACTCGATATAAGGCGCATTATCGATAGAGCAGTTACGCTTTTCCCACAGCCGCTCTCCCCGACCAGAGCAAATGTCTTGCGATGGGGAATCTCGAAGCTTACGCCGTCCACTGCCCGTACCAGGCCGTCGGGTGTATCAAAATGCGTGTGTAGGTCTGATACCTTCAACAATGCTCCGTTACCGCTCATTTTCGCACTCCCCTCAGCCGTGGATCCAGCGCATCACGGAGGCGATCACCAAAAATATTCAACGCCAGAACAAGTATAAAAAGGGCCCCGACCGCGGCGCTCAATTCCCACCAACGACCGGCGTAAAGGTCACTGCGGGCGCTGTCAATCATTCGCCCCCAACTGGGCTGGCCCGAACCCACTCCCAGTCCCAGATAACTGAGGATTACCTCGGACTGGACTGCCGTAACGAACCCGATAGAAAAACGGATAATGCCAATGTGGAAAATATTTGGCACTATGTGGCGCAAAAGTATAGCTGGACTCCACCGCCCTGTAGCCTTTGCAGCGAGCACATAATCCAGCTCTCGAACTTTAAGGGTCTCAGCTCTGACCAAACGGCATGTTCCTATCCAGCTAACCACACCCAGCGCCAGATACATGCCGTAGATGCCGCTGAGATCCACCCCCATAACGGTAATTCCCTTGAACGCGAATTTTAGCGATATGAGCAGAATAATTCCCGGAATACTGGCCAGCGTGGAAAACAGCCAGACTATCAATGAATCCACCTTGCCGCCATAGTAACCGGCTATAACACCAAGCGCTATACCCAGAGGAACGGCTATGACATTAGCAATCAAGCCGACTGACATTGAGACCCTGGCGCCCAAAAGTGTTTTAATAAGGATGGGCTTACCTTCCCAGTCGGTACCCAGAACTTCCCACGACAGTTCCGCGCGGGGCGGAAGATAGGTGCGATCCGCATCGGCCATTTGGGCATATTCACGAATTTCATCTTCCTGAGAATACGCTGCGACATATTCGTATATGCCCCCTCCGATCGCCAGAACGGCGTAAAAAGCGATTACGCCAAGGCATATCATGGCGCCGCGCTGTCGACGCAACGATCTCCATGCATCGCCCCACAGACTTCGCCCTTCATCACTGTGCGCCGGTTGAACAGTATCGAATTTTTCATTGTTGCCGCTGGTCATTTTTTATCTCAAACGTACACGCGGATCGAACACAGCATAGCTCAGGTCAGTAATCAACACGCTTAAGGTGTAGACTGCCGCAATCAGAAATACCAGTGCGCTTAATATGGGTTCGTCTCGCTGGGTTATGCTGTTGAGCATAAGCGCTCCCAAACCCGGTATGCCGAAATAATTTTCGAATAGAATACTGCCCAGAATAAGAAACGGAATCATGGTTATAAGATTGGTCAAAATAGGCAGCATGCAGTTGCGAAGGATGTGTTTGAACAACACGGACAGTAACGGCAGGCCCTTAGCCCGGGCGGTGCGAACATAGTCCCGGTTTGTCTCGTCCAATATTATGGTCCGATAGAATCTTACCCTGGCTCCCAGCCCCGCCATTGCGAGAATTATTACGGGAACGTATATATTGACAAGATTATACGTGCCGTAGGCGTATCGTGGAGCTATTTCAAACATGAACCACTGCCCAAATATCATGAAAGCCAGTGGCGGTATGCACATGCCCAGAACGCTGAGAAACACACCCGCCCGATCAATCAACGTACCACGGAAATATGCCACAAAACAGGCTATAGTTAGAGACAATATCCATCCTAACGCCAACGCCGGGATCATCAGCGCGAGAGAATACGGAGCGCGTTCGGCGACCACGGTTGTTAATTTCTTATTGTCGGCAAGACTGCGCGCCTGGAATGTGACCGACATTACAAGGTGATGGACGAACTGGCTGTTAAACAAATCGCTCAGATGCCACTGCGTAGTCGTCACCTCAACCCGGCCATTATTATCAGGGTGCTGTTCGATACGGCGACCAAGCTCACCGAATGATTTGACACCTTCAAGGTCAACTCGCAATTCGCTCTCATCGGACAGTTTCAAGCCAAGTACGGGCCTGGGCGCATCTTCAGTTGTCAGTTGCTCCTCTGCGGTAAGCTCTTCAATGGACGTGCTGCCTTTGAGCAACGGCACGTATTTGCCTATCAGTCGGTGTTGCAGAGCAGTCTTGTCAAGATTGGGAAAATCTTTCTGCCCGGGCGTGAACAGACCCAGCGCCAACACTACGTTTGACCCTTTAACAGACAATGCCCGCAGTGGATTAGGTCCCTCTGTATTATCAATGATCAGCATCTGCCGATGATAATTGACAAACCACGGCCGGTCATATCCATGCTGGTGATGCCACTCGGCTTTCTGGGTGGCGCTGGCCTTGGGGCTCAGATTAGCCGAGGCAACGTCTCCCGCCATCACACGGAACAACAGAAATGTAACAACCATCACCCCAAAAACGGTCATTACCGAATGCCTCAGGCGCCGAAATACATACAAAAACACTTATTCCCCCCCCTTGCGATTGCGAAGTTCAGTATCAATCCGGATATATTTGGTGTGTCCGTAATCGACAGGATGCGGTTTGATATTTTTTACCCATTCGTGCGCCAGGACAAAATCTATCGGCTCGGTCTGAGGAGCGCAGGGACTGTCCTCGTTGATTATACTCAGCATTTTTACGTACATGTCAGTGCGCTGCGGTGAGGGCTGCATAACAGCCACCTTTTCATAGAGTTCGTCAAAGCGCGGATTTCTATAGTTCATGTCATTAGTGTCTTTGTCTATGTTTTCGCCGTAGAATAACTGCAGAAAATTTTCCGGGTCCGGATAATCGGCGTGCCATCCCATCCAGTACATCTGCACGGAGTCATTGTCCACTTTTTCCTGCAGCGTGGGCCAGTCGTTCAGTTCGATTTCCAGTTTCAGACCAATTTTTCGAAATTGCCGTACGGCGAAATCTCCCATCTTGCGATGCAACTCATCCCACCCGCCGATCGAAAGCGTCAGTTCAGGAATGTCCTGGCCGGGCTCGATCACACCCGCCTCAACGAGTTCTTTCCGGGCATCGACAAGTTTTCTTTTGGCCGCCTCAAGGTCGTAATGCGCATATGGACTGTGTGCTCGGTCATGACCTTCAAATGTACTGGGTATAACGGTCTTGGCACGGATTGACCTCCCGTTGCGAATCAAATCTATGTATTCCTCCACATCATAGCCAAGGCATATAGCCTGTCGCAGTGACTTGCTCGAACCCACGATGGGGTCCTTCATATTGAAGGCTAACCAGTAGATTTTGGGGCTCTTATATTTAATCAGTCGGATGCCTTGCTTTTTTAGCCCTTCGGTTAGTTTTTTATCCGGAGTAATGGCCGACTGGTAATGCTGCGTCGGTATGTAAGCAGTATCTGTCTGACGGGTCATGAAAAGCATCCACATGGGATTGGATTCGACCACACACCTTCGCACGAGCACGTCGATAAAAGGCAACGGCTTACCGGCATCTTCAAGCAGCCCCGCCTGACGATCACCGGGGGCGCCCTCGCTGGGATACAATTGTCGACGATAATCAGGATTGCGCTTCAGCACGTAATGATCCCCCTCTACCCACTCGGCCAGATAATACGCCCCGGCTCCTACGGCCTCGGCGGGCTTGCGTATTTCCGGATCGCCCCTTTTGGCAAGGTAATAATCCACCGCCTCTCGAGGATAGGGGGCGTAGTTATGCATGGCGAGTACGTAATTAAACTGTGGGAAAGGCTCCGTCAGTTGAATACGTAATGTATATTTGTCTACTGCCTGTATACCCTCCACCGGAAGGTTGTATCGCGAAAAGTCCGTTGCGGCATAAGTGCGTGTTCTGGCGTGGTAATCCTGTATCCCTACAACCTTCTGAATAAACGAGTACGCCAGCGAAGTTTTGACATTAGCGTCGGCTATTCTCTTGAAGGCCAGGACAAAATCTTTTGCCTCGACTTCGCGCGTGCGGATACCATCAGTGCCGGGCGGAAAACATTCATTACGATGATATTTAACACCCTTCTTAAGACGAATTATATACGTCAGGCCATCATCGGATACCTTCGGCATCTCGGCGGCCAGTTGCGGAATCAGTTCTATCGGACGCTTGAGATGATGGTAACCATACAAACTCTCGTAAATATTGCCCTGAAGACCTGAGGAGGTGGTGTCCGAGCATGTGGCCGGGTCTATCGAACGAATCTTGGCGGGATACGTATCATATGAAACCACCTCATCCGGTGCGGCCTCGACGTCCAACCTTTCAAGCAGATAAAACGGGCACGCAACCAGTGCCGTTACCAGAATCACCGAGATGACGTAGAACCAATTCATTTACACACTTCGCATGAAACTAAACGAACGGAATATGTCACTATAAAAGTCTTACTCTCATAATCAGGGTCTGGTTCGTTAAAGCAACAGCCGAATTTAATTCTCATGATTTTCGATAAAAACAAATATTCCGAAGCTCTCACCGATTACTTCGCTGTGGTGTTTGTTGGTCTTACGTTCGGTTTACTCACGCCTTTAAGCTGTTCTATCCAGTTTAAAACCGCCAGACGCACTACCGCCCCCCTATCAGGGACTTCTTCATCGCTTAACGCATCCTGTATGTAATTCTTCCCTGCTTTTGTCATTGCATTCAGTACTTCTTCGCAGTCAAGCAACAGGAGTGTATTTTCAGATATTACTTTTTGTGGCCGGAACGTAATCTCAAAGCCGGTTTCACTAACCGCCCCGAGTGTCTGTTTTAGTTTTTCAGCGTTTCGGGATTGCATCCAGACCCAATACTTGTTCGGTTCGATCAATTTTGTCTTGATTCTGAAAGGCACAGTTACAGTCGTTACGACGCTGCCGCCTTCTTGCCCACCCTGTGACTCGGTCACCTTCAGACGCGAGGGAGAACCCTGGACAAACTCCAGCACAAATTCAGCCGAACCCGCTGCGGCCTTCTCTTCTTCTGACGAAGCACTACCCTCTTGCAATTTCTCAAGCACTGCCTGAGGAGTGAGGATGATCTCTATAACCGCAACTGACTCTCCGATTGTCCGGCCGGTAAAGGCCGTGTCGTATGCCATCGCAGAACTGAAGGTAACATTCGCCACCATCTGTATCGCATTCTTGCTCACGTCTTCTGAACCGACGGCTTCTGCAAGATTCTGTACAGTATCAAGCCCCGCTGAACATGCCTCAGCCATGCCCTTTCGACCGGATACAAGCATCCGACAACATCTACTCCACGCTTGCTGCAATACACCTAATGCCTGCTTGCGCGCAGTGTTATATTCACTTTGGGAAATTGCCTCCGGTCGAACCGTAGGCAAATTCAGCGCCAGAAAAATCTGTTTGAGAACGTAAGGTGAAGTTTCTTCGGCAGCACGACCGCTCAAGGCCTGAAACATTCGTTCAGCCACATCACCTCCCCGGGCCAATACATTTGTGCGAATCTCTCTGTACGCTCTGGCGGCGTAATATCTCACGGCCGCGTTAGAATGCGAGTTCATTTTTTCCAGCGCCGGCTGAAGTGCCTCCTCAGTCATGCCCGACATGGCTATCGCAACATTAACAACCTTCAACGTGTCTTCCATGTTTAATAGCGGTACAAGCAAGTCAGCGGCCCGGCCGGCATATACATTGCCTCGTCCCTTTTCCCGTGCGTAAGAATAGTCGTTTATCAGCCCTTTGCGAGCTGCAATAACATCACTCTGTTCATTGGTTTTTTTAAATATCTCCGACCAGTAATCGATGCGCTCGTTAATATCAGTCCTGAGCGCCTGTCCGGTCTTGCTGAGATCCCATCTGGGCGGAGCGCAAAACCCCGGAATCGCTGCTATAAATAGTGCCAAAACGCACACAGCCGATTGAATTGATTTATATCTGTTCATCTTGTAATGATCTCCATAAAGATAAAAGCCTATTTCTATTAATGATGATAGGAGCGGCCGGTTGAAGTGTCAAGAATACCTGCCAACGCCGGCACAGACATATAGATAGTCAAAAAGGGATATGAGATGTTTTATTTTACTGCGGATATATGCTTCAGACCCATGTGCAATTGTTCACTCACCCTATCCACCTGAGAAGAAGAAATTCTGGATGAAAAAGGCAGGGCCAGCGTGCGTGCAGCAATACGTTCAGTTACGGGGAAGTTTCCCCTCTTAGTCCCAAGCAGTTCGGCAACATGCGGCTGTGTGTGAATCGGAACGAAATACGGAGCACAACCTATCCCCGCGGATCTCAGATACTCAAGCAGCAAATCGCGATGCTTTTTTTTGTAGTTATAGTCCAATCGTATTACGTAGACGAACCAACTCATTCCTTCGCACCGCGGCGGAAGGTGTATACCGTCAATGTCAGCAAGGGCTTTGTCGTACATCTCGGCCGCTCGCCGACGGCCGGTGAGTATTTCGTCCAGGCGGCTCATCTGTACATGTCCCATTGCGGCGGACATCTCATCCAGGCGGTAGTTGTATCCCAGACGCGCGTGTGACAGCCACGCCTCGGTCGCCCTGCCCTGGTTGCGCATGGAAACGCACAAGTCGCGAATTTCCTTTGAATCGGTTACTATCATTCCGCCCTCGCCGGTGGTCACCTGCTTATTGGGATAGAACGCAAACACTCCGCAGTCACCGAAATTTCCGGCCGCCCTGTCGTTCAATTCTCCACCTAGCGCCTCACAGCAGTCTTCTATGAGCAGCAGGCCATGATCTTTGGCAATTTTCTCATAGCGGTCAAAGTGAGTGGTAATACCGAAAACCTCCACAGGGAGGATAGCTTTTGTGCGGGATGTGATAGCGGTCTTCACTGCCTCCGGGGCGAGGTTATATGTGTCGGCATCTATATCGGCCAGCACAGGCGTGGCACCTTCGAACATTATGCAGTTGGTGGTGGCTATAAACGAAAACGGCGTGGTTATGACCTCGTCGCCTTTTCCGATGCCCAAAGCCCGCATACACAAATGCAGGCCGGAGGTGCCGCTATTTACGCCAATGCCGAACTCACGGCCGGCGCGCTTGGCACAAGCGGCTTCAAATTTCTCCAGGTGCGGGCCAATACTAAGTCGCCCTGTCTTCAGTACCGAAAGCACTGCCTGTATTTCCGCCTCAGTAATATCGGGTTGGGCAAGGGGAATCTGCTGATTACTCATCTCAAACTCCGAAAATTCGTCAATAATACTTCGCCGAATATATTAAAATTCTTCTCCCTTCGACTGTAATTTTCTTTTTATTAGCCCTTCGCCATCGTGAGTTCAGTTAGTTGTCTCGGTGGCCGGTTCCGGCGCATGACGGGAATTCTGTGAGGGATTGTATTCAGGCACAATCCGCTTGAAAATTGATACTATCTTGTCCCTGTCATTGATCTGTTGAAGCTCCACAAGCTCGCTTATGGCTTTTTGGAGGCGGTCAAAAGCTTCCGAGCGATGCTTCCACACAAGGACCTTGGGGTGAACAGTGGGCTCAATATCCTCGCCCTTGGTTCGTAATTCCTCAAACAGCTTCTCACCGGGGCGAACACCGGTAAACTGAATTTCTATATCTTCACCCACGCGGAAACCACTGAGTGTAATCATCTGCTTTGCAAGGTCGACAATTTTGACCGGCTCTCCCATATCCAGCAGGTAAATCTGGCCGCCCGTTCCCGTCGCCGCGGCCTGGAGAACAAGTTGGGAGGCCTCGGGTATGGTCATGAAATACCGTTGCATTTCCGGATGTGTCACGCGGACCGGCCCGCCGGCTGCTATCTGCTTGCGGAACGTGGGAACCACCGACCCGGCCGAGCCAAGGACGTTTCCGAACCGAACCGCCTTAAACTGTGTTTGGCAATCGGATTTTCCGTTAAGGGCCTGCGTGTACATTTCGGCCACTCGCTTGGAAACTCCCATAATCGAAGATGGATTAACCGCCTTGTCGGTCGAAATAGTCACGAACTCCCTTACCCCATAGCGGCACGAGGCATCGGCCGCATTCTTGCTGCCCAACACATTGTTCTTTATTGCCTCGCAGGGGTTTTTCTCCATCAGCGGAACGTGCTTGTGAGCCGCGGCATGTATGACCACCTCGGGACGATATTTATCCCATACGTACATCACACGTGGGCGGTCGTATATGTCGCACACACATGCCTGTACCGGTATGCCTTCAAAAGATTCGTTCAGTTCATTTTCGATGTCGAAAAGCGGATTCTCCGCCTGCTCCACCAGGATGAGCTGTTGCGGACCATACTTGCATATCTGACGACACATCTCCGAACCGATGCTCCCACCGGCTCCGGTTACAAGAACCCGCCGGCCGGTGATGAAACTCTCTACCGCCTTGTCATCCAGTTTCACGGCCTCGCGACCCAGCAGGTCGTTAATGTCCACGGGACGTATCTGGGAAACGGTAACCCTTCCGTCAATGAGGTCGCCTACCGAGGGCAGAGAATGGAATTTTAACTTGGTGCCGCTGCACAGTTCAATGACCCGCTGAAGCTGCTTCTGCGAGGCCGACGGCATGGCAATGATTATTTCCTCTATGTCCTCCTCTTCACAGATTTGTCTGATATCTTTGGTCTGCCCAAGCACCGGCACCCCGTGAATCATCATGTTTTTCTTGGCTGGGTCATCGTCCACAAGTCCCACCACGCGGTAACTCTCTACCCGCATGCGGTGTATTTCACGGATGATTGTCTCGGCTGCGTTACCGGCACCTACAATCAATACCCTCTTGGCGCCTCCGGCCGAAATGGGTCTTAATTCCTCCCTGTAGATTCTAAAACCAAGACGCGCGGTGCAAACCAAAAAAACCGTCGCCAAAAAATCCAGCACAAGTACGCCATGCGACCATTTGGCAAAATATTCCCCGACATATGGAAGCGGCAAAGTTCCTCTACTTACAGGAAGGTAATAAGTCAAATAATACAAGGGATAGGACACCAGCACGAAAACCCACGACGCTATTAAAATACTGGCAACATCGCGGATACTGGCGTATTGCCAACCGCCCCTGAATAGATGCATCCGGCCGAATATTATTACCTTAACGCCCAAAAAGAACGGTAGCCACCAAAGATATCTGTGAACAAACCATTCCTCCTTGCCTACACCCGGTATACCCGCGTCGAATCGAATCAGATAAGCAAGCATCAACGCAAGCGCAAAAAGAATCACGTGCAGTACCACGTTAACCCAAAAACGGTGCCGCAGCGCAAAAGACTCCAGCCAGGTCAGTCTGTCGCTCCACCTGGAATTATTCAAAGATTCTTGGGTAGTATCGGGCATAGTTTATCTGCCGAGACGAATAGCAATCCCGAATCGGCATAATAGTTAATCGTACAAATACGGCCGCAGGTTAAATACCATATTAAACAGATGCTTATAATAATTTCGTTTATTATTTATACCGCTATTACCCTCCATCATGTATATAACATTATACACTCCCATAAATCACTTTCTCTATCTTATCATAACAGATAAATCAATCGTTATCCATGTCGACTGATGTGCCCCCCGCATAAATAAATTCGTATATCGGCTTTAACCCGTAAGCCATCCCCGCAGAATCCAGTGGCCGGAAAACTCCATGACTCCTATCGTCATGGCCAGCCAGACGGCGGCTACTATCCACAGCACTGGGTCACGGCGGATGAGTTCTACCGGCCCGACCGGGGAAGAACCAACCGCCAGCCCATACAACCGGAACATTCCATACAACACCACGGGCACGGTCCAGACCATGTGCGGACCGGGTGAATGCTCTCCAAGCAGGCAATAGCAGGTATAAGTCAACACGGCAAGTCCTGCCGATACCGCCAGCATGTGGTCCAGCCGCAACAATGTATAAAACGCCTGCACGGGTCGGGCCGAGACTGCCTTTTCCTTGCCAAGGGCGGCCACATCCCCGCGGCGCTTAATGAGCCCCAAAAACACGCACAGCATGAACGTGCAGATAACCAACCACACGGAAACCGGCACGCCGATAGCCGCCCCGCCGGCAATAGCGCGGAGCACAAAGCCCATTGCGATGGCCACCACATCGATGATTGCACGATGCCGGAATAGCGCATTATACATCGAATTGAGAACAATGTATGCCCCGGCGACCACAAAGAACCTCCAGCCGAGAATATTCGCTACCACCAGCCCACCGCCCAGCAACAATATTCCAAACACTCCCGCCTCACTCACACTCAACCGCCCTGAGGCCACAGGCCGCTTGCACCACTTTGGGTGCGCAGCATCAGCACGCCGATCAAATATGTCGTTGAAGGCATACACGCCGCCGGCCAGCAGGCAAAAAGATGTGAACCCTGCCAGCGAGTTAAGCCATGCCTCGACGCTGCCGTAGCGCCGGCTAAACAGTACGGCCGCAAACACCAAAAGGTTCTTTATCCAGTGAGTTGGTCTGACAAGTTCGATAAAAACGGGTATTTTTCGCATGAAATATTTCCTGTCCGTAAACTTTAAGACATAGAGTTTTATCGACCTATGGCCAAATATTTCTATAATTAAGACAATATGAACCGCAACGCATTTGACAAAAAGTCCGACAACAGCAACATCAAAAGTGGCTTTGCACTCTACGCATGTGTGTTTACAACTATTCTGTTGCTATACGGTCTTACTGCACAGAACGGACCGGCATGGCAGGACAGTGGAATTTTCCAATGGAGGATATTGAACTTTGATCTGACCGGCTGGATGGGTGTGGCTCTGGCTCATCCGTTATTGATAGTACTAGGTAAAGTATTCAGCTGGGTTCCCTTAGGTGAGGTAATGTGGCGGATGAACATGGTCTCAGCCGTGGCCGGGGCATTTGCAACATCTAACCTGGTGATGCTTGTTTGGAGACTGAGTGAACAGACGCGCGCTTCTGCTGCCTCTGGCCTGATAGCAGGTGCATTTTTCTCTCTGGCCCATACAGTATGGTGGCTGGCGACAATCTGCGAGAGCCAAATGATTTACGCCGCATTATTAACAGTTGAACTTCACCTGTTAGTGACACTTTTACGCCAAAACAAACTATATTGGGTGCTACTGCTGGGATTTGCAAATGGCCTGGCGCTGACAGCCCACAATTTCGCTCTCCTGGCACTTCCGGCTTATGTTGCTGTCATTATATACCTCATATCGAAACATCGCATTGCTCGGTTAGGTCTACTGTTGCTCATCTGTGGATGGATAATCGGGGCAAGCGGATATATTGCTCTCATTATCAACCAAACGAAGCAAACAGGCCTGTTCGAAGCGGTCCACTCGGCCCTTTTTGGAGCCAGTTGGGAAGGAGAAGTAACCGGATTTTCATCTCGAGCTATAATCATGGGGACAGGCTACGTTCTTTATAACTTGCCGAATCTCACACTCCCCCTGGCGGGGATTGGCGCATGGACATTGCGAAAGCGACTGCCATACCCTTTATACTGGACACTGATTTACCTGACGAGTGCTTACCTGCTTTTCGCCATTCGCTATGCCGTTCCTGACCAATTTATGTTTTTTGTGCCGTTTTATGTAATGACTGCCGTTCTGGCCGGACTCGGTATTGACATTATGATACGCAGCAAACGACGGCTGGTGATATACACGGCGGCGCTGAGCATAATTGTGGCACCCACCCTGTATACATCCGCCCCGGTCCTGTGGCGTTCGCTGAACATGCCGTTGCCCGGCCGCAAAGACCTGCCATTTCGTGACCCTTACCGTTACTGGTTGGTTCCGTGGAAAACCGGAGAAGATTCGGCAGGCAAATTCGCCCGTGCCGCACTCGAGCAGCCCCCGCCGGAAGGTATAATTATAGCCGACGGAACGAGTTACTATCCTCTGCTAATAACGCGTCGTCTGGAAAACACGGCTAAGGATGTGCGAATCTTACTTTCCGGTCAGGCCAACCCCAAAAACGTACCCCCGGGCACACCGGATGTTTTTATCGTGTCCGATTTATCCGGTTATCATCCCGAATGGATGGATAAATACGCCGATTTTCGCAAATACGATGAAAACGCACCTCTACTTCACGTAGTTTGGCATGATAACAAAATAAGTTATAAGCATAAGTAATGCACTCATGATAGAGCCCCTTTATCCGTTCATATACATCAGAAAAATTCAACAAGCTTTTCAATTATTGTATTGTGTTTTTATTGTATCATCTCGCTCTTATCGATACACTGATTTTCATTCAGAAGTAGTTCATGGACACTAAGTACACATTTATTGAAATATTACACGACAAGTGGTGGATAGCGGTCATTACGCTTGGGATAGCACTTGTTATTACGCCTATAGTGCGCCTCATCGCCTATCGCCTCGGCATGGTGGACAAACCTGATCCCGACGCGTCGGGACTCAAGCCACACGGCAGGCCCGTCGCCTACCTTGGCGGATTGGCCATGTGCGCGGCATACCTATCCGGCATCGGCGTGTATATATTCGTCATGCCACAGGCCGGGAATCACTGGCAGGCGTTGAAGGCGTCGATTACAAACAGCCGCTTTATGGAAGTTATTAACAATCCCATATGGAATTTATGCGCAGTAGGCCTTTCCGGCGTGATAATAACGATTGTGGGGCTGGCCGACGACCTGCGTAACATCTCGCCGCGCAACAAGGTATGGGGACAGGTAGCCGCGGCCGTGATGCTTCTGGCCGGCGGCGTGGGAAATCGTGTGGCCCTTGTATTGTTCAATCTGGTTTCGGGATCCATAAATGTTCTGGGAGGGCAGTCGCCCGCATGGCTCGTCTCGCCTCCGGCATGGGTGGTAACGCCTCTGAGCGGAGTGCTCCTGATTTTGCTGGTGATAGCCACCTGTAATGCCACCAACCTGCTGGACGGCCTGGATGGCCTGTGCGGAGGCGTGACGGGAATCATCGCCCTTGGTTTTTTGGCGCTTGCCGTGTGGCTGGCGATGTGGGGACACAAAGGACATCAGGACTACGACGCCCTGCGTGTGGGAATATCGCTGGCGATGGCCGGGGCCGTGCTGGGCTTCCTACCATATAATATACCCCCGGCCAGTATTTTCATGGGCGATGCCGGTAGCATGCTGCTTGGTTTTTTCGTGGCAATTATGATGGCAATGTTCTGTCAGGAAGGCCACGCCAGATGGTTCCTGGCCTCCTGTGCTATTTTCGCGCTACCTATACTGGATACAGCTCTGGCGGTGGTCAGGCGCATCCGCGCCGGCCGGAGCATCTTTGCAGGTGACAGAAGTCACCTTTACGACCAGCTCGTCGACCGTGGCAAAACGGTTAAACAGGTAGTGATTCTTTTCTATTTACTGGCGGCAGCGGCTGCCGCTTTAGGCGTGCTTATGGCAATATACGCGCGCATACGATATGCGTTAATCGTATACACTGTACTGTTCGCAGCCGCTTGGGTAATCTTCTACCTAAAGGGAATGATTAATCCTCCCGGCCAGGATGAAACCGTGACAGAGAAAAATCCAGAGGCATGCGAAAACGATTGACTCGAATAACCTCATTTTGCCCGGATGTGCACCGCATCGACAACAGGGACTGCGTGAATTAAGTAGCAAATTATATCAGGGCAAATTCACTCAGCGGATACGCGGCGTTCCTGCATGCGTCTCGCAAGTGTTGCGTCGCGCCTTTTTTTGGCCGAGGCAAGGAATTTTTTAACCCCCGGCGCATCGCCTCTGTCCAGCAGGTCCCGCAGGTGGATCAACGATTCGTCAAAATCATCAATGGCTTTAAGCATCGATTGGCGATTGGTCATCAGAATATCTCGCCACATTTCGGGGTCGCCGCCGGCCAGTCGTGTCGCATCGGCAAAGCCGGTGGCCGATACATCAAGGTCCTTCTTGTGTGGCAGCATCATCAAAAGAGCAGCCAGCACATGCGGCAGATGTGAGACTCTGGCCATCACCCTGTCATGGGCCGCCGGCGACATTCTCACAGTGTGCATACCCAACGTCGACCAAAACTTTTCGACCCGACTGGTAATTCGTGTGGGCGTATTTCTGGTCGGAGTGATAACGCACGTTGCGCCGGCAAAGAGGTCGGCCCTGGCGAACGAAACGCCCTTCCGTTCGCTGCCGGCCATCGGATGGCTGCCCACGAATGCCTCACCAGGGCCTAGTATTTCTCGGCTAAGGCGGACCACAGTGCTCTTGGTTGAGCCGACATCTGTGACGACAGCGGATTTTTTTAAATGCGGCTTAATTGCCTTAAGATGCGTCCCGAATGCCCCCACTGGGGTAGCCAGAATAATCAAATCGCTGCCCGCCACTGCCCGGGCGGAATCGAAGTGAACGGCATCTATTGCGCCGACAGCCATGGCCTCATCCAGGGAAGATTGCCTTCGCCCGACGCCGGCAATGTGGATATCAGGATCATGCGCCTTAAGAGCCAGCCCGGCCGAGCCACCTATAAGACCCACACCTATAATCGTAACATGTTTTAAATCTCGCTTAGCCATAGCAGTTATGAAACTTATTCAATACCGCTCAAATTGGCAAGAGTAACTTGCCTCCAGACGGTGCGGCGATAAACCCAAGTCCACACCCTGGCTCGAACAATTTTTCTTGCCTATTTGCACGATGCTGTTAACCTGTCATCATATAAAGTTTAGAATGAAGGGCGCGGCATGCGTCCTTTATTTTGATTAATAGTTTTTAAAGCGAATATGGCCAACAAAAATAATAATTCGGCTAATGGCGTGCAGTTGCCTTTCGAGAGGCCCATAATGCATCTGGAGCGGCAGATAGCCGACCTTCAGCAGGCCCAATTTGAAAGCGGCAGAGATTACTCGGCGGAAATACAGCAACTCCGCACCCAGTACGTAGCTCTCTTGAAGAAGACGTACGATAATCTTTCGGCGTGGGAAACCGTTCAGGTCGCTCGTCATCCGGACCGTCCACTGGGCGGGGATTATATTGAGTACATAGTCAAAGACTTCATTGAACTGCACGGCGACAGGCGATATTTTGACGACCGGGCAATCAGGTGCGGCCTCGGGCGAATAGGTGTCGGCGGCGAGAAAATTGTCATCATTGCCCAGCACAAGGGCAGAGACACCAAAGAAAAAATCGAATGCAACTTTGGTTGCGCGCATCCGGAGGGCTATCGTAAGGCGCTGCGGGTGATGAAACTGGCCGAAAAATTTCACCTGCCGGTGGTTGCGCTTATCGACACCCAGGGCGCATACCCGGGCATCGGCTCAGAAGAGCGTGGCGTGGCCGAGGCCATCGCCCGTAACCTGCTGGAGATGAGCCGGCTGAAAACACCAATCATATGTGTTGTAATAGGAGAAGGTGGTTCAGGCGGCGCGTTAGGTATCGGCGTGGGTGACACGGTTGCCATGATGCAGTATTCGTTCTATTCAGTTATTTCACCGGAAGGATGCGCTGCTATTCTGTGGCGCATGGGTGAGAAAGCGCCTGAAGCGGCCGATGCATTGAAACTCACATCGCAGCATCTGAAGGAACTCGGCGTAGTTGACGAAATAGTGCCGGAGCCCCTCGGAGGCGCCCATCGCAACCCCGCAGAAGCCGCCGGCAACCTCGAACGGCACATAGTCCGTTCGCTCCGTCGCATTAGACGGCAAAGCATCGATGAACTGCTTCAGCAGCGATATCAGCGGTGGCGCAGTCTCGGAAAAATATCACATCCTAATCCTCAGCGAGCCGGCAAAACATGTTCTTAAAGACTACGGGGTTTTACGACTCCGATACGGATTCGGATTTGGATTCCGACCCGGCGGCGGTCGGCAGCTTGCCCTGTTCGAGATACGAATAGAATCTTTCGTAAGTTTCCCGCAGATATCCGCCGCCTACGGCTCGCACGCCATTAAGAACAGCGCCGTTCACACGTGCTCCAACCTTTACGAGCATGTTTCTGTTGCGCTGCACTACACCGTAGGTGTTCTCTCCGGCGCGGACAACCATTATCACACCATCCACCAGTGTGCTGAGCACGGCGGGGTCGGTCACCACCAGGCAAGGAGCCGAGTCGAAAAATACATGGTCGTACTGTGCCGTCATCTCTGCGATGATGTTGCGCATCCGTTCTGAACCCAGCAGTTCAGCCGGATTATCCGGCAGTTGACCGGCATTAATCACAGCAAGATTTTCTTCAACTTCGTGAACCATGTCCGTCCAGGCGGCCTGTCCGGTCAACGTCGCACTTAAGCCCGCCTTTGGACATTCGGGAAACAGTTTATG
The DNA here is from genome assembly GCA_964472875.1 of uncultured Planctomycetaceae bacterium. GTDB lineage: Bacteria > Planctomycetota > Phycisphaerae > SM23-33 > SM23-33 > CAYYMD01. The sequence continues at coordinate 71,143 of CAYYMD010000004.1, forward strand.
GATGCCGGGACGGTGGAAATTCGTGTCCACTACAAGCACCTTCTGCCCGCTGCGTGCCAGTGACGCCCCAAGGTTCATAGCAACGGTCGTCCTGCCGTCGCCGGGAAGAGGACTGGTAACCAACATACTTCTTCTCTGCTCGGCCGGTCCGCTGAACACCAGCGAGGCGCGTATCTGCCGGAAGGCCTCGACTATAGGTGAATGCGGATGCGTCATAAACGTCAGGCGGAGGTCGCGTATATCTTCGTCTATGTCGTCGCTGTGGGGAACTATGCCCAGCAGAGGCAGGTCCACCTTTCTGGCGATATCGGAGGGACTCTTAACTGAAGTATCCATAAACTCCAGCAGAAACGTTAATCCGAACCCGACAATCAGACTCAACAGGAACCCGGCGGGTAACATTATTTTCCACTGCGGCTGAGCGCGCTCGCGTGGCGTCCGTGCGGTATCATAAATGGAAATCCGCTGCGCCCTGCGGGCAATGGGCCGCAATTCCATCAGACTGCTGTCTATGCGGTCCAGGCGATCCCTGACACCCTCTTCTTCCTCCTGTAAGGTAGTGATTGTGTTTATGGCGGACTGGAGGTCCTTGAGCTGCGCCTCCTGTTCGTTCAACTTGGTCTGAACTTCAAGAAGACTTTCGGTTAAGCTGCTTAACTGCGATGTGTACTGAGTCCTGAGATTGCCCAGGGCAGTGTCGATCACTTTCTGCTTTCGGTTGTCTATTTTTTCACGAATTGCCTTGAGGCGTGCCTGGTTTTCCTTCACCGCCCGATGGTTCGGGCCGTATCCCGTCGAAAGCAATCTTTCGTATTCTGTTGCGATATTCACCTCGGCATTCCTTAACGACCGAAGCATCGGGTCTGCCTCCATCGCATTTGTCACCTCGGGCATCATGTCGAGGTTGCCCTCTTCGCGCAGAGTTTCCACACTTTGCTGAAAGGCGTTCAGTGCGGCCTGGGCCTGGGCCTTGGCAAGTTCGAGTTCTGTCAACTGGTTAGTGAGACCGCGCAGGCGCATATTGAGTGTATTTTGGCGTTCCATGATGTTAGGAATGGGCTGGCCCCTCTTGGCCTCGGCTATCTCCTCGCGGATTGCTTCCAACCTGTTCTGGAGGGTATCGCGCTCCTGCTGAAGTTCACTTATACGGCTGGTGATATCCGACCTTAAAAGTTGGCTTGCACGCTCTTCGACTTCCGTCGTCACAGCGTTGACAATCACCGCCAGGTCTTGTCTTTGTGCATCGCTCATGGCCACCGCGCTCATGGTAACCCTTATTAACGGGCTTTCGCGAAGCGGTGAGACTGCCAGTTTATCATCAAGTTCTGTTAATGCGGCGTCTTTCCTCTGGAACTCTTTGAACCATCGCGTATTTCGAACTTCTTCATCTTCCAACACATTAGAAAGAATGGTCTCGCTTTTTATCATCTGTGCCGCGCTCATCTTTAACTGGTCCATGATATCGGTGCCGTACATAATCGGCGCTTCCATGGAACTTCTGGCGGGCGGCTGGACTTCGAGTAGAGCTGAGGCGGCATATATTGGTGCGGTATGTATCCAGAAAATCGTGCCGCCTATTGTCAGAAGCATAATTATAATCAGCGAAAACACAGGCGGCTTCCATCGCTTCCGGATAATCTTGAGAATGTCTTTTACCGAAAGGCCCGCGCCGGCAGCTCCCGCCGCGCCGCCTCCGGGCGACGACGAGGGCCCCGGGCGAGTAATCTGAGGCACCTGCTCTCGAGTCGGCACAACGCTCATTGACTGCTCCCTGTCGTAGAACCAGAACGCGATTCAACCCGCTGCATCGCATTTTGCACACGATTCATGAGTTTCTTGTCTTCTTCGCGACGAGCGAGTTCATACGCCTGGCGATATAGTTTCATTGCCTGGTTCATTCTGTTTGTCTTCTCATATACCCAACCCAAGTGATATCGGCTCTCCGCCAGCGAATTCTCGAGTCTGATCGAACGGGTCAGATATTTCTCTGCCTCGTCGTATTTCTTAAGTATTGCCAGTGTCCATCCGTACGTATCAAGCACGTTGGGGCTGGCAGGATTTATTATATACGCTTTTTGCGCATACTGAAGAGCTTTCTTGGGTTTGTTTATCTGATCAGCATACATATATGCAAGGTTGTTTAAAGTCTGGGTATGCTCCGGCCGAAGTTTCAACACATCCAGATAAACTTTCTCCGCCTTGGGGTATTGCTCCTGTATTTGATAAATGGACGCTAAAGCATGCATCGCAAGGGCTTTCTGGTTATCGTCCTCGGCCAGTTCCAGTGCATTGCGGCCATATTCTATTGCCTTCTCAAGGTTGTCATCCCGCTGGTGAAGTCTGGCCAAGACAATATTAGAGGCCCAGTCATCCCGTTGTGAAGACCATTGGGTCAATCGTTGAATTGCTCCGGAAAGACCATATGCCTCTGTCATATTATTGGCTACAATCGTTATGACTCCGGGCGGGCTAATCTTGACCGCTTCGGCGAATGCGGAGTCTGCGGCGGCAATGTCATCCTGCTTTGCCAGAGCCAGCCCTCGATACATTTCGGCAAAAACCTCAAAGCCCTTCCGCCGGCGGTACTTGTTACACAACTCGACAGCCCTGGAAAGGTTATCTCCGCCGGCTTCTATCAGCGTAGTGACATATACATTGAACACTCTTCTCGAATCGGGCGCCATCTTTATCGCCCTGGCCAGCGCCGAAACCCCGTCTTGCGGACGATCCCGCAGGTTCCACATCCTTGCCTCCGCCAGCAGGAAGCCGACGTTGTCGGGGAATTTGTTTTGCGCTTCCGTCAATACGGCCTGTGCCCTCCGCCATTCCTTCCGGTTCAAATACAGGTCTATCAAAGCGTTTATTACGGGAACATATCGCTGATTTTCCGCATATACGTCACGGTAAACCTGCACAGCATCTTCATAACGCCCCAATGTCCGATAAGTAGCGGCCAAATCCATGGCTATGCCGATGTCGGGACTTATAACCCTGGCCTTTTTCAAATCACTAAGGGCATTTTGCCATTCGCCCTGACTTCTGTATAAGGCGGCTCTTTGCATATATGCGGCCGGATAATCCGGGTTCTGGTCGATTATATCTGTGAGTATTTTGCGGGCCTGCCCATGTTCGCCCCTGTTCACAACCAGTACTGCCTGAAGCATCTTCGCCTGAACATCGCCGGGATAACTTTCCAAGATACCGTTGAGCTTGTTTTCCGCCAGCGAATAATTGCCTGCCTGGATATAGAGATTAATCAATTGTTTGCGCGCGGATCTATCTTTCGGACTGAGTCTCAAATATTGCTCCAGGTACTCGGCCGCGTCAGACCATCGTTGCCTTGACGAGAGGAAATTTACCATCGCCTTAAGGCCACGAGTGTCGCTGCCTCCGATTTCAATTGCCTTTTGGAAGGCGTTTTCTGCCTGGTCCGGCCGGACGCCTGATAGTACGTTGCCCCACAACACATACATTCCAACCAGCGAACTTTCATCACCTTTTTCCTGTGCGGTTTCAATAAGTTCCGTAATGACCTTTTCCGCATCGGAAATTCTTCCTTCACGATTATAAAACCTGACTAACGGCCCATAACCGACAACCGGGTTTGAAACCTTACCCGCCACGGTTTCATATAACTGTTCCGCTTTTTTATCCTGCTTGGTTTGCTCGTAAAGTCCGGCCAGCTGAAGCAGATTCATAATGTCATCCGGGTCGCTTTGTCGAATCCTCTGGCGTTTGGCAATTATCTCTTCTGTACTTCCTGTTTCGGCTGTAGCCAGGTAACGCCCCCTTACGTACCGGTTCTTTTTACCACCCGACTGCCTGTAAGCCCGGCGAATCCATTCAGTATGTTCAGACCACTTACCCCGCAGTTCGGTGACCTTGGCCATGCCTATAAGTGCAGGCAGATAACCCGGGTCATCTTCGGCCAAGGCCTTAAAGATATTCTCTGCTTCATCCAACTGCCTTGTCTCCAGGTAGCAGCCGCCCAGCAGGGCGCTGGCGTCCTTAAAGGAAGGGCGGTCCTCCAGGACTCCGGCGAGGATTTCTATGGCCTTTTCATATTCGCCACGCGACTCAGCCAGTCTGGCCCTGAAATAGGCGCCATTTATACCGTCCAAGTTGGCCTGCGCTGCCTTGTCGCTATATTTCTCCGCGAGTTTCCAATCCTTTTGTCCCAGGGCATACTGGAACATGCGACGGATGACACCTGCAGAGTCGGGTTTTATTTCCTCGGCGGCGCGCGTGTACTTGAGGAAATCTTGCTCTTTACCTGCCAACCTGGAAATATCGGCCTTTTTCAAATTTCGCTCAAGAGGATCCTTTATCTGCTCCGCTTGCATCATCATCAAGCTAAAACGCTTCTGAGGATCGGACTCGCTGACCTGGTCACGCAGATTTTGAAGACTTTGATTATCCGGATGCCTGGCGATTGCCTCTTCCAAAACATCCCTCGCCTTCTCGGGCTGACCGGCCGACATGCTCATTTCGACAAGCCGCACGGCCACGGGAAGATTATCCCGATTTGCGGTGTAAAGGTTCTCAAGCAATTTTAGACTTTCCTGGCGACGCCCGTCTTCCCACATTGAGGTGGCATACCTGGCCAACACCTGCGTGGTCAGAGGCGTAAGCTCAAGGTCCGCCGGCAGTGTTGTCCGACCCTGCCTGATAACCGATACGGCCAGTTGAAGATTTCTCGCCTGGGGGAAATCGCTGTCGCTGGCCAGCACCTTTCGGAGGTTATCAGCTGCCTTTTCGTAATCCCGAACCTGTATTGCGAGTTTGGCCTTAAGCATCAGGAGTGTCGGATTCCGTTCGTTTCCGCGAATACTGAGCAAGCGGTCCAGAAGATGCTCGGCTTTGCCCGGCAGGTCACGGCGAAGATAGATATTGTAAAGGATGTTTACCGTACTCGACTCTATGCCTGTAAAACTCCGGTTGGCCTCCTCCAAAAGATTCATGGCCCGGTCGTAATCGCCTTCAATGAAAGCGATACGGCCGGCAAGCTGTTTGACTCGCGGGCTGTTGGGAGCGTTTTCTTCTATCAATTTCTTATAATTGCGGGCTTGGGAAAGAAGCTCATCCCGCTGCGGACCTTCATCCGGCAATTTGTTAAGTAATGCATTGGCTACTTCGAATCTCAGTCGCGTGCGCCCCTGCTGCAAATTTTCTCTCTGCTGCGGAATAAGTTCCTTCTCGGGAGAGAGCCGTTCTTCTATTGCTTCTATTCCCCGCCGATATGCCTCTTCAGCCCGCTCCGGTTTATCCTGCTTTTTGTATATTTCGCCAAGATTCAGATATATGGCAAATTCGCCGGGCTCTATTTTTTGAGCCGCATTAAGGGCCTTCAATGCCCTGGAATAATCCAGATGGTCACGGTCCTGATAATACCTGGCCAGTGCAATGTATCCATCCGCCTGTTCGGGCGATGCCTCAATGGCCTGCCGGATGTGATTCAGCGCCTCTTCATCCTGATCCTGCCCCAGAAGAAAGGCCGAATATTGCACATGCAGTGTCGGATCGGACGGATTAACCTCAAGGGCCTCACGGTAAGTCGCTTTGGCCCGATCTATTTTGTCCCGGCTGCGAAGATATCCTGCAAGCGTCAGCCAATATTTCGCCTCGTCCGGTTTAAGTTTGGTCGCTTTAGTCAGATGACGCTCTGTCTCCTGAACATAATCGCCGCCCAGAGTATGTGCCAGTCTGGTCAGAATTACACCACAGCGATATTGCATTTGGTGGTCGTCCGGAACGTCTTCGAGCAGTTTTTGCGCATTTTCAACGAATTCTTCGTAACTTGCTCCTATTCTCCTCTCGCGCCATTGATTATCGGTAATCAATGCCCACATGACATCGCAAAGAAACCTTCTGGCATCAGTGTATCCCGAGTCACTTCTTAAAGCTCTGCGAAGCTGTTGCAGAGCCCCCCCCACATGCTCGCGGGCTTCTGTGTCGGTGAGTTGAAGGTTCGGATCATTAGCCCATCGCCACAATATACCGGCCATTCTGTAATTGTATTTGGGTGAAGCATCAATATTATATGCCGTAGAGTACGCCTTCAGGGCTTCCTTGTAATTCCCGGCTTTCAGCGCCTCTTCGCCACGCCTGACGTAAAGCGACGGATCCCTTGGTGAGCGTATAACAACAAATGCCGTAGCACCTACTGCAATTAATACACCCAGAATGATAAGTAAAACTATTATCCGCTTATTGAGTCTTTTTCTTCGTCTGGCCATGTTTATCCTGTTTCACTTCCTGTTGTTATCTTTTTCGACATTCTCTGCCGACCGGAACTGATTGAACTGCGCCGGCATGCGAATCGTATCGAGTATGTCGGGCATTGCGAGTTTAATAATTTCCTTTACCCGCTTGTCCGCCCTCTCCATGTCTTTAATATTTCCCTGAGGAGTAAACTGTATTTTAGCAAAATAACAGTAATCCACCCACGGTTTGGCCAATTCCCACCGTACGATTTCCCACGACCATTCGGGTTGCCCGTTCAATGAAAACGTATAATATTGCACACCCCTGTACGAACTGCTGCCCTCATCCGATAGTGGCCTGAAACCAACTCGCTGGAATTTAATCTCATCATCCCACGGCCGGGGGCCACCAGGTACGGCCAGCGAGATACTACCCTCACCGAGTATCTCGTTGCCCGCCACGGCTAAACATCTTTCCGGGACGTGAGGCGCAAGGTCTCTTCGTCCTGTATAATAATAGACATCAACCTGCCAGAAACGATATGGGTTGTTGTTGCCCGTGATGCGAGTGTCTTCATAGATCCTGCTGACGTACCAGTTGCTGCGACGGTTTTCGTATCTGTTCTGGTCAATCCAGTCGCCTATACCAAGTTGCGCAAGTAGTTTTTCATCGAATATCTTTTCGCCGTCCGGCATGCCGTCATCATCCCTGTCACGGTCTACCATTTCAAAAGGCCCGAACTTCTTTGGAAGCGAGAGGAGACGATAATCCTCGTTAACCCGAATATTCTCGGGCCATGGCACAGGCTTTTTTTCTACCCACCCGAAACCGTATATACCGCCACCGGTCATTACGAGTACCAGCAACGCAACTATCAAGTGTCGATTCTTGGCTGCAAGTTGAACTAACCTTTGCCCAGGAGGAAGTTCGGACGAATCTGTCGCGCCTTGAGATTGACGTTTTTCATTTCCTTCGGCAACATTCAAGCGGCTGAAATTTTCATGCTTGTTTTCTTCTTCATCATCTTCCGCATTGAAACCGGCCAGAAGCCAACCTATAAGCCATAACATTCCAAACGCCGGTATCAACATCAGTAAACCGGTAAAGTCGTGCATGAATCCGTGACCCAGTTCCGGCTTGTCGATAGCATACATCACGCCGGTTATTGTCACCCTCAGAATGTTGCACGCAATAGCAATGGGTATCGACATTACAACCATTACCACGCGGTGCCACAAAGGCCTATCCTCCAGATATGCGGTAGCGACCGCCAGTGCCGGAAACGCCATCAACAGGCGCATCCCGGCGCAGGCCTCTGCCACCACCAGCGGATGGAACTGTCCTGTAACACTGACTATGTCGAGCTTGCTGGCGATGGCCGAAACTTTAACTCCCATCAGCGTAAGCAAAACCGACGAACCCTGTGCGGCCAGATGCTGAAGCGGAATCGCAACACGGGTGTAATAAATACTCGGTATGGGAAATGCGAATACCATAAAGAAAATCGGCAACCAGGTGAGTTTGGCCATCCTGGGCCCGGCCAGGTACAGCACCAGCCCAAAAATCAATATCAGCATACTTAGCTGCGCCGAGAGCGGATTACGTATCCAGTAGGCGCAAACCTGCAATGCAGCCCCAAGCAACAGTACAGGCAAACCCCACACACATACTCGTCGGGGCGCCGAGAAAATCTCATCCCGCCTGACGAATAACAGGTACAGACTAAACAGCGGAATCAGCGGACCGTGTGTCCAGTTGGAATCGGACTTGAACCAACCTCGTATCAGCGAAGGAAACTGCTGATAGTTCATCGCAGCCACAATCAGGGCAAGCGCGAGAAATTTAATTAACGCTATACGGTCCAGCCGTACTTCCCTCACACCCCTGTCCGATGAGGAAACCATATCGGTCAGGGAGCCGCTTCCGCCACCCTCCTGGCTGGTCCGGATTTGCTTAAATGAATCCGTCATATAACAGTATAGAACCCGCCGCGAGCATCACCATCTGGTGAACCTGTCACCGGTCGGGGTGCCTCCGGTTTCCAAAAGCGAATTAGCGAAGTTCCGGTCATAGATGAACCCGAAACCATACGTCATCCTGAAGGCGTTCCGTATGACTGCGTAGAATGGCGCCCTTACATCGGTGCCGACTGCTATGAGATCATCCGGCTTAAGGTATATGTCCGATTCCTCTCCCTGGAAAATCGCCTCGATATCCAGCGGTATTATCTGCTCTTCGCTGTTGCCGACCCGGCGAATGAGAACGGAATTTTCGGGCCATGCCAGCGGCGCCATATTGCCCGCCGCGGCCAGCGCCTGCTTCACTGTCACCTTCCGCCCGGTCAGCGAGTACACGCCCGGCCGGAGCACTTCGCCCATCACGTAAAACTCACCCACTTCGAGTGTGGGGACCTGAATTATATCATTATCTCTCACTATAATGTTCATACGCGGGTCGCCGTTGCGGAGTTTGTCAAGATTTATGGCGATAATCCGCGAAACATCCTTGCGCTGCGCCTTCGCCCATCCGAAGGGGTCCTTTCCTTCCATGTCTACTTCCGGCTCCATCCTCTCATCCCGGGCCACCGGTGGCTCAATTAACGGTGGAGGAACAAATTTTTCGGGTTTTTCCGGGAAAGGGGTTGGCCTGGTCGCCGGTGTGGTTTTGTCGACTTCAGCAGGTTTTTCAGACGATTCTTTTCCAGGCCGTTCGGATGGCTTTGTAGCAGGCTCGGCCGCACCTTTCCTGACGCGAACCCACCTGCCGTCGGTAAAAATCCACCTTTCTTTATTTGGGCGGGATGTGGTTCGAACGGTGCTAAGCGCGCCGTTTGTTTCACTGAATGCGGGGACTATAGACGGGGCCGGACCGCCCTTTGGCTCGGTGGCCGGGGCCGGCCCCGGCATTATTGATTCGAGTTCTTCCAGCGCCGAATCTATATCACTGTCTTCCGGCTCGGCAGGAGCTGTAGTAGTTTCGGGCATGGTGGTGGGGGTAGCTTCCTCGGCGGCCTCGTCTTCCGGCAACCGGGGCAAAGGCGGCAGACCGTTACCGGTATCTTCGGAACGGGGCTTACGTTCGGGTTTGCCTACTTCGGCCTTGCGCCTAATCGCAGGTGCATGACGTATTACATATATGTAACGGATGTTCGACTGTGTAATACCGCCGGCCGTCGCCACGGCCTCCAGTACACGCATATCCTTGCGGAGGATATTGTAGGTATTGGGGCGCTGCACTGCCCCGAGTATGGAAAACGTATTCTGTTGCCTGGTGACCAGTGTCACCGAAACGGTAGGGTCGCGCAGAATGTCCGGGCTGTAGGCGTCGGCAATTACCTCGGACAGTTCGTTCTTGGTAAATCCCTCGGCTACAATGCGCTCCGGCAGCAACGGCAAATCTATATATCCGCTTTCGCTTACCTGTCGCCTCAGGACCGTCTCCAGGCCCGCCTGGAACAGGTCCATAATGGAAATATCCAGCACATCCCGGGGTCCTATCACGTAGTCCTTGTCGCTGTAGACCCAGTCCTCTTCTCGGGGAAACGTAGCGTTAGGCACCAGTTCCTGGGACTGGTCGGCGAGTGAAACGTTCGGCATTATGTAATTTATGGGCGAACGGTCAGGGGAATCCACAACCTTCTCGGGAGACAGAAATCTGGAACTGTCGGTCTTAAAAAACTCCCTCGCCCCTTCGGTACATCCCAAAGGCGCGACTGAGACGGACATTATCACTATTAAAAAAATTATTATTTTTTTCACAGCCATCCTCTGTTATCGGCCGTTGGTTTCATTTTAATCTCTTGTTCGTAGCTTTCGCACAACAGATACAACATCATCGCCCCTGCCCTAACGAACGTCTGATAATCTATCGACACGTATATATATCTATCTTTAAAAGTCATAAAGGTCTTGACTATGCGTATTTGAACATATGCGGTTTATTGAAGCAAGTCTGTAATAACACGCACAATCTGCCCGGCTCGATTAACTACCAGCGCCAGTGGCGCCACGAGCATGGCCACGGAAACCACCAGCATTCCCTGGGCCATCGGATTATTCGCGGCTTGCACGGTATCCAGCCGAACCTGCAGTTCGTGGTGAAATCTCCTTTCAAGGTCCCTGTCGCCGCCCTGCAAACGCACCGCAACATTTCGCAACAGAGCAAAACCGCCTATCTTCAAACGTACCTCGCCGGACTCCGAGATAAAACCATCATCCGTCACTTGATGTGGAATACCGACGGCATGCAGAACATCTGCAATTATGGCCCGGGCGTCGTCCTGTGAAATATTGTAAATCACCCACGCCCCGGCGGGCGGCATCACAAGCGCCCCCACGCCGACCATCCCCGCACATATAACCGCCGCAAGCATCGTAAGTCCGACGATATTCACAACCGGCAGAAGAACCAGGGGACTCAGGACCACCATCAGCATCGCGGTGTCAACTCTCGCCGTAAGCAACTGCGGCGAACTGCGTGTATTCAGCAGCCCCAGAACAAGAAAATACATCGCCACGGGCACCACCACGGTGGCCAGTCGAAACGATGCATACCATTCTGTGCTTGCTATGAGTTCCATCGGTCGCCTCAGATCCCGATTTATTCTATCGTATGTCGCCGGGCTCTTCCACTTTTCTGTAACCCAGGGCCTTTATCACGTCCAGCACTTCCGTCCACGTCGGAAAGGGTTTGTTGTTCACTCTTTTATACTCGTCAATCGCCCTGACAAAATCAAATTGCTCATCCGTCATTTCGCCTTCTTCGGCCGCCCGTCTCTCGTCGCTCCTGCGGCGCCCCGGGCCGCGGCGGCGGTCCAGGCCGCTGCGCCTGTCAACCACACCGCGCCGGTCACCTTTGCGGCGTTCCCGGTCGGCGGGCTGCTTACCGGTATTCGAACTCATTTTCGCTCTCCCATTATCATCGTTATATTTTACTTCGTCCTATGAATCTGTTTGGTAATAATTAGAATCCAAACTCGCTCCTGCCGAAATCGAAATCTTCATCGTCGTCGAAGAAATCCGTCTCGAACCCGTCGTCGCAGTCATCATCCCCCATCTCCCACGGGGGCACATCGTATTCTTCCGTATCTTCCGGCAGGTCCGGGTTCCGCCGCTGCTCGGCGTATTTACGAACATCCGGGCACTCGGCTATGATGCGCTCGGCATCGTCAAGCAGCGCCTCGGGCACAAACACCGGCTCGCTGCGACTTATACTTCGCCGTCCGGGAAGTCTCCCTGCGGCGCCGCCCGCCCTGGCAAGGCGGTTCTCCAGGCCCACTAACGCCGGAATGCCGTGGTCATCGAGCAGCATGCGGTACAACTCCGCCTCATCACCGCACCTGGCGAAAACCGCCGGCACAAACTGGTCCAGCTCGTCGCGGGCATAGTCGTTCGCTTCATCCATGAAACTCATCGCTAATCTCTCCGTCGGGCGAACTCGCTCACCGTCATTCGCCGCCCGATAATTCATTTTTACTATACACCCGCGGCCGCACGCCAACAAAAATATCTTCGCTCTTGGCAAAGCCGAATCTCATCGGCGGCAACGCCCGCCGGGGCAAAATCAATTATAAACTATCTGGATTTTTTTGCGACTATCGGTCAAAATGTCGATAATCTATATTCCCCTCGTCCGGTCAGCGGGCGGCGGGAGGACATAAAAATGACGACGGTCGCGAGGATAAAAATGCCACGCAAAAAAACAGGTTTTCTGATAGTCGCCCTGGTGAGCATGGCGGCAGGCGCCGGCTGCAACGGCAACAGCGAGTTCCTCACCGAGGATAGACTCAATAACGGCATGGTAATTATCCTGCCGGGCATCGAGGGCTACAGCGGCCTCAACGAGGACATCCGCAGGGGCCTGCTGTCGGCCGGCATGAATTACGCCATGCCGATTCATTCATGGGGCAGGCCCATACCCGGGGCCGGCATGCTCCTGAACCAGGTCGACTTCATAGGCAACCGCCTGGCGGGCGTGCGGGTGGCCAACATGGTCACCGAGTACCAGGACAGCCATCCCGGGCGGCCCGTGTATATAGTCGGCCACAGCGGCGGCGGCGGCGTGGCCGTCTTCGCCGCCGAGGCAATGCCCAAGGACAGGCAGGTCGACGGGCTGATTCTGCTCTCGGCCAGCATCTCCAGCGCCTATAACCTGACGAAGGCCCTGGAGCATTGCGGGCAGGGCATCGTGAATTTTTACAACCGCAGCGACACCACGCTGCTGGGCGTGGGCACCAGCGTAATCGGCAACGTCGACGGCACCCACGGCCCCTCGGCCGGGCTCATCGGCTTCGACTGGCCAAAGCCCGGCGACAAGCAGGAAAAGAAACAGGTCTACGGAAAACTTTACCAGGTGGAGGTCACCCCGGCCATGAGCTCCGGAGACCCCCACGCCAGCACGACCCGGCCGGGCTTCGTGGCGATGTATGTCTCGCCGTGGATATATGACGTCTGGCCGGCGACGAACGCGAGAATGTATACCGCCGCCGCGGCCGAAGACGACAAGGCCCTGGCCGACAGCAGACAATAATCCCGCCGGTCTAGCTCAATGGCAGAGCACGGCTTTCGTAAAGCCGAGGTTCGGGGTTCGAATCCCCGGGCCGGCTTCATTAATTGCGGATCGCGGATTTCGTAATTCCGAACCACGGGGTCAACGGGGCCGGCCCAACGGCCGGGGCATACGGCCGCTCGCGGCTCATTTTGTGCACAGCCGTTCCGGGTTATTTCATAAATTGCCGGTTTTTTGCGCGTTGTGCCGGGCTGTTGCAGGTTTTTAGACCTTTT
>CAYYMD010000005.1:0-72118 GCA_964472875.1 uncultured Planctomycetaceae bacterium
CGCCAACAAAACCGATACATAGCGGTTGGAATATGTTTTCGTATGTGTCACCTTTCTTTGTTCTTCTGGTTCTTTGTCCAATGCTTGGAAGCTTTCCTATTATAGAATTCCAATCATTGGAAAGACTTTTTTTCCAGGCATATCACCGCGCTGGCGGATGGCTATTGCTCACGATTCGATATAGTGCAGCTGAAGGCCCAGCAGCGCCATTCGACGTTGTCGAAATTGCTAAGTCTTACAACCAGACTGTTGTCGCCTTGCTTCAGTTTTACGGGGACCTCGGCCATTTCGAATCCATGGTCGTGTTTCAGAGTAGTTACGGGGCGTCCGTTCAGCCAGATCTTCATCCAATCGTCGCAACCGAAGCGGAGCGTGACGTTCCGCTCTTTTCGAGAGGCAATCGTCGTGCTCGCATACGCGGCGCAATTGGCCGGTTGGGTTCCTACGTTGCCGCGATGCTTCCTGCGGAACCAGCGGCAGAAATCGACCCAGGTGCGTTCGGTCTCCATTTCGACGGACGAGAGCGTTCGACGTCCCCACCTCCATTCGGCGTGCGCCCCTTCCAGCACGCTCTCAGGGAGATCCGCCTGTTTGAACGCCTTGAAGTCGGAGACTTCTAAGGGGCCGGCAAGCTTCCATCGCGCCGGGGATTCCACTGCAGGCGGCTTCGACCCGCGCACTTTGTAGTAGTACAGGATGTTCTCGATATCGTTGGCCAGGGTTCCGAAGCGCAGAACCAGCGACGAATCGAAGGCGACGCTGTCTATCCCGAAAAACCTATACGCCACGACCTCTGAAGTTTTGGGACCGGAGCCGATGACATGGCCGGCGCCCATCCACGGGTTCATGTCTTTATGGACGCCGAACGAATGCCCGAAGACGTCCTCGCTGCCGATACCTCTCATTGCGTGCGGATTGGTTTCGCCGTCGATCAGCCAGGTGTCGCCCCCCGTGTGCCAGATCACGTCTCTGCGGTCTTTGCGTATTATGGCGTGGATCATCCCGGCGACAAACCCCTGCCCGCCGATAGAACCCAGCAGGGTGGTTCCGAAGGGGTCGGCCGGTTTTTCTTCGCTGAATTCGGCGTGGAGTCTATAGAGGGTGATTGTGGCGTCTTTGTCGTATTTCTGCCAATTGACCATCGACCAGATCGCGGTCTTCCTTGTCCCCTTGTTGCGCAGCACGATTCGGCAGGAGGATTGGAACGGGATTGGGAAATACGAATTGTATCCATTTTTCGGCAGCAGCTTGATCGGCCCGGACTTTATCCGGTACGGCTCTTTCCCGAGCAGGACACCGAAAAACTGGTGCATCGTCATGCGGACTTGAGGCGCTTCGGCGCCGTCGCAGACTATTTCGATCTCCAGATCGTCCGGAACGGTGGTGGTGATCCAGAAATGCCGTACGCAACCCGGTCCTTTCGCGTTGAGGATCTCGCAGGACTGCCCTTTGTCGAGGTCGACGCGTTTTGTGCTGCGATGCGAATCGTAGTCGGCGGGCAGGCGGATAAGCGGAAAGTTGGGGTCGCCTATCAGCGTTGATCCGGAATCCTCCGCCAATGCCGCGGCCCCCGCAATAAGCAAGCCTGCCAGCAACGTGCATGTCTGTTTGTTTATAATGGTATTCATCTTCGATTCTCCTTTGTCTGTTTTCCTTCCGCGGCGGGACAATGCTTGTCGATGAAGCCGGACCAGTCGAAGTCCAGATCCCGTTTGATGGCCTGGCGGTGGGCCGCCTGCAAGACGGACTTGGTCTGTTCGTCCATTTTCGGCTGTCGGTTGTAGCGGAGATATCCGTTGCGTTCCCGCTCGACATCGTACAGTTGCACGTAGCAGTGGCCGGCGCAGAGGCGATGGGACGCGTATTCGGATAGACACGACAGATACTGCCGAATCCATTTTTTCTGTCGCGACTTGTCGAAGTCGTGGATGTACCATTCGCTGACCACGATCGGCTGTCCCCGGTAGGGCATTTCTGCGAGGAACACTATCGTTTGGCTCGGTTTGTCCAGATCGCCCTGCGCCCAGCGATAGGCCGCGTCGAGGCGCTGCCGCGGACCGCAGTGGAGATCAAGGATGTCGGAATCGACGTGATAGTATCCACTGGTGTCTATGACGGGCCTTGTCGGGTCCCACTGCTTCATTTGATGATAGGCCCGGCGATAATGATCGACGCGTTCCTCGACCGTCCCGCCATGCATCCAGTGTTCGTTGGAGTAGACCCAGGTTACGATGCTGGGGTGATTGAAGTCGCGCCGGATAACGCGAGACCATTCCCGCAGAGCGATCGATTTGGCACGCTCGCTCAGGCATTTCTGACCGGCGTTGGCCATCTCACCCCAGACGAGCAATCCCAAGCGATCGCAGTGGTACAGGAATCGCGGGTCGGCGACCATCTGGTGCTTGCGAATATGGTTCAGCCCCACGTGCTTGGCGTACTTGATATCGGCGATGGCCGCTTCGTCCGAGGGATGCGTGTACAGACTCTGAGGCCAATAGCCCTGATCGAGGGCGCCGCATAGCCAGACCTTCTCCCCGTTCAGGAAAAAGGCCCCGTCGCGCGCCTCGAAGGTTCGAAAACCGAGATAGGAACCGACTGTGTCGACAATTTCATCATTGACGACGAGATCCAGCCGCAGGTCGTACAGATTCGGCGCCTTGTGCGACCACAATTCGGCATTGGGGGCCGAAATCTTCAGCAACGCCTGCCCATTCTCCACGGCCCCTTCGCTCAGTGCGACGACCTCGTTCGACTTCTGCTCCTGCAGTATTGCCTTGACCAAAGAACCTTCGGGGGCAGTTTGGGCCCATACCGTCAGCTCCGCCGTGGGCGGATCAATGGCTGTCACGGCCTGGTAGCGGTTGATATGTCGAGGGTTGACAGCCTCCAGCCAGACGGTCTGCCAGATGCCCGTCAGATGAGTGTAGCTCCAACGGTTGCGTCGGCCTGTGTCCCACTGCTTGCCTCGCGGCTGTTCGGAATCGAGTTCGTTGTCGTAGATGCGTACGACCACATCGTTCTCAGCTTCACGGTCGGCCTTGAGCAGGTCGGTGATATCGAAGAAGAACGGCGTGTAGCCGCCCTCGTAAGTGCCGGCTTCCCTGCCGTTGACCCACACGGTCGCGCGAAAGTCGGCTGCCCCTATGTGCAGCCGGATACGCTTGCCTTCGAAGGCGGCAGGCACTTTGAATGTTCGGTGGTACCAGACCCGTCGGTAGTGACGCGCATCCTGAATGGCTGAAAGCCTCGATTGATGTACGTACGGGACCATGATCTCTTTCGGCCAGTCGTGTTCCAGGTGCCAGCGTTCTTTTAAACCGACATCTTCGCGATCAAAGTCGAAGTCCCATTGTCCATTGAGGCACAGCCAGGAGTCGCGTTTCAAATCAGGTCGGGGATGAACGTCGGACAACGGAACCGCGTCGGGGTTCAGGTCCATAGGCAGTGCCTTTGGGGCTTCTTTTTGTTTGGCCCCTAACGCCTGTGCAGCCGCCAGGACCAGCGCCAACAAAATCAATATATGGCGGTTAAAATGTATTTTCATACTCTTCACTTTTTTGAACTCATAGGCCAGCATGACGTTCTGCTGGATTGCCATTGCAAGTACCGTCGCAAATACGCGCCACATGAATTGCATGAAATGCCCGCGGCGCCTTGCCGTCTCTAAGGTGTACGATGTATTTTCGATTTAATCGTCATATTCTCCATAATCATGGTTCAATCGACTATTACAACGCAGGATGCCTTAATTTGGCCATTTTGATCATTTCCGCCTTGTCATTTCGGCTTATCCAATGGCGCAAGGTATACAACGAAACCGCCGCGGTCCCTCATAGCGAGTTCCAAACTCTGCGAATTTTTAACCCGGCAGGATTCGATGATGATACCCCGGCCGCTCTTTTTGTCTTTATAGATTGTTGCCTGGTATCGGCGATTTTTGTCGAGAAAC
This sequence comes from uncultured Planctomycetaceae bacterium, assembly GCA_964472875.1. GTDB lineage: Bacteria > Planctomycetota > Phycisphaerae > SM23-33 > SM23-33 > CAYYMD01. Next base: position 3,950 of record CAYYMD010000005.1, read on the forward strand.
GTCAGCGGCACCGAGACGGTACGCGCCTTCACCGTCATACCACCCACATACCAGTCGACTCCTTTACGCCTGGCGATCACGGTATGGCTTGCGGGATATCCCTCCACAAATTTGGTCCCATCCCACGTGGCCGGAACATGTTTCAGGAAGGGTTTTGCCGGATGTTTCAGATAATCCTTGTGCAGATCGGCAAACAGCAGTATTCCCGACTCGAAGACAACGCTAGTGCCCAACTGATAAGCATCGGTTTTTCCACCTTTACCGAACCAGACCGGCGAGTAATCCACCGGTCCGAGTGGGTTGCGGATATACGGGATGCAATTGTCGTGGCTCGGATTGGGATTGCCTTCCTGACCCTTTACCGCTTCCGTCGAGAGCAGATGTGGCCATCTCCTGCGCTCCCCCGTGGGCAGTGCTGCGCCGTGTAACACCAGTTGCAATTTGTACTCGGCTGCAATCCGACACAGGTTGTCGCGCACCTGCATCGCCATCTGGGTATCCTCATAATCCTCTTTGCTACGGCCCCCCAGCCGGTCGAAAAAGTCTACCTTCACACCCCTGAATTCGTGACCTGCGTATTTTTTGAAACAGGCGTGCATAGACTTGGGAGTTTTTACCCCGCGAACGGCTTTCCAAACCATAATACCCACATCCTTCCGGTCGGCATATTCGACCAATGCATTCCTGTCTCCAATATAACCTTCCCAGCCATCATCGAGCAGATGATATTCCCAGCCCATTTCCGCAGCGAAATCGACCCAACCGGTGGTGTTCCTCTTGTCTCCGGCGAACCAGTCCCAACTGGCGGAACCGGGCCGTATCCAATCGGCATCCCTAAGTTCGGGCTCGGTGGGAGGGTTAAGGTTTTCGAAAAGCATCTGCTCGACAATAACCGACAAGTCGCCGGGAGAAACGACAACCACTCGCCACGGCGATTCAAACGGCAGCTCGGCGATTACCGGCTTTTTCTGGTTGATGGGAAAGCAAATCCGCAACATTCCAGAATCGTTTTGCAGGTACGGAAGACAGTAACTGCCATAAGTGGCTGCCTGAGAAAGCAGCACCCAACGCCTGGGCTTTTTTAACTCGCACAGCAGCGGTAGAGAGAAGGACTTCTCGTTAATTTTTCCAAGGGTGTTCTCATAGCCGTACCGGTTCGGATGCCCCTGCCCCCAGTAAACGGGCTCGCCCGACAACCGAAAACCGGTGGACTCACCGGAAATCTTAATATCGCCCTGGCCAGGTATGGCATAGCGAAAAGCCACACCATCGTTATAAACCCTGAAAATCACGTGCAGTCGGCGGCCGTCTTTTTGGAATGTAAGTCTGAGTTGATTGGCCTTATTTACGTACTGCGAAACCTTGCCTACCGGAAGCGTATAAGTTTCGTCAATTTCAGATCTCCGGCTCTGCAGGAACTCCAAGCCGAAAGTAAAATTCACTTTTTCTGTCACGATGCCCAGCGCGCTTTTCTCAAGTATACCATTGCCTTCGCAAGTCACCGTGTAAAACAATGCGCCATCGGACTCGTCATGAACTACTTCAGCAACAATTTTGCCGTTTGGTGAAATTACATCGTAGCTCGAGGCCGCAGTATGACCTGTGAGAAATACACTCACCGCCAGAGTCAGTATCTTTCTGTATTGCATAGTCATTATAACCTCACATTACCAACCCGGGATTCCCGGTTAGCCAATAATCGATCCCGTCGCGCCGGGGCCATCGGTCTTTTTATAATAATACAACAACCGAATAGTGCTGCACGTTACGGTTTTTTTATTTTTCCTTGCAGGAGACAGAATCCGCATGTGAATGTATGAAGATTGGTGTCTAACAGGCAAATAAAAAGATGTCAGGGAGTTTTTACTGGCTTGTTCGTCAGAGGCTACGGCGCATGGCGATGAAAAAAAGCCAGCCGCAAGAACCTGTGCTTCTAAATGTCCAGAAATAGTTAAAGACTCTACGGCCGACCGATTCATTGGCGAATTCGTCTAAATTCGGCAAGGCAGGTTTGTTCCGGCCCTGCTTTTGTGGGACCAAACTCGAGTTAATGGCCTTTCAAGTTCACAATGTGAAGAGCGATAATTCTCCCAGTCGCACACCTTACGAAAACAGTGGCCGCTTTTTGTTGCTTTATTCTGTTTTTGTATCCTTCGCAGACCCACACCCGGCAAGCCCGGTGCGGGACCACGGAAGGTCCGCGTGCAAGCAAGTGAAAGGTGCTATTCATTGAGCTACGGGCGTATGGGAGTGAGTATATAAATTCCCCATCCGTACATGCAGGGCAACGGAATTATTTGCCCTGTTGAGCATCCCTGGCCAGTGCCAGCAGGGATCTTGCCGTTGTGTCCTGGGGGTGTTCGTTGAGGTGGGCCTTCAGCAGTTCGACAGCCCGGTCGTACATGCCGCGATTGTAACGCAGCCGAGCAAGGTAAAGCGTGGCCAGTTGCGCAGCCGAACCTTCCGACCGGCGGGCGTAGTCGTAAAGCGTAGCCGCACGGGCCCAGTCTTCGGCCCTCTCGGCCAGGTGGCCCGCCCAAAGGAAGATGTCAGCATCGGCCTGGCCTTGGGCGATTAGTTTGCGCAGCACCTTGCGGGCGTCTTTGGTTTTTCCTCGTCGCAGGGCCAGACGGGCCTCGATAATTCGAATCGTGCGGGAGCGATCCTTTTCGTCCACGAGTTTGAGCCAGTTGCCAAGTATTTTGTCCTTTTCGCCCCTGTCGGCGGCGCGGATGAGCAACTCCATTATCTTCGCATCGGTCCGTGACTTCCCTGCCAGCGGGCCGGACAGCAGTTCCTTTCCGTGATTGACCACGGCAAGCCACTTTCCCTCGGCTAACTGGGTCGCCAGGAAGCGGCGGTGCAGGTCGATGTCATTCGGGCGGCACATCAGGGCCGACTCGAGGGCAGCCAGCCCCCCCTCCTCATCGCCGGCCTGGCTTTGAGTATAGGCCAATTGTCCCCAAAGGTCGGCATCGGCGGGCGATTTTTTCAGCAGCTTTCGCACGCTTTCGGCGGCCAGGGCGTACCTGCCTTCCTCCACGAGCAGGTTCACGTCCATGCGTCTGAACCGCCCGTCTTGCGGAAAGCGGATTAGCCCCTTGTCGGTCAGCACGCGGCAGAGGCGGTTGTCGTCCATACGCCGGGAGACCTGGGTGTACATGAACAGCATATCGGCGCTGCATTCATCCGTGGCTAGGTATTGACCGAGTATGCGGGAGGACTCTTTCCATTTCTCTTGCCGGGCGTAAACCTGCCCCAGGGCCACGCCGGCCCGGGACAGCTCGTTGTCCATTTCCAGCGCCTTTTGATAAGCCGCGGCCGCGGCGGACAAATCCGCCCGCCTCAAATAAGTGTGGCCGAGCAGAAGATGCCGCAGTGCGTGATCCTTGCCGGAATAATCCTTCAAGTGTGTTATGGCCTCGTCCGTCCTGCCGTTTTGCAAGTCGTCCTGGGCTGCCTCGATGACCTCGGCCAGTTCGGCCGGGAGTTTAACGGGTTCTTCCGTGCCGCGGGCCTGAAATGCCACACATAACGCAGCCAGAATTATGAGCATGACTATTGTCGACCGCCGCATGTGTTAATCCTCCAGTCTCCATTTCATTACCAACCGGGTTGACACGCGAATTGGTTGCCCGTCGCGAAGTGCTGGGCGGAACGTAAGCGTTCTGGCCGCCCGTTTTGCGGCGGTCTCGAACACGCCCGACGGCGTGCTGCTTATGATATTGACATTCGTAACGCGACCCTGCTTGCCGACAACCAGTCGCAAGATGGTTCTTCCGGTGACGCCGTCTATTTTTGCCCGCCGGGGGTAATACCGGGACAGGTCCGGCGGCTGGATGAGCAGGGGCCCGCGTGTCGTTCCGGCGGGGCCGGGTGATGACGGATCGGGCGTTGGGGGGACATTCGGCGAACGGCCGACCACGGGCGTAGAAATCGCCTCGGCCGATATGTCCGGCAACCGGTCGGATACTTCCGGTACGAGGACAGCGTCGGCCCGCGGCATCGTGGGGGCGTCGAGTTTTACCGTCTCTGTGGCGATTTTCGGCATCGGCGGGGAGGGCAGGTTCGGCGCGGCCGGCTTCTCGGCAGGGGCGGCGCTGGTGACAGCCGCATCAGTGACGATCTTCATTTCTTCTTCGGGTAAATCTACCACCTCCAGCGGAACGGCGCGGGGCGGCTTACCTGCGGAGTCTCCTTCGGCCATGTTCCAAGCCGCCAGCAATATGACGAGCGCCGCATTGAGGGCGACAGCACCGGCCGCAGCCAGTATGTGTCGGATGCGGGGCCCGGGGCGGTATTTGTGAGTCAAATTTAGTTTTTTGTTTTCCATTGCGGTTTAGCCGTTACTCTGCGATTGCGGCAACGCTGACATCCTTCGCGCCGGCGGCCTTGCAAGTGTCCAGCACCTTCAGCAGCAGGTGCGTTGGCACGTCCCGGTCGGCCTGGATGACCACGCGGCGGGCGTCGAGGTCTTTCATGGCGGCCTCGATGGACGAGGCGTCGCCGGGATTTATTGTGCGCCCGGCCACGTGAACGGTGCCAGCCTTGGTGATGGCCACGGGCAGGTATCGCGCGGTTATCTGCTCGGCCGAGGCGCTCTGTGGGCGGTTCACCACCACGCCGGAGTCCTGGACGAAACTCGTCGAGACGATGTAGAAAATCAGCAGGATGAACACCATGTCTATCAGCGGAGCCATCTCGATGGTCGCGCCTTTACTGCTGTATCGCCTGCCTGTAAGCACGTCGCGGCGCATCATCGCACCTTCTCTTTCATGCGGGCGGTTTGGGCCAATTGGCTGACCAGCTGCCGCCGACGAAGCAAAAATCTCTCGACCAGCAGGCCCGGGGCCGCTATGGCCAGACCGAACTGCGTGGTCAGCAGCGACTTCCGTATGCCGGCGCTCATCTCGGTTATATATCCGCCCTGCAGTATGCTTCTAAATGTTTCTATCATGCCGGTGACGGTGCCCAGCAGGCCAAACAAGGGGGCTATCACTATACACGCGCGGATGAGCCCCATGCGTCGCAGGCCCGCCAGTTCGCCGGTTTCGCGCATCGCAATGTTCCCGAAGGCCCCGGCACTGCGTAAAATTTTCGCCCGCACGGTAACGTCCCACAGCTGCTCCAGTATCAGGAAAGTCATCGCCAGCGACAGGACGCACAGGGCGTACATCACTGCGCCGCCGTCATTTAACCATTTTATGATTTCGCTCATTTGTCACGTCCGGATGAATCTTCGTGGTTAAGACCGAACACTCGTATCGCGTCGTGTTCGAGCAGGGCCTCGCGACGCTCGACCCAGCGGGCCAGGCCCGCATGCGCCAACAGCAGCGGAATGGCCACCATCAATCCGAACTGCGTGGTGATAAGCGCCTCGGAGATACCGCCGGACAGCAGGCGGGGATTTCCCGTGCCCGCCGTCGAGATCGTATCGAAGGTGGCGATCATTCCAGAGACGGTACCCAGAAGCCCCAGCAGCGGCGCCACGCCTGCCAGGGCCGCCAGCACCGAGAGTGACCTCTCCAGTTTGGGGGCCTCGGCCAGAAGGGCTGTCTCCATCGCCGCGTCGCGCTGCTGCTCGTCGGCGCCCATGGAGTCTATGCCGGCCCGCAGCACGCGGGCAGTCGGCGTGTAAGATTTTTTCAGTTCGATGTGCGCCTCTGAGGCCCGGCCGCTGCCAACCCTTGCCAATACGTCATTCACCAGCGACGGCGGCGCCTTGGTAGCCACCAGGTACACCACCCTCTCAATGATGAGGATGATTCCAACGGCCCCGACGACAATTATCGGATAAATGAACAGGCCGCCGGCGCTAATCCAACTTTTCATCGTCCACGGCCGAGACGGGCTTCGCTCTACCAAAGACCCATCCACGTCCAAGGGCAGATGGGCAAGTTCGCCGTCGGCGGCTGCATGAAGAGTATCGGCGCCGTCCTCGGGAACGTACTGGCCCGTAACGCGCATGGAGCCGTCGGGCAATTTGCCAAGCAGGCCCAGCGTCGCCTCATTGTCGCCGCAGGCGTAGGCGGCGAAGTCGCCAAGGTGCAGCACGGTAACGCGTTGTTCGCCACCGTCGCGAGCCACGATATTTTCCGGACCGACGGTAACGTCGAAACCGTTGCGTATATTTTGCATCCGGCGCCTAAGCGCATCCCATGCTGCCTGCTCCACGGCAGCTATGGAATCGTTCACTTCTATCGAAGCGCCGGCAAGTTCCGCCAACTGTGTTACAATGTTTTTAGTGCGACGCTCGGCCATGGCGGCGTTGCTGCGGAGGTCTTCGGCCTTCTGTCGCATGCTTTCCAGCGATCGCTCGGTCTCTTTTGCCTCTGCGCGGGCGGCGTCGAGATTTTCGTAGGCCTTTTGTAACTTCGCGGCCAGTTCTTTGCGGCGTTGAAGATGTGCGGTTTTCGCCTCGGCCAGACGCTTGCGGGCCTGTTTGCGTGTGGCCCTTGCGCGGGAGAGCAGATCCTGCGGCGAGGGCAACTCCTGCGCAGCGACCGGGAGTGTAAGAATAATGGGCACAATAACGCACAGGCCTCGCTTCATTGTTCCTGCTCCTCGTTTTTATCGACGTTCAGGTGATGCACCGGAAGGAGCGTCCAGTGGGGCGCGGACTGCCCCTCGGCGATGGCGAAGGCCTTTTTGATGGACTCTGCGTCCTGCTCGTCGGCCGCGGGATCCAACATCAGTTCCTCATCTTGCATGGTGGCCTGGCCGGCTTTTTTGCCGTCAAGCGACATCCACCACGCGGCCGCGCCGCCGGCGCGAAGGAGTTTGACGGTTACGGTCCGCCCGCCCAGTTCCGCGTTGACCAGTTCCACAGTTGAGGTGCAGTTGTTCTGCTCGGTTTTGGCCAGGCGATTAATATCGGCCGAAAATCGCCGCAGCGGGTCGGTTATCCCAGCAGCGGTGTCCGGCGGGACAACGCCGGGCAGCGAGTGGCCCTTCAGCGTTTCCAAGGCCTGTTCGAGCCGTTCGGCGAGTGCGTCCACCATCGCCTCGACCTCTACGAGCCGCTGCTGTTGGGCCTGCTCGTCGGCCACCTGCTTTTTCAGTTCCGAGCGATTCTTTTCGGCCTTATCGGCTTCCCGCCTGAGTTGCTCGGCCCGACGGTTGACCGAGTCTATGAGCATTTGGAGTTTTTCCTCCTCCATGGCCCATTGTTGCTCGGCCTGTTGCAGTTCATCGCGGGCCTGGTCGGCAGCGATTAGTTCGGCAATTACGTTTTGCGCGATAGAGGACGACGGGCGGGTGGCAGGCGAATCCGGCGGATCGCCCGTGGCCAGGGACATCAGCGCCAACAGACAAACAGCCGCATGCAAGTGAATGTTTTTGCATACGCGGCCGATGCCGGCGACAAACCCGACGATAATTTTCAAAACCATTTTTGATGCCTCAATTTGCACGGTACAGAATAATTATAAACTATTGAGTTCAAAACTTCAGGCCCAGGCCGCTTTTGAACGTGGCGCCTTCGTTGGGCCATCCGACGACCGTGGAATAATGCTCGTCGAATATATTGTCCACGCCGAAGAAAACATAGTGCTGTTTGTCCTCGCCGAAGTAATATGTAACCTTCGTGTTGACCTCTGTGAAGTCGCCCAGGTCGACCGGCGCACTGCCCGAGGCGAGGAACCGCTGGTTTTCGTACTGAGAGACGCGCTTGGCCAGTACGGAGAATTCGACGTTCTTAATTAGGTACGACACGCCGCCGCCGAGAATGATATTGGGAACTTCCTCATCCTCGACCCATACACCATCCTCTTTTTTCTCCGTTTGCATGCCGACGGCGTTGAAGAAAAACTGCAGTCCGTTGTCGAACCTTTTTGACCGCACGTCCAGTTCCAGGCCATAGTTGTCCCTGTCGGTGTTTTCGAACAGCCCGAATTCGTTGCCATTGACGGTGACCGTCTGTCGTGTCAGCACGGCCGCGTCCTGCTGATGGACGTAAAATGCTGTCAGCGAGGCCTCGCCGAAGCGGTCCCATTCCCGCTTGAGGCCCAGGTCACATTTTGTCCTGGTCTCGGTTCCGGGCTGCTGGAGGTCGGTGTCGAGCATGCCGGGATTGGCCTCCAACTGGCCTCGCGTCACATTGGCGTGAATAGAGTAGCCCTTGGGCAGTTTATACACACCGCCGAGCGTGAACGTGTGCAGCGGATCGCGCCACTCGTCTTGGACTTTCACGTTCCTGAGGCCCCCCTTGGGGCTGCCTTCGACGTTGAAGCCGCCAAACTCGTTATAGTAGGTGCGGCTGAGGCGATAGCCGGCATTCAAAATTAAATTGCCGAAATCGTGCTCGTCGACGATTATCCCCGAATACGTCCACAGGTCAGCGGGGTTGCCCACATAAAATCGTTTTCCTGTCGGCGATATCCAGTTGTTGAACAGGCCGCCGAATCGCAGCGTGTTTTTCTCGCAGAGTTTCAGCGTCTGAGTTATTCGCGCCCCGTATTCGAAGTCGTCCTCGAGCCAGTCGTCGCTGCCGGAGGTATGGCCGTGAAATCGCCGCTGGGCGTAGTTGGCGATTATTTCTGTGGCGGCCCTGTCGCTCGGCTGATACCGCGCCTTGCCCACGAACAGGTAACTTTTCATCGGATCATAGTTAGTACTTTCGGTCCGGAACCTGGCCTGCGCGGGCGGTTCCGCAAGTTGCAGCGAGCGGTCGCCGAAGAAACTCATGCCCATAACTGAGAAAGTCCATTCCGGAGTGGGACTGGCGACAATACGGCTATAGAGGTTGGTGATATTCTCATTGGCGTTTTCGCCATCCGGTCCGTCTGTGTGTTTGTACCCCGCCCCGATGGCGTAGGACAGTTCGCCGATTACGTCGCCGTGGCTGAGGTCAGTGCGGGAGGTGTTGTGGCTTCCGTAAAGGGTCTTAATATTGGTCCGGCGCTTGGTGTACGTGCGGGGGATGATGTTTATCATGCCGGACATACCGCCGGGGCTGAGCATCATGGCGCCGCTGGAGCGAAGGACCTCCAGCCGTTCGAGGTTCGCGGTGCTGATAAAATATCCCGTTTCGTGGAATTCCCTGAACCATGCGCCGTCGATGAGATAACCCGGATAGGGATATCGCTGCCCGCGGACCGAAAAGAACTTTTTAACCTTTCTACCGCGGGACTCCGTCCACGCGCCCGGCACGTACTTAAGCGCGTCAATGACGGAATACGCATCCAGCCATTCCATCTCCTCCTTGCCCACAACGCTTTGTGCGGTGTCCAGTCCTGGTGACTCGCTCAATGGCCGCTTGATTAGGTCGCGGGGCCCCTGGGCGGTGAAGTTGGACTTTTCGCCCTGCTCCACGGGTGATTTTTTACCCGTTATGGTGATGGTTTGCGCCTGTTCGTCCTCCCGGCCGGCGGGTTGCGTGGCCGGTTGCGTAGACGCAGCGACGGAATCATCATCGCCCGCTGCAGTCGAGTAAACGAATAAAAACGTTGCGAATATTGCCAAAAACATCTTCGAACTACTGAACTTCATCGAATAAATCCTTTCCTTTCTCTGTTGGTAAAACGTCTGTAACAATTCCGGCTGTTGGTCTACATTTTGGGGGTGATTACGAGCGGCCGGGTTCGGCCATGACGATGGCGTGTACGGTGCCGTCGCGTGTTTTTATGTATCCTGTGTCGCCGACACTGGCGAAGGCGTTGCATGAGAGCACTCCGGGTATACGACGGACGATTTTTCCGGTGCGGCGATCCAGCGCCACGAGCCGTCCGTTCCGGCGGGTGTCGACGTAATAAATAAGTCCGCCGGTCTCACTCAGCGGACTGCATCCCTCGGCGGCGCGCTTCCAGAGCACCCGGCCCGTGCGACGGTCAATCGCAGTTACATTCCTGCCCCTCAGATAGAGTCCCTCGGAGGTCGTCAGCAGGCACCGGGTGGGGCTGACCGCCCTGCGCCACAGTGTTCGGCGAGAGTTTTCATCGATGCAGAACAGTTTGCTGTCCATGCCGAGTTCGGTTTGTGCGAAATAAATCCGTCCGGACCCCAGCGCCACAAGCGGTCGTCCGATGGCGAACCTGCTGTCCTCGAATTCTCGGCGCCACAAAATATGCCCGGAGGACGCCTCCAGCCGCATCAGCCGCCCCGCAGTTGCTACGTAAATATAACCGTTTCTATTTGCCGCACGGGAAGGCAGCCCCTCACGCTCGAATGACCGCGTCCACTTTACCTCGCCCGTGGATGCGTTCAGCATTCGCACCTCGCGGCCGACGGTCCAGCATACCCTGTCCTGGCCCAGTGGCGACGGCCGGGAGGGATATATCGTGTGCCCGCGCCCCCGATAGATACTTTGCCACAATTTGCCGCCGTCGGCGGCGTCCAGCGCAAGCAGGGCGATTTGCCCGTTTTGCCCCTTGGCCAGACAGAATACCCTTTTTCCGTCGGCTGCGAGATAACCGAAACTTCTGGCCGGGCAAGTCCATTTGGACTCGCCGGTGGCGGCGTCCACGGCTACCACATGTCCGTCCGTATCATCGCCGGCAACAAAATACATGTTGTCGCCGTTTACGATGAAACCATCCGCCGTAGAAGCCCGCGCGGCCATGGCGCCTTCGTAACGCCACTTTTCAAGAAATCCGTTGCTGGCTGATGTTTTCCGCGGCTGCGATTCGCCACTGATTATGCCCCACAAACTCACCGCCGCGATAAGTACGGCCGCGGCGCCGAAGACAGTAATGACGCGACGAATACGACGGCCGAAACGTTTCGATTTGATTTCCCGCGACACTGCATCCTGCAATCTGTATTCGAAAGCGACCGACGGCGCATCGGCGTCGCCTGAGCATTTGACGTCGTCGGCGATCCGTCGGATTTGCTCCTTGGCCTCGCGGCAGGCCGGACATTGTCCGAGGTGCTCGCGCACCCGGCAGTGTTGCTGCGGCGAAAGGCCGCCAAAGACGTACAATTCGAGATTTTCGCGGGCTTGTCGGCAGTTCATGGCCGCATCCGGATACGGGCATATCCTTCCATCAATACGCTCAAACCGTCCGCGGCGGGACAATTTTTTTGGAAATGTCGCCCGAAATTTCTTCCTCTTCCCCTGTGCTGTCTTTGTACAGTCGCCGCATCCGTCCGCTTTTACGCAGTCGCCGAAGCGCCCGCTGGGCGCGTTTTTTAGCCGCCTCGGTGGAAATCCCCATCGCTGCGGCTACGTCGACGAAAGGCATCTCATGTACAATCCGCAAAGTCAATACCATCCTGTCGTCTTTACTCAGTCCGGCCAGAATGTCCGATGCGTCAATATCTTTCCATGGTGAGGAGGTGTATGAAATGCATGTGCTCCCGAATGCCTGCTGATTCATTACATAATTTGTCCTGCATTTCTTGTGGTGCAACCGCCGTCGAATCATATCTGTGCAAACGTTGCGGAGTATCGTATAGAACCAACTCGAGAACGGCCGGGACGTGCGGAATTTCTTACGGCTGCGAATCACACGCAGGAACGCCTCCTGGACGGCGTCTTCGGCCGCGTGCCCATCGCCGGCGTGGTCCATAATTCCATTTGCCACTGCAAGCGCAGGCGAAGTGTAACGCCGCATGAGTTCATCGAACGCATCTGCGTCGAGGCAGGCCTTGAACCGAGCCATCAGCGATTCATCCCCAGCCGTACTTTTGCGACAGGGGACACCGTAACTTTTTCTGGAACAAAACGTTGTATTTTTCTTTTTACCGATGCTGTTGTTCCTCCGGATTTCGTGTCCCCATACGGCACAGACGCCGCATGGCCGGCCAAATCGTCCGTTTTTGAAGTTAAACTCGATAATGTTATTATGGTTTTCCAATTTTATTGACAATTATTATTCACTATTAATTTTCTGTTGCGATATGAAGTGTGAAGAAAATTGCCGAAATCCAAAATTTCTGGTTACTTGCTGAAATAAAGCCAAACGCCGTAATTGAGAGAGGAATCTTCGGGCTTATGTCGAATTATCTCGAAGTCTTCGACATCCATTTGATTCATAATCACACGAAAACGCTTGGCGTCCTTGTCCGGATTGTACTTGGGCCCGCCGATTAAATGTTTGCGGGTCAGTTTTCTTACCTCACTTTCGGGCATAGTGGGCGCCACACCGCGCCCGATGAAGGCCTTCCCGCCCGGGCGCAGTACCCTGTGAATTTCGGCCAGACCTGTTCGCAAGTCGCTCCAGAACTGGTAACTGCCGCGCGATATTATTATATCCGCGTAATTTTTCTTGAACGGCATGTCGCAGGCATCCGCAAACACAAATCCCGTACGATGCGCAAAATTGTAATCAAGAGATTCTTGTGCAAAGTTCCGAGCGCACCACGTGTTGATATCCGTGTTTACCCAGTAGAAACGCTTGGTTCGCTCTACTAATTCAAAAACGAGATTGCCCGAACCGCCGCCGATATCAATCCCGATTCCCGCGCGTTTTGACAGGTTAAACCGGTCCACCAAATAATCGGCCAGTCGGGCATAAACAATCTTCCGTCTGTCGCCAATCTTATCGATTCTCGCGGCTCTTTCCGGTCCGAATTTTTCGTAATTCGGCCGCCGCAGGCCAAATCCAATTGTCGTGAGGGGTTTTTTTACATCAAAGCCGTGGTGAGCAAAAATTTCCCGGGCACGTGGACCGGCGCACACCAATCCCGTGCGTAAAGGAACGGCCACGATTTTCGAGCCCCTTTCAGTCGGCCGGCGGCTGCGTTCATCACCCTCGCCGCCGCTTAAAAAATGTCTTGCTTTCAAGGCAGCACTGAATTATAAAATAATATGGAATAGTCAACTTATACTGATTTAAGGATGAACAAATGAATACCATGTATGCAAGGTCAATTCGGGATCGTGTTCGGAAAGATGATTATTTTCAGGCGGCGCGTCGGCGCAGGGACACATGGTTAGGCAGCAGACTTAAGCACACTGCGTTTACCCTGGTCGAACTGCTGGTGGTCATTTTCATAATCGCTATGCTGGTGGCCATACTTGTCCCCAATCTATCCAAAGCCATGAGCGTTTCAAGGCGCGTTCAGTGCGCCAAGCAACTGCACGACATGGGCGTGGCTGCCGGTGCAATTCGTTCCAGTGGGGACACGGCGTATAACCCAGAACCGCTGTTGACCAAAACTGGCTGGGGAGGGCAACTGTTGGCCAAACTTAACGAGGAATCCTTTATTTGTCCCGAAGAAGACCCCATGCTGCCCATAGACGCAGTAAGGCATCCGCACCCCATGTCGAATTTGGGGGGATACAGCATATACAATAAAGGCCTTGGCCACTATACGCCTTTAGAAGAAGGAGCATGGATGGTCAAACTGTCACAAACACAATTTAATAATGCTAAAAACCAGGGTTACTTACGGGACAAGGGGCGGTGGTGGAACCCGTGGACGTATGAACCGGACAACAATCCGGGACATTACTATTTATGCTATGAAGGTATGCGATGGAAACAAATATATAATAATCGTCAAGAGAAGGAAGAACCCGACTTTGATGATATAATCATCGAGGTGGAATTACAGCCCGGAGGCGAGACACGCGTTACTAGTAGATATCAACCGGGGCCTTGGCCTCCTAATGGATCGACGATATATACGCATGCCATGGTTAACGAGGAGGGGGAAAAGTTTTTCGACCCGCTCAATTTCTACCCTACTCCTACTATCTTCGATGTGGACACGGGCATGTGCAGTTACGGCATCAACTATAACGATAATGTCCGCAAGCTGGAAAGTATGGGAAAGAAGGTGCTTCTGCTGGATTACGAGGCGATGTGCGCGGAAGAGGATGACGAATACTGGGAAACCGGCCAAACGGGGGACCGCGACGGCGATGGGACGCTTGACATCGCGCGCCACAGCGGCAAAATGAACGTTCTGTACCTCGACGGATCTGTGGAGGCGAAACGTCCGGAGGAAATCAATCCCCAGGGCGATTCGAAGATTCGCAACAGGATATGGGAAGAGAACTGATTTGTAGTTCACGCGGCGCGGCGCAAAGACAAAGAGCGGAGAAGCGTTAATGTAATGATACAGATGAGCCGTCGGATGTATATTCTTACAGGCATAGCCGTAGTGCTGGCCTGTGTTGCGGTGTGGACTCTGCTGACGGGAGAGGATATAAATGTAGATGACCCGATCCTGGCCAAAGTTTTGCGCCTGGAGCAGGAAGGCGATGTGGAAGCGCTTGCCCAAGCAGCCGGGGACGATAACACCCATCTTGCCGCCGAGGCCACAAAGGCCCTGGGGCGCATGGAAGTTGAAACCATACCACACGTGAAGGAATCCCTGAAAGACCGTCGCCAAAGGGTGCGCGAGGCGGCGGCGGGCGCGATTGGAAACATGGGCAGGCCCGCCGTGAGAAAATATCCCGGGGTAGTCGCCGACCTCGCACGGGTGGCGATGAATGACGACTCGGTGAATGTCAGGGCTTCGGCTGTGACTGCCCTCGGCAAGATGCGGGCCCACGAACACATGGAGGCGCTGCTGTCGGCCATGGACGATCCGGACGCTGCGGTCCGCGGGCGGGCGGCAAAGGCCGTTTCCAGGATTATCGGACGCGAATACGGCTTCAGGGCGAGCGCGCCGCGGGACCGGCGCCGCCAAGTTATTAAAAAGATCAGGGGCATCTGGCCGGAAATCGAACCCTATATCCGCGAGTATTATTCCGAGGAATCACATCGCTGGAATGATTAACTTAACCCTGTCGCAATGGGTCATAGCAACCGGAGATTTTACCTGCTGCGCTTCGGTCTGCGCCTGACTGGGGTGATAACTACTATCCGGGGCCCTGTTGCATCTCAGAGTTGAGACCGCGATTTGCCGCTGTACTTGCGGCGGAGGCGCTTAAGTATATCCAGGGCGGCCATTTGGATAACCGACGACCTGCCCGCCGACTGGTTTTCAAAAAGGTTGGCAGGCGGGTTCGTTCCATATGCTTAGATTTTTTTTGGCGCGGTAAGTCAAGTCGCGAGGCAGTTGCGCCAGCTGCACAATGGTGCTGCAATGGCCGATGGTTATAGCCGTGACCAAGTCACGAAAACGGTCCTATGCAGGTCCGACGAAGTGCTTGCATATGTGGTGAAAAAATTTTTTAACTTCCGCCGGAATCTCGCCGATGGTGGATTCCGGCGCGCCGGGATTCCTTCAATAAGTCTTTCTGCAAAAATGCCATATCAGCAGTTGCAGCCGCGTTTATTTTGTGCTAATCACCATCGATATTTCCTAAGTGGGGAAGTTTGGAGATATGGAGAGTAAATTAATGAATCACAAAGAACGCGTGCATACAGCTATACGTCACGAAATACCTGACATTACGCCCAAAGGCGATTTGGCAATCGAGGAAAAGCTTATTCGCAGCATTATCGGTCGGGTCCATTACGGGCGGATGAGCGCTAACGAGCGACTGCTTGCGACCTGGAACCGCCTGGGCGCCGACCTGGTCAACATACATGAGTTCCCGATGGAACGGGTCGGGCGGACTGATTCGGGAAGTCCTATATTCCGCTCTGTTCTGGGCGACGAACATGTCATGGCGCCGGGCGCCTGCCGACTGCACCGGCCTGCAATGTCCGACATCGCGGAGGCCGAGCGATATGAAACCCCGGATGCCTCAACATGCAAAAGCGACTCTCTGGACTGGTTCGTCGCCAACAGCGATCTGTTTGTCTTCGCCCAGATCATGGGCCCGGTAAGCGCTCTGGACTGGATGCTGGGCACGGAGGATTTCCTCGTATATTGCATGACCGAAACGAATTCCGTCCGGGACCTGATGGAGAAGGTAGCCAACTACGAAATCACTCGGGCTAAAATTTTTCTCGACCACGGCGCCGATGCGATTATGATTACTGACGACATCGCATACAACGGCGGATTATTCCTGCCGCCGAGGATTATGGAAGAATTGGTTTGGGATCTGTACGTTCACATGTTGAGCGAGATAAAGAACTGTCACAAAGCGCCGGTTTTTTTGCACACCGATGGCGATATCCGCGAGGTGCTTGGGAACATAGTCAAATGTGGATTTGACGGTCTGCATTCGCTGCAACCTAGCGCAGGCATGGACATAGTGCAGGTCAAGCGCGACTTTGGCAATCGGCTTTGCCTGATGGGCAATATGGACCTGAATCACCTTATGCCTTATGGTGCGCCGGAAGAGGTAAGCAGGCAGGCAAAGTGGTTGTGCGAAACTATTGGCGGCAACGGCGGTTTCATTCTCGCAACGTGTAATGTGCTGACCGGTGCAATCCCACTTGAAAACGTTTACGCCATGTATGGGGTTTCACCGCCGGACGGCAGTGAAACAGCCACCAGGAAAAATACATGACCATAATCGATACAATTGTAATAGTTTTGTATTTAATAGGCATCGTTGCGGTGGGAGTGTATTTCTACCGCCTTTCGTCGAGGGGGACGCGGGCCTACTTCTTAGGGGGCAATAAGCTGCCGTGGTGGGCACTTGCAGCATCGGGCTCCGCGTCAAACTATGATGTGACAGGAACAATGTTCCTGGTCTCGCTGTTTTACGTAGTCGGGCTACGTAGTTTCTGGATGCTGTGGAGTTGGCAGTTCATGTCTGCGGCATTCCTGATGTCCTATATGGCTATATGGATCCGACGAACGAGGGTTATGACGGCCGTGGAACTTCTTCACATCCGCTTCGGAGCGGGCCCCGGTGGACGCATGGCTCGCACAGCCGGGGCCGTGTTAATGGTTACATTCCTGGTTTTCTCGATAGGTTATGCATTCGTAGGTATAAGCAAGTTCCTGCCCCACGTGATCCCGGAATGGATACCCGGCAACGGGCGAATATGGGCGGTCGTGATAATGCTGTTGACTACCGTGTACGTAACAGTGGGCGGCCTATCCGGCGTTGTGGTAACCGACCTCATACAGGCCGTGCTGATGAGCGTGGGCGGGATTCTTGTAGGGGTAATTGTTTTCATGAAACTCGACCTCTCAACCGTAGCCACCCTGCACGAACGTTTCGATACCAATATGCTTCCGCAGGCACAACTGTCGATGCCCCCCGGATATGAAACATGGAATGACTTTGGCATCCTGTGCCTGTTCTGGTTTGCCGCTGGACTGTTGCTGAACATGAGCGGAGCCGGCGGACACTACCAGGAGCAAAGGTTTCTCGCTACAAGGTCGGCGGGCGACTCCGCTCGCGCAGGTTGTGCATGGGGCATTTTTCTGATTCCACGCTGGGCCATGGTCGCCGGCTTCTGCTACATCGCTGCGACGGGAATGGCCGGCGCAGACGACCCGGAGCAGATTCTGCCGGTTGTGTTAATGGAAATGATTCCCGCCGGTCTTCGCGGCCTGCTTCTGGCGGCTTTTCTTGCGGCATTCATGTCCACATTCAGCTCTTACGTCAACGCTGCGGCTTCAATGGTTATCCGTGACCTGCTGCATCCTTTCATGCCGCGGATGAAAGACAGAAGCCAGGTTCTGGCTGGTTATATTGTCAGCGTAATGGCGGTTGCCTTAGGCATAATAATCGGCTTTAACGCCGAATCGATTAAAAATATATGGGTCTGGATGATTATCGGGCTTATAGGCGGTTCTTTGATACCGAACGTGCTGCGCTGGCACTGGCACAGATTGAACGGATGGGGTTACTCTGCAGGTATATTCCTGGGCCTGATAACTGCGATGGCGGTGCGGTGCGGCCTGTTCGGCAAGGACCCTGCCGAGTATGTTTACGCACCGGTGGTCTGGATTATGACCTTGATCGGATGTGTGGCGGGATCACTTCTGACCCGCCCGGCGCCCACAAAGGTGCTGGAACGCTTCTACCGGACAGTCAGGCCGTTCGGATTCTGGGGGCCGGTCAAGAGGAAGGTCAATGCCACACCTCCTATCGGCGGCGTGGATTCTTCGCCCCTGCGCATAGCAGGTAATGTAGTGGTGGCTACAGTCAGTCTTATCAGCGCTTTCCTGGCCACATTTTTTATCGTGGGACATTATCTGCTGGCATCGATAATAACATTAATCACGGCTCTAACCGGTAGTGTTATACTCTATTTAACCTGGTACCGCCCGCTGGTTGCCGGTGAAAAGACCATAGATGATCCGCAGAAGCGGGAAAGCGAGAACACCGTCCGCTATTTTAAGATTAATCCTGAAGACTCTGAAGGCCGTAATCAATGAAACAAACAAAAGGCATAGAGAAAATAATCGACAAGTGGCGCGGACTAATCAAGAGTAAAAAGCGGGCTATTATCAGTTTTGAAGAAATTATCCAAGGCCGCATAGAATCACTGAAACCCTGGATATATCCCGACAGCGAACCACTGGAGGGGTGGACTTACCGGCAGTTTAAATATGACCGCCACGGCAATCGCACCTTTGTGGATGACGAATGGCGGCCGATCCGTCCCGGCGATACCTGGGGCGGCGAGGACATGAGCGCCTATTTCCGCTGCAAGGCCTCTATTCCAGAACGGTTCAGGGGCAGAACCGTAGTGCTCAAATTATATTTTAGCGGAGACGGCCTGCTCAGAGTCAACGGCGACGCATTCCACGGTCTAGACCCGTTTCGCGACACTATATTTATGACCGAAAACGCCCAAGGTGACGAGTGCTTCGACTTGGAAGCGGAATCGTACATTATGTGGCACTTCGGCGAGGGCACCGTTAAACATTTTGAAATCTCACAGTGGGCCGTTTTTGACCGAGAGCTTCACGAGGCGTATTGGGATCTAAAGACCGTTTTCAACCTAATGATGTCGGAGAAGACAAACCCTGATGTCGTTAATTTTATCCGCAAGCACCTGGACGACTCCACCCGTCACATCGATCAGCGATGCGAAGACGGGGCGACAGTGCGTGAAATGGCGGTCCGGGCCCGGAAAATTATAAGAGAGAAAGTATATTCCTGCGACAGTTTCCGCCACGAGGGACTCTTGCACCTTACCGGCAATTCTCATCTTGATCTTGTTTACCTTTGGACACACGCTGAGTTTATCCGCAAGATAGGGCGCTCCCACGCCACGGCCCTGCGGCTGATGGAGCGATACCCCGAATACATATTTACCCAAAGTCAGCCCCACATGTATGATCAAATGAAGCGCCACTACCCGGAACTTTTCGAACAGGTTAAGCGGCGAATCGCCGAGGGTCGCTGGGAGGCCATAGGAGCGTTCTGGGTCGAGCCGGATTGCAACCTGATATCCGGGGAGTCAATGGTTCGCCAGATTATGCATGGTGTTGCCTATTACCAGAAAGAGTTCGGAGTCACGCCGCGGACCGCGTGGATTCCGGATGTCTTCGGCAACGCCTGGACCATGCCACAAATACTCGTCAAGTGCGGCCTGGAGTTCTTCGTAACGCACAAGATGAGCATCTGGAACGACACCAATGCGTGGACAAAGAACGTGTTCTGGTGGGAGGGCCCCGACGGATCACGTATATTCTCGCACGTGCCCACCACACATTTTATCGGAACGGCAGAACCGGACCACTTGCAGGAGCACTGGGAAAGATTCTCCGATAAAGTGGAAATCGGCGAGTCCCTTTACTGCTATGGGTGGGGCGACGGCGGTGGCGGTCCGGATGCGGAAATGCTGGAATATTGCTGTCGTTACAGGTCGCTGCCGGGGCTCGTTCCATGCCGCAACTCCACGGTTGAGGATGCTCTGGAAAGCATGCGCGAGCGAGCCGAAAATGCCGATATACCTGTTATCAACGACGAACTCTACCTCGAAGAACATCGTGGCGTTAACACCACCAAGGGGCGACTCAAGAAATTGAACCGCTACTGCGAGCATCTGTACCGCAAGGCCGAATTGTTCAACTGTTTCTGCCGCGTTGCGTATCCGGCTGAAAGACTCCGTCAGGGCTGGCGGGAAGTTCTCGTCAACCAATTCCACGATTCACTGCCGGGGACACATGACTCGCGTTCTTACCTAGACATTCTGGAGTCCTATGACAGGGCGGTCGCCATTGGTCGGCAAGAGCTTCAAAATGCCCTGGAAGACATCATATCGCAAATCGACACCGACGGTCCGGGCCGGGCAGCCGTGATCTTCAATTCACTGCCGGCACCGCGGGACACCCGCGTCTCGATCCCGTGCGAACTTCCGGCCGCAACCGTGCTGGACCGCCGAGGAAATGAGATCCCCTGCCAGTTCAGCACAGATTACCAAACGCACCAGCGAACACTTGAGTTTGAAGTAACCGATTTGCCTCCTGTTGGTTATGAGGTTTACCATATATTGGACAAACAGGAGGGTACGCACCGACCACGTCTCGAGTGTTACTATGGAGACAATGGTGAGATAATCCTCAATAACGAGCATATTCGAGCGGTAATCGATCAGGAGGGATGTATTGCCTCTCTGACGGACAAAAGCACCGGACGCGAGTTCATAGATACCCGCCGACGGGCAAACGTTTTCAAGCTTTACGAGGACATCCCCGGTACGTTCGATGCCTGGGACATAGAGGAACACTACACCAGCCACGAGTTCGACATGGGCACTGCCAAGGTGGCCATTCTTGAACAGGGTCCAGTAAAGGCGGTGGTCGAGGTCAACCGTTGTTTCCGTAATTCGCAACTTCGGCAGCAAATAGTACTGGGTGCGCAGGCCCGTCGCTTGGACTTTTGTACGTGGGTGGACTGGAAAGAACAGCGCAAACTGCTGAAGGTGCGTTTCCATACAAATATTCGCAGCCGAACGGCTACATATGACATCCCCTACGGAAACATTGAACGCCCTACTACAAGGAACAATTCTTACGAGGCCGCCAAGTTTGAAGTACCCGGCCACGAGTGGATGGACCTTTCACAGGCCGATAGGGGCCTGAGCCTGCTGACAGATTCTAAATACGGATACGAGGCGCTCGGCTGTATGATATCGCTGTCGCTACTGAAAGGCCCCTTGTACCCAGACCCAACCTCGGATCAGGAGGAACATTACTTCACGTATTCATTGTATCCCCACGCAGACGGATGGCGGCGAACGGATACGATAGGGCAGGCCGCCGATTTGAACGACCCTGTGGAAGTTGTTATGTCCGAGCCGCATACGGGGCAAGCTCCCACCAGACGTTCATTTCTTCGGATGCAGGGTGAAGGCGTTACGCTGGAGGCAGTCAAGCAGGCCGAGAATGCCGATGGTGTAATTGTGCGCGTGGTCGAGCGACATGGCGGTGAGAAAACCGTTACACTCGAATTGTATGGAAATTTCGGATCAGTTTGCGAGTGCGACCTTCTTGAACGTGATGGGCAACCTCTGTCCAAAAATGCGGCCGGAAAAGTGTCGCTGGCTATCCGTCCCTACGAGATAAAGACACTGAGATTCACCAACGGACCTGCCGACTGACACCCACGAGACTCCGCCTTCAATAATAACCATAACCAAAACTAATAAATCTTTTCCGAGCCGATTGCTCTGGCTGTAAATGACTGCCGCAAGGGGAATAAACTGCCATGGTTTAAAACCACGTAGCATTGCTGCTACGGATTTCGCCCGTCCGCCTGCTCCAAAGTGGTTTGGGATTTGGGTATTTGGGATTTGTTTCGCATTTCGATATCAGTATTTCGGATTTTCATATTCTCCCATCCGGCCGTGTTTGTAAGCGCCCACTGTCAAGGGGGGGATGTTTTTTTCAATATGTTGCGTTATTATCCCCGCATTCACATGCGACAGCGGGGGCTTACTAAAATTACAAAAAACGCGTGCGGCCCTGCGGCCGAATTACGAATGACGAAATTCGAATGTCGAATCAATGACGAATGCACGAATTACGAAACAAATCCGAAATCCCGACGGGACCTTTGGGCCCGGAGGGGCCGTCGGTCCGAAATTCGAAATATGTTTATCCCCTGCATCCCTGCTGATTTGCGCGCGCAGTTTGTCCGCGGAATCGGCCATAGCGCCCGAAAAAATAAAATTTTTTATGTCTTCTCCCGGCCGTGGGTTACGAATTCCGCATACGCCCAACAGGCGCGGTTTGCGCGCGCAAAGGCGTTGTTTCGTCCAAGTATGGAGGGAAAAGTAAAAACTTAAAACTAAAAACTGAAAACTTAAATGCTGCCCGTCGCCATGGTGAAAAATGACCAATCCCGGCGCGCCGGGATTCCCAATGTCCAATTTCCTTACAAAAAACGCCGCGGGGCGGGCGGATCTGAAATCTCAAATTTTAAATTTCAAATTCTTGTCTGCTGTCTGCCTCGAAAAAGCGCGGCTTTTGAGAGGATCGCGGGTCAGAATTATGATTAACCACTGCAATACATACACTTACGAATTTCTGTCAAGGGTAAAAAACGCGCAATATCGCGCAAAAAGGTCTAAAAACCTGCAACAGCCCGGCACAACGCGCAAAAAACCGGCAATTCCTGAAATAACTTACAAAGACGAGCAATACAGGCCCGAGTTCCAAGTTCCTCGCAAACGTCTTGAACGCACAGCCGGGCGAAAATACTTGCTCCCTGCGCTGAATTTGTTAATTTTACATTAATCGCAAATGCTCGTATCGGTAACGGGCCCGCCGGTACGAGAATTATTCACGGGGCCTGAATAAATTGGCGATAAAATGGTTCGTTTAACCGCCGCCAGGAAAGGTCAATTATGTCAATTATAAACACACTATCCCGTTTTGCTTTGTCACATGTTTTGTTTCTCGGCCTGCTGACCGTCTCTTTCATGGCCACGGGTCTGCGTGCGGATACGTCGCTGCTGCCGATGGAATCGCCCCAACGGGGATTCGTCAGCACGCGTCCGGCCGAGACGTGGGAGCAGGGGCTCCTGACGGGCAACGGCACCGTCGGGGCGAACGTCTTCGCCCGCCCGCTGGAGGAGACGATAATATTCACGCACGAGCGCCTGTTCCTGCCGCAGGGCGACCCGCACATGCCTCCGCCTCAGATGGGCACGCGATTGTACGACATCCGCCGTCTGATAGACCGCGGGCTCTACAGCCAGGCCGCGCAACTGGCGTCCGACCTGTCCGAACAGGACGGTTTCATGTACCCCGACCCGTTTGTGCCGGCCTTTGATATGAAAATAGACATGACATCGCCGGGGACGTCAGCGATCGAGCGCTACCGTCGCGGCGTGAATTTCGAAAACGGCCTGGCCGGTGTGCAGTGGAAGGACGGCAGGGGCGTGTTCGAGCGGCGAATGATGGTTTCCCGGGCAGACGACCTTGCGGCGATGCAGATACGCGCGTCCAAGGCCGGTTCTATCCACTGCACCCTGGATCTGACGCCCCGCCGGCCCAGCGAGAAAATCGATGAGAAAAAACGCCGCCAGTCCGTCCGGCGTTTCGAAAATTCAATTAAGGACCTTGAGATTACCGCCGACGGCCGCACGCTGACCTTCCGCAACACCTTCGCAAACGCCTACCCGGGCAGCGTTCAAGCCGTCGAGGGCGTGGTGCACGTCCGCACGCAGGGCGGAAAGGTCACCACGAAGGACCGGACGATGATCATCGACGGGGCGGACGAGGTTACGCTGCTTGTCGACGTGAATGTTATTTACAGGAAGGACCATTCGCGCATCGAGCAGACAAAATCGCGCCTGGCCGGCATAAAGCACGATTTCGAGACTCTGCTGGAGCGGCATGCGCGTATCCACGGCGAGATGTTCAACCGGATGCGCCTGGAAATCGGCGGCGAGCATCACGACTGGAGCACCGAGAAACTGCTGGCCGCCTCGACGAACGAAAAACTCTCGCGGACGCTGATTGAGAAGGAATTCGACGCCGCCCGCTACAACATAATCTGCAGCACGGGCGAGCTGCCGCCGGTGCTTCAGGGAATCTGGGCGGGGACATACGTCCCGTCGTGGGCGAGCGACTTTACGCACAACGGCAACGTTCCTTCGGCCATCGCCGCAATGCTCATGGGCAACACGCCGGAACTGATGCTCGCCTACACCAATTACATGGAATCCATCGTCGGCGACATGCGGGTCAACGCCAGGAACATTTTCGGCGCCCGCGGCATCGTCCTGCCCTCGCGGAGCAGCGCGCGGGCGTTCAACAACGCACTTGCGCCGAGGTTCGCCGGCGGATTCTGGGTGGCCGGCGCGCCGTGGGCGGCGCACTTCTTCTACGACTACTACCTCTACACCGGCGACAAAAAGTTCCTCGCCGAACACGCCCTGCCGTTCATGGAGGAGGCGGCCGTGTTCTTCGAAGATTACCTTTACGAAGGCCCCGACGGAAAATACGTGTTCAATCCCACCCAGTCGCCGGAAAACACACCCTCCAACACGCACTCGCAGGCCACGTTCAACGCGACGATGTCGGTGGCGGCCGTGAAGCAACTGCTGCGAAACCTCATCGAGGCCTCGCAGACGCTCGGCGTCAACGAGGACAAAATCCCCCAATGGCGCAACATGCTTGCCAAGATGCCGCCTTACCTCATCGACGAGGAACTCGGCGTGGTGAAGGAATGGCTGACGCCAAAACTCAAGGACAATCTCAACCACCGCCATTCGTCCCAGCTTTACCCCGTGTATTACACCATGTCGGAGGAAGTGGCCGGCAGCGAAAAACTGCAAAACGCCTTCAAGCGTATCGTCGAGATAAAACTCGAGAAGCACTGGAAAGCCAAGCGCTCGGGTTTCATGTCCTTCGGCCTGGTGCAGCTTGGCCAGGCGGCCACGACTCTGGGCGACGGCGATCTGGCCTACCGCTGCCTGCGGCAACTGGTCAACCGCTACTGGCTGAACAACCTGGCGTCCATGCACAATCACCGCTCGCTGCTGAACATGGACATAAGCGGCGGCATGCCGGCCGTCATTATCAAGATGCTGGTCGCCTCGGCACCGGGCAGGGTGCAACTGCTGCCCGCCCTGCCGAAAGAGTGGCCCGCCGGCGCCGTGGAGGGCGTGTTGTGCCGCGGCCAAATCGAGGTCGAACGGCTCCGGTGGGGCAAGGACGGCATACGCCTGCGGCTGCGCTCGGGCAAAAAGCAGACCGTCACGCTCGAAGCGCCACAGTGGGCCGACCGGGCCGAGGTGGCCGAAGGCGACGCCACTGTGAAGGCCGCCGACCGCGACAACGCCTGGCGGCTGTCGCTGCCCGCCGACCGGCCGGTCGAACTGACTATATCGGCGAAATAAACGCAAATTCTGTGTCCCCAGCGCGTCGTAGTCCCGGTGCGCCGGGATAAACCAGTCTAAGACCAGGAGAGCCGCAAGCATTCCGGCCGTTCTGGCTGTATGCTTGCTCTACGCCTTTGCGATTTGGGGCAACGCAATTTGACACACTATTAAATTAATCTTAATCGAATCTTAACAATCATTACAGAAACTTATTCCAACCTGAATATTTCACACGGCCGGCATGTCGGGAACATGCCGGGAAGGAATCTGAAAGTCTTTGAATCAACCAATAAGGAGCACAAATGATGACACAAAATAGATTCCTTGCAGCGGTGCTGGTGTCCGGACTCTTGTGCGGGGTTCTGTCTGCGGCCGAAACTTCCATGGAAGAACTTCAGACCACCGTTGAGGCGCTGAAGGCCCGGATAAAGGACCAGGACAGGCGGATCGAGGAACTCGAGTCGCAGCAATCCGAAAACAAAAAGCAGCAGACGAAATTCCTCCAGATGTACGACAAGTTGCAGCATAGCGCCGCCGAACACGACAGCGATTTTCGCGTTTACTGGGACGACGGCCTGCGGATGAAAAACGGCAACGGTTTTAAGATAAAGTTCGGCGGCCGGCTGATGTACGACATGGGCTGGGTCGACGGCGACGACGTGGAAGACCATTCCGACTTGGCCGGCGGAGATAACGACCTCGAGGACGCCGCCGACGTCCGCCGCGCGCGGTTGTATTTCCAGGGGGACATCTACGAGGATCTCCGGTTCAAGCTGCAGTTCGACTTCGCCGGCGGCGACGCGGCGCTCAAGGACGCCTACCTGCGGTTCAAAGACGTCCCGTACGTAGGCAACATAACCATGGGCCACTTCAAGGAGCCGTTCAGTCTGGAAGAACTGACTTCCTCCAAGTACATAACGTTCATGGAGCGCGGCCTGCCCAACGCCATAGCACCCGGCCGGAACTTCGGCGTGATGGCCCACGATTCATTTCTGGAAGACAACATGACGTACGCTATCGGCATCTTTCGCGACGTGGACGGCTACGGCGAAGACAACCCCGACGACAACGACGAGGACGGCGGATACAACATGACCGCCCGCGTCACGGCCGTGCCGTGGTACGCCGACGAGGGGAAGAAACTGCTTCACCTTGGCGGCTCTTATTCGCTGCGACACCCGCAGGAAGAGAGCATAAGGTTCCGCGCCAGGCCCGAGGCGCATTTTCTCTCGGAAAGGTACGTGGACGTAACGACCCCGGCCGAGTGGGAAAACAGGTTCGGCGCCGAGACTGCCATGGTTTACGGGCCCCTTTCGGCCCAGGCGGAATACATGGCCGTGGTCCCTGACGCCGGCAACGAGGCCGAAGTGGAGCCCACGCTGCAGGGCGCCTATGCATACGTGAGTTACTTCCTCACCGGCGAGCACCGCAACTACAGCCGCTCTTCGGGGACCTTCAAGCGGGTGACGCCGAAGAAGAATTTCCGCGAGGACGGCGGCCTGGGCGCATGGGAAGTGGGCGCCCGCTGGTCGTGGCTGGATTTCACGGACAATCCGCTGGAAGACACCGACGACGGCGCAAGGGAACTCAACAACGTCACGCTGGGCGTCAACTGGTATCTGAACCCGAACGTGCGACTGATGTGGAACTGGGTGCATCCCGTCGTCGAGGATGAGGGCCCGGTCGACGACTGGAAGGAAGAGAACGACATCTTCATGATGCGCATGCAGGTGGACTTCTGAATCCGCCTGCGGGTTTTGCAGTTATATTACGGTCGGCGGGCTTACATGGCGCGCCGGGAAGAAGACGAATCTCCGCTGAGCCGGCCGAAGAGCGTAAGCGGTGAGGCGTCGGTGATGTTGACGCGGACGTACCGGCCGGCCAGCTCCGCCGGGCCGTCGAAGATGACGATGTGGTCCCAGCGCGTGCGGCCGGTCAGTTGCACCTGCCCCGCCGGTGGCTCGCCCGTCTGCTTGCCGCTTCGCGGCGATGGGCCTTCGGTCAGGACTTCGACCTCCCGGCCGACGTATTGGCGATGATGCGTCAGGCCGACTTTCTGCTGGACGGCCAGCAGTTCGTTGTTGCGGCGCTTTTTTACTGCAAGTGGAACATCGTCTTTGAGCCGCCCGTCGGCGGTTGTCCCCGGCCGTGGGGAGTATTTGAAAATGAATGAATTTTTGTAGCCGGCTGTTCGGATAAGGTCCGCGGATGCGTCGTGGTCGGCATCCGTCTCGCCGGGAAAGCCGACTATGAAGTCGCCGGCCAGCACGACGCCCGGGACGATTTCCCTCGCGCGGGCGACGAAGTCGTCGTACTGTGCCCGCGTGTAGCCGCGCTTCATCCGCTTCAGCACCGCGTCCGAGCCGCTCTGGGCCGGGCAGTGAATGTACTCGCACAGGTTTGGCAGGTCACGCATGGCCGCCAGGATGTCGTCGCCGAAGCCGGCCGGGTGGGATGTTACGAACCGCAGCCGCCGCAGGTTGTCAACGTCGGCGACCCTGGCGAGCAAATCGGCGAAAGACACCGTCCGGCCGCCGGAGCGCCAACGGTAGGCGTTGACGGTCTGGCCCAGCAGCGTTATCTCGCTTCGCCCGGCATCCACGAGACGGCGGACCTCCTCGACGACGTGGTCGGGGCTGCGGCTGTGCTGCGGGCCCCGGACATACGGCACGACGCAGTACGTGCAGAACCTGTCGCAGCCGCGCATCACGCGGACGAATGCCTGCACTCCGGCGGTGGTGTGATTGACATCGCGGCCGAGGTCCAGCGCGTCAAGGCCTGCGGCCGCCTGCTGGTCGGGCGGTTCATTCCGCGCCGGGTCGAGCGCGACTACACGCCGACCGGCGGCGGCCTCGGCCAGAAGCTCGGTCAGGCGGTGAATCTGACCCGGCCCGCATATTACGTCCACCTGCGGGTACCGGCGGGCCAGTTCCGCTCCACGCCGCTGGGCCATGCAGCCGATGATGCCGACCACGATATTTTTGCCGGATTGCTTCCGCTTGCCCTCGGCGCCGATGCGCGAAAGGACCTTGTCCTCGGCGTGGCGGCGGACCGAGCAGGTGTTATACAGGACCGCCCGCGCCTGTTTGCGGTCGGCGACCATCTCGTGGCCGGCTCGGACCAGCGAATCGGTGATTAGTTCGCTGTCCAGGCGGTTCATCTGGCAGCCCATTGTCTCAAGATAAATCTTCATACTTTTCATTCTACGAAATTTTGAACGTGAAGTTTACCGCCGGCGATGCGCTAAAATGATATAACAAGAAGATAGAAAGGAGACAGACATGGAAAAAGAACTTTGCGATTTAAAATGCAAGGCGTGCCGTGGCGACGTCGAACCGTTCGGCCCGGAGCAAATAAGCGAGTATCTCCCGCAGCTCGATGACGCATGGAAGGTGCAGGACAACAAGCGCCTGGTGCGAGAGTTCAAACTGAAGGATTTCGCCGCGGCGCTGGAACTAGTCAACCGCATCGGCGAACTGGCCGAGCAACAACAGCACCACCCCGACATATTCCTTACCTGGGGCAAGGTGAAAGTGACGCTGATGACGCATAAGATAGGCGGCCTGCACGAAAGCGACTTTATAATGGCGGCCAAGATCGACAAACTGTGGCAAGAGGGTTAAACACAGTTTCGCAGGCACTAAAAATCTAAACGTCAGCCGGTGATTGTTTCCAATATCCGCAGGTAGCGTTGGTATCGGCCTGAAGGGATTTGTCCCTGCTTTACGGCATCCTTGACGGCGCAGCCGGGCTCGTGCGTGTGCGTGCAGTCATTGAACTTGCAATCTTGGGCCACATCCTCAAATTCCGGGAAGTACCACGGCAACTGCTCCGGCGACAGGTCGATGGCCAGTTCGCGTATGCCGGGCGTGTCGATCAGGATGCCGCCTTCGCCCGCATCTTCGGCCGGCGGCAGGTCGTATACAGACGCCGCGGCCGTGGTGTGCCGCCCGCGATTGTCCTTCATGCGTATCGAGCGGGTTTTCGCCCCCGCCCCTGGAACAAGGGCGTTGACCAGTTCGCTCTTCCCCACGCCGGAGGCCCCCGCCAGGACACTTCGCCTGCCAGCCAGTTCGCGACGCAGTTCATCCACGCCGCTTCCGGTTATCGCCGATGTCTGGTATATCGGCAACTCCACGGCGCGGAACTCGGCCAGGAGTTTCTCGTCGGGGGCGGCAAGGTCCGTCTTGTTGACCACCAGCAGCGGCGCCATTTCGCCCCGCTCGGCGATTATCAGAAAACGGTCCACCAGCCCCGGTCGGAACCGCGGTCGGCGAGTGGACGAGACAACCAGCAGGGTGTCCATGTTCGCGGCCACAACCTTCTGCACCGGTTGCGGGCCGTATTCGTCGCGATGCCGGCCGGCCTTCGGCGCCGGACGGGCCAGCACGGTCCGCCTGGGCTTTCGGGCTATTATCATGCCGTCGGCGCGGTCCTTGTCTCCTTCGGCTGCCTGTTTGGCGTCTTCGGCCACGGCCGCGGTCACCTCGTCGCCTACCGCGATGGGGCTCAGGTGCTCGCTACCGGCCGGCGGGCGAAACGCCTTTGCCACCCCGCACAGCAGTTCGCCTTCGCCGTCGGCGGGTCGAACCATCGCCCCACCGGGGAACAGGCCGGTTATCATGCCCTCGACGCACGGCAGCTCGTCGAGATTGCTGCCGGGCTCCGCCAGCCGGGACGGCGGCAGTTTGACGGCGCGGTGCGAGAGACTCTCCCGCGATGTCGCTCGGGCGTCGCCGGTCTTGCCGTCGAGATATTTTTGGCGCCAGTCTTTTATGCGCCGCTGCGATTTGCCCTTGTGTTTGGCCATTGTGGTGTATTTTCTCCTTATATCGTGTAAAAATCAAATCTCACCGCTGCGGGGCAATGCACTTGACAACCGCTGCAATTAAGGTAAATTAAAGATTTCGCTCCGTAGTCGCGGGCGTAGCGGGCAGGTAGCTCAGTCGGTAGAGCAACGGATTGAAAATCCGTGTGTCGGCGGTTCGAATCCGCCCCTGCCCATTTTTTATCACTTTGCAATCTTTGGGCGCCCTTGTGGCGGGCAGGTTCAACTGTTAGCATTTTTCAGGAATCACTGGTAAGGAACACCCGTGCCGAAGCGCAACTTAATCTGGCTAATAGTAATAGTGGCATTCACGGCCGTGCTGGGGCTGGTTCTCCGCCCGCACCGCTCGGTGAGCATTTCCGCGCGGAAGCAGTTCCGGCCCGTCGTGCACACCTACTCGCTGATAAAAGAACATTACGTCGAGCCGATGGACGATGAGGAACTGGCCCGCAAGGCCATCCGGGCCATGGTCGGCGAACTGGATAAATACTCCACTTACATCCCTCAACAACAGGTGCAGATGGTTCAGGATCACATGCTGGGTCTGGAGCACGGTTTGGGCCTGGTGTGGGAGTTTGAAGACTCTGCGGTTAAGATACTCGGCCCGCTGCCCGATTCGCCTGCATGGAGGGCGGGAATATGCACCGGAGATGAAATCGTGGAAATAGACGGGCAGGCAACAGCCGAACTTGGCAAGGATAAAATTTGCGAACTGCTTGACCCGCAGCAGGACGATCGCGTTGCGCTGACCGTCCTCCGCGGCGGCCGACAGCAGGAGCACGTTACACTCGCGGCCGATAAGTTTCCCATCCGCACCGTCACGGGTATGTACCGCCGCGACGATTCGCGGTGGGTGTATCGCCTGCCGCCGGCGGAAGACAAAGGCCTCCCCCGGCGTAAAAATCGTTCGCCCGCATACATCCGCATACGCGAATTCGTCCGCACGACCGGCGAGCAGTTCCGGCAGGCGGTGCGGCAGGCGCCGCTGCGGGACGGGATGATACTCGACCTGCGCGACAACCCCGGCGGGCTGTTGCCTGTGGCGGTTGAAACGGCAGATATGTTCCTCCGCGACGGACCCATTGTAACCGTCGTCGAGCGGGACGGGCCGCCGGAGCTATACCGCGCGCACGCCGACGGAACGCTGCCGGACGGGATGCTGGTGGTGCTGGTTAATTCAGAAACCGCTTCGGCGGCCGAACTGCTGGCCGGGACGCTGCTGGCGGGCGACCGGGCGGTTATTATCGGCGCGCCCACGCGGGGCAAACACTGCATCCAGAGCATGTTTCCGCTCGGCGACGAGATGGGACAGTTGAACCTGACAACTTCGCGGTTTTTCGTTGGCGAATACGAACCCGAGGAAAAATCCACAACGCCGCAGGCGGATAACGATACCACCGCCGAAGAAACAAGTCACACCGACGAACCTGTCACGCCCGACTTGCTGGTGGAAGTCACGGACGAACAACTCGAAAAAATACGATGCTTCCGCCGGCGGCAGGAGGTTCTGCGACGACGGGGCGAAACACGCACCGACGATAACGCGCCACGGCCTCGGCAGTACGACCCTCAACTGGCCGCGGCCGAGGAACTGTTGAATAATCCCCGAAAATATTATTCCATAATTGCCGAGCGTAAGCGCCGCCGCTCCGAGCGAACGAGCGAATTAAAGGCAACTTCTGAATGACACCCGAAACTAACATCTTCGCCGTGGAGACCAGTTGTGACGAGACGGCGGCTGCGGTCGTGGCCGAGGGGCGATACGTGCTGTCCGGCGTGGTGGCCAGCCAGGTCGAACTACATGCACGTTATGGCGGCGTAGTGCCCGAGGTCGCATCCCGCGCGCATCTGGAGAGCGTTAACACGGTTATCGAAAAGGCGCTGGCGGATTCGCAACTTGCCCCGCCTGATATCTCGGCCGTGGCAGTCACCAGCGAACCGGGGCTCATCGGCTCGCTACTGGTGGGGCTGATGGCCGCAAAGACGCTTGCGTGGGTGTGGGACGTGCCGCTTATCGGCGTCAATCACATTTACGCCCATGCCTACTCGCCGGCGCTGGACGCCGAGGCGATAGATTATCCGGCCGTGGCGCTGATATGTTCCGGCGGGCACACCGCGCTTTACAAGTGCGACTCGCCGACGGAGATGGAACTGCTGGGGGCAACGATAGACGACGCGGCCGGCGAGGCGTTTGACAAGGTAGCCGCCGTCCTGAAACTGGGCTACCCGGGCGGCCCGGCCATCGAGCGGGCTGCGGCCGGCGGCGATGCATCGGCGGTGGATTTTCCGCGGCCGTTGTTGGCGGACAAGTCGCTGGATTTCTCCTTCAGCGGGCTCAAGACCGCCGTATTGTACCACATAAACGGCGTGCCAGGCGCGCATCGCAAAAAGAGTAAATTGCCACGGCCGGGTGGAATCGAAAACTTCACCGACAAGCAAATCGCCGACGCGGCCGCGAGTTTTCAGTCGGCTGTGGTGGACGTTCTGGCGGGCAAACTCCGCCGCGCGGCCGAGACGGTGCGGCCGAAGTCGCTGATTCTCGGCGGGGGCGTCTCGGCCAACAAGGCACTCCGCGAGGCGGCGGGGCGAATCGCCGAGAAAACCGGCTGCCCGCTGCGCCTGCCGCCGATGCAATTCTGCATAGACAACGCCGCAATGGTAGCCGGGCTGGCATGGCACTATCTCCGTGCCGGGCGAACCAACAATCTGGACCTCGAGGCCACACCGACGGTGAGGAGATAGGATATAGAGTTTCCGATTTCGATATAAATATTCGGAGATTGGATTGAAAAACGTAAACGATCATACTGGCCGCCAAATTCGCCTGACTGATGAAAAACTGTCATATTCTCGAACATCCCGAGATGAATGAGATGCTTGAGAGCACCAAAACACCTTCATTGTCACAGCTTATTTAAGGGATTCGCTCAAACGAGGCGGGAAAACATGGCCGAAAGAATAAAAGTCTGGGATGGCGCGGAAGCGGATTTTATCGAAGTTCTGTTTTCGATAAGGAAGGTTTCATGCGACGCACGGACAACGAGGCCGTAATGGAGAGTGTAAGCAAACATCAAAAAGATGCGCCGCCGGAGACCAAACTTGCTCAGCCATTTCCTGATGCGGTGTGCGAGGGGATTTTGACGCGCGGGGCATTTGCGATTGATTATCGCGGCCGGGCGCTGTTTAATCGTAATTTACAGCAATCATGAGTTATCTCGTACTGGCAAGAAAATATCGCAGCGCCACGTTCGAGGAGGTTATCGGCCAGGAACCCATCGCGCGGACGCTGAGCAACGCCATCAAAGAAGACAGGGTGGCGCACGCATACCTGTTCGCCGGCGCCCGCGGCGTGGGCAAGACCACCACCGCGCGAATACTGGCCAAGTGCCTCAACTGCATGTCGGTCGAGGAGCCCACCACCGAACCGTGCAACAAGTGCGAGGCGTGCGAGGCGATATCCCGCGGCGATGACATAGACGTGGTGGAGATAGACGGCGCCTCCAACCGCGGCATAGACGAAATCCGCGAACTCCGCGCAAACGCCATCTACCGCCCCGCCCGCAGCCGGTACAAGATTTATTACATCGACGAAGTCCACATGCTCACCCGCGAGGCGTTCAACGCGCTGCTGAAGACCCTTGAGGAGCCGCCAGAGCACGTGAAGTTCATCTTCGCCACCACCGAACCTGAGAAGGTCCTGCCCACAATAACCTCCCGCTGCCAGCGGTTCGACTTCGCCGACATCCCGACCCGCCTGATAGCCGACCACCTCAAGGCAATCTGCGAGAAAGAGAAGATAAAGGCCGACGACGAGGCCCTGTTCCGCATCGCACGCGCCGCGGCCGGGTCCATGCGAGACGGGCTGAGTCTGTTGGACCAGATAATCGCCTCCGATGCGGAAATAACGCCCGAGGCCGTCGTCTCCATCCTCGGCACGCCGCCGGACCAGAAGGTGCTGTCCATCGTCGAGGCGATCGCCGCCGGCGACTCAGCGGCTGCGCTGGGCGAACTGAACAAGGTGCTAAGCGGCAGCGTAACGCTGTCATCGGTTGCTAAGGCCCTGGGCGATGCGTTCCGCAATATGATGCTGGCGGCCACATGCGGTGGCGACAGCGACCTTATTGAACTGCCCGATACGCAAAAACAGGCCACGGCGGAACTCGCCGGGCGATTCTCGCTGCCGGTGCTGGTGCAGGCGGTCTCGGTGGTACAGAACGCCGCATGGCGGATGCGCAGTTCGGCGCTGGCGAGGGCGCTGCTGGAGGCGGCGGTGGTGCGACTGGCCGAGGCCGACAAGTTCGTCGACCCGGAAAGTCTCATCGAGCGGCTACAGGAATTATCCGGCGGCCAAAAAAAAAATTCCCCACTAAAAGGTAAACCCTCTCCCGCAGCCACTGCCGGCTCACGCAGCGCCAAAAAAGAATCCTCTACCGGCCGTTACCTCGCAAACGAGCAACCCAAACCCCCGCCACAGCTTCAGTGGGAACAGACCTGGCTTAGCGCTAACTGGGAAACTCTTATCGAAGCGCTGGCGGCCGTGGGCGAAAAGCAGGTGGCCGGGGCGATACGCCCTGCCCGTCTGGTGGAACTGGATGGCGAGACGGCCACGCTCGGCTTCGACAAGGACCATGAAATTCTACGGCGGCGATGCGACGGTGCGCTTAAGGCGCCTATCTGCAAAGCCCTTTCGCGACTGGCGGGCCGGCGTATAGAATGTAAATTCGTCTCCACGGCCACAAACGGCTCCGGCGAAGGCAAACGGGTGTTCGGTGGGCTGAGCACGGCAGAAAAAAACGGCATAGTAAAAGATCCTCACGTGCAGAAGGTCCTGGCGATGTTCGAAGCCGACGTCGTGGACATAACGAAGACCCAACCCTCGGCACCCGACACCGCCGGGGACAACACGCAGGACGACTAAAATTAATATTGAGAGATGAGGTTCGTATTCGCGAAATCCCATCGGGATAAGTTCGCGGCTGAAATAATCAGGAGTAAAAATGTTCGGTGACATAGGCAAGATGATGAAAATGGTGGGGCAGATGAAAAAGCGACTGCCCGAGATGCGCGAAAAGATGGCCAACAGCGAGTTCACGGCCGAGATAACCGCACCGGAGTCTCAGCGAGGCACCACCGGCACGGTCAGGGCGACAGTCAGCGGCAGGGGCACACTGCTGGATTTGCGGATAGAGCCGGAAGTTCTCGACCGTGACGACACGCCGGCCCAGATGGCTGAAATGCTCGAGGACATCACTGCCGCGGCCGTAAAGGCCGCTCAGGAAAAGGCCGCCGACGCCATAAAAGAAGCCATGAACGAACTCACCGGCGGCGCCGAACTACCCCCCGGCCTTTCTGACATAATTTGATGATTACTATAAAGTCATGGCAGATTATCCCAGCACAATCCAGCGTTTGATAGACCAGTTCGGGCGGCTGCCGGGCATCGGCGCCCGCACGGCCGAGCGGCTGGCGTTTTTTCTGCTGCGGTCGGAAAGACAGGAGGCGTTCGCCCTGGCCGAGGCCATCCGCGACATCAAGACCAAGGTCCGCCCGTGCACGGTTTGCTTCAACATCGCCGAGGATGACCTGTGCAACATCTGCGCCGACCAGCAGCGGGACAAGTCCACCATCTGCGTGGTCGAGCAGCCCAAGGACCTGCTGGCACTGGAATCGACCGGCGCATACAACGGCGTGTATCACGTGCTGATGGGACACATAGCCCCGCTGGAGGGCGTCGGTCCGGAGGACCTGACCATCGATGCGCTGGTGAAGCGCGTAAAGGCAGGCGGCGTGAAGGAGATTCTCCTGGCCACCAACCCCACAGTCTCAGGCGACAGCACGGCACTGCACATATCCGAGCGACTGGCAGACACGGCCGTAAACGTCACTCGCCTGGCGCGGGGACTGCCCACCGGCGGGCAGATAGAATACTCCAACAAATCCATCCTCGCCGACGCCATAAGCAACCGGCGCAAAATCTGATAAAATAATTTATCTGCGACCGCACCTCTGTGGCTGCCTGCAACGCTTGACAGTTTCGCGCCGGTGGGATATCGTCGTTTACAATACGCCCGGGTGGCGGAATTGGCAGACGCGTCAGGTTGAGGGCCTGGTGGCCTATAAAAGGCCGTGCTGGTTCGAATCCAGTCCCGGGCAGTTTCACATTTCGGATCTCAAATTTGAGATTTCAAATTAAGAAACGTGTGGGAGGGTGACCAAGAGTCAGATTTTGTCTGTGGCGGCCGATTTTATGTTTTAAGTTTCGTTTTCCGTCGGTTTTGTTCCCGGCTTCCCCTCGGCCAGGTTGTCGTAAAACCGCCGTGTCGGATAGGCGAAATCCACGTTCTCACACTTCGAGAACTCTTCCAATATCGCCTCCCACATCTGCGCCTCGGTGCTGCGTCGGCGGCGCGGGTCGCACAGGTACCGCACGGTCAGCGTCACGCCGTAATCTATCACCGACGTCCAAACGATGGGCGTTAGTTTCTCGTAGAAAATCATGTACTTGCCGGCCACGCGGCGGATCTGTTCGGCCGCACGCTCGCTCTTAAAGGCGGTGTGCTCCTGCGCCACGCCGGTGAGAATGTCCTTCGCCTTTCGCCAGTCGCTTTCGAAGGTAACCGTGACGGGAATCTCGTTCCAGATGAAGTTGAAGCCCTTGTTGTAGTTCGAGCACGAGTACTGGAATATCCAGTTGTTCGGCACATGGATGATCCTGCCGGTGCTCTGGTCGGCGTCGACCCAGTTGCCTATCTCGTTTATCGAAAACTGGAAGAGACTGATGTCGATAACGTCGCCGGCGTGCGAATGTATCTCGATGCGGTCGCCGGCGGTGAACGGCCGGGCGAATACTATGTACAGCCAACCGGCCAGGTTTGTCACCGGGTCGCGTAGGGCTATGGCCAGGCCGGCCGAGACCAGGCCAAGATAGGTCATCAGGCCTGCTGCGCTGCCAACCCATACGCGGACCAGCGCCAGAACGGCCACGATGCCCAGCAGGTAGGTGATGCTCTTGGTGGCCATGTATTTACGGGCAACGTCCTTAACCCGCCGCCGGGCCAGGCGGACCAGTATACTGCGCACTACAAAGTAGCCCGCCACCACCGCCAGCGAAAGCAGTATGCTTCGCAGCGTATCCGGAGATATCCCCAGGTAACGGTGCACAACATCGCTGAAATGTTTCCAGATTGCATCCATATTGATTGAACTGTAAGCGTTACGGATAATTCTACGAGGTTACAGTCCGATATTTCGACAAAATTACGCTGAAAGGCCGCGCATGCCGGCGGAAAATCGGTTACAAAACACGTTCGTCGCCGAGAAGGTGCAGGAATGCCCCGCGGACGTTTAGACTCTCCTTGCGGGCTGGCATGAGGACGGCGGAACTGACGCCGTTGGCCGACAGGCCCAGAACGGCAATGACCAGCATCAACGGCGCATCTATGCTCATGTCCCGCCCGAAACGCCGCCATGAGTTTCCGCGGCCGAATGCGCGCTTTACAGTCCTTGCAGGTATTTTCAGGTCAGCGGAGTTGACCTTTTATCGTAGTTTGATAAAATCACTTTAGGTTATAAAGTAACCGGCTTATAAATGTACGATGGCAATGCCTCGCCAGCGTGATGAAGCCATAATATAAACGAAATATCGCAAAATCTTCGCGTAAAGACAGGAGATCGTTCATGCGATTCTATTTTGAACTAAGCGATGATGTCGGTTCCACTGCCTTCGCCGCTTTATCGAACAGATGCCGTGCGCTGGGCTGGATTTGCCTTCTGGCCGCGATGCTTACGTTGTCTGTCGCCTCCGCCGCCGACGTCGTCGCGCCGCCTGATACGGAGGATGTATCCGAACAAATTGTCTCTAAGTACAAGTCGGTGTACACTACACGGCCGATAGGCCCAAATTATCAATCCTTGGATGCTGTTCTGATAGGCAACGGTGACGTGGCCGTCGCCATCAGCACTACGCCGTCGCAGTTAAAAGGGCACCGGAGCCATCGCAAACCCGAGCAGATTCGTTTCTGGTTTCACAAAAACGACTTCTGGAAACTCGGCGGGCCAACCAAGAGTAAACTCCTGGGCTATATCGATTTCTGGTTCGAACTTCGCCACGGCAAGAATCGCCCTAAGCGAAAATACCGTTTCGAGAACGACCTATACACCGCAACCGCTCATGGCCGCGTGTCTCAGGGCGAGGACCAGATCCTCGACATAAAGGCCTGGGTCAGCGCGATTGACGATATGGTTTTTATACAGTTCTCCGCTCCCGCCAAGCAAAAGGTCTACTGGGTTAACACAGACCCTCAGATAATGCGGGCCGGCAGCGAGTGGGAAGCGAAAGGGGTAGACGGATACGAAAAGATTTTCTGGCGGCGGGAGTTTCCCGACGGCGATCCGCCTACGGGCATGAGCATGTGCTTCAAGAGGTATGGTGACAAAATGCGGCACGGCGAACTGGGCAAGAAGCCGCAGACGCTGGTTTTCGCCATTGACAGTCTTCTGGAGAACAAAAACTACGGCGAAAGCGTCCAAAAAAAGATAAAAGATTTTAAAATCGAGGACATGGAGAAGCAATACGCGGCCCATAGGCAATGGTGGTCCGATTTCTGGGCTAAAAGTTTCATCGACATTCCCGACGAAACAATCGAAAAGCAATACTACCTGGCGAATTACGTGCTGGCCGGTTGCTGCCGCAACAAGGATTTCCCGCCCGGACTGCGGACTACATGGACGTGCAACGACAATCCGCGATGGAGTAACGACTATCACCTCAACTATAACTTCCAGGCCGGATTTTACAGTCTGTATGGAACCAATCACCCCGAAATGGGCGAAGTGCAGGACCAGCCGCTGCTGGATTACATGCCGGTCGGACGCAAACTCGCAAAAGAGCGACTGGGCGTGCCAGGCATTTTATATCCGGTCGGTATAGGTCCGAAGGGCACAACAACATGGGGAAATGACTACGGCCAGAAAAGCAACGCCTCATATGGCGCAGTCAACATGATTTTCCGCTGGAAGACCACATATGACCTTGATTATGCAAAAAAAGTTTACCCATACTTCAGGGAACTGACAACTTTCTGGGAGGCATACCTTAAGTACGAAAAAGAGAATGACCGCTACGTTATCGAAAAGGACTCGGTCCACGAGCAAAGCGGCAAGGACTTCAACTCCATTGTCTCCCTCGCGCTGTGCCGCGCGGTGTTCGAAACGGCCATGGACATGAGCAAGGCCCTCGGCGTGGACGTTGAAAAGCAAGAGAAGTGGAACCGCATCCTTGAACATCTCAGCGACTATGCCACCCAGCAGCGGGAGGGTAAAACGGTCTTCCGCTACACGGAAAAGGGTACGGAATGGTGGAAAGGCAACACGCTCGGCATTCAGCACATATACCCTGCGCTGGGCATCGGCCTGGAAAGTGACCCGCGCCTTATAAAGATAGCCCGAAATACTATTGACGTTATGCAGCGATGGTTCGACCACAACGGCGACAATAGTTTCTTCCCCGCGGCCGCTTACGTCGGATACAAACCCGAGGTCATCTACAAAAAACTCCACGAGTATGTCGCCAGCCACTATCGGCCTAACGGCCTGCGCGCCCGCCAGGGACATGGAACGGAGAAATTATCCACCATTCCAAACACGGTGAACATGATGCTGTGCTCCGTACACCGCGGTGTCATGCGGCTTTATCCGGCCTGGCCGAAAGACGTCGACGCACGATTCGGCAACCTCCGTCAGTTTGGAGCGTTCCTTGTCTCCAGCGAACTAAAAGATGGAACGGTGCGGTATGTCACTATCCTGAGCGAAAAGGGCCGTGACCTGACACTCGTGAACCCCTGGCCCGGCCGGGACGTGGCGCTGCGTCGGAACGGGCAGGAGGCAAAAAAGGTCCTCAGCGGGAAAAACTTTACTATTGAGACAAGCCCGGGCGAGACACTCGCACTGACTCCGGCTGAATAATTATGCCACAGTTGCCGTGAATACTTTCGTAAATACTTGGACGGAAATATTAGGATAGACGGAAGTGGCCGACAAAAATGTTCCTGCGCCGGACGAATCGTATTGAGAGCACCCGCAGCGTGATTTGCATGAGACCTTTCGAGAATTGTCCGTCAATTAGGGAAAAATACAATATGGGCATGATTTCAATCGATGGGAAGTTGAGGTGGCCGCGACTTTTTATCGCTTCCAGACTCGGGCTTTGGCTTAGGTGGCTTTACGCCTTTACACTTATATTGCCACACTATGATAGTCCACTTGTCACGGGTGGTGGGCACCCACCCTGCTGCTAAAGAGTATTCGTCGCTAACGCGACGCGCACGGACATAGAGTTCAAAACTATCGGGCCAGACGACAAATCGCACGTACCGCTTATCTTTGTCCGTATGCCGCAACACTCGTTGAAAAAGACTGTGCGGCATTTGGATTCGATTTATTGTTTCGCCGCCTCCGCGCTTACGGTTCAATACCACTTGTACCCCTCGCCAGTGTGGCTCGACGGTGTATCTAAAATCGTTCGTTCCCAGATTGTGGTTCTGGAAATACTCCGCAAGCACCTTGCAATCGACAGGGGCTGTTTTGTCCGACCGATTGGGAAAGCAATGTCGAACAATCGCACTGACGACCTTTTTGACGTTATCGTAACTGACATGATACAGACGACCCTCCCGGCAAAGAAATAATACGGGCCTGGCGCCTTTCGGCGCCGGGCGGGGATTTGGAAGAGTCACGATTTTTGGTGGCGGCGCTTTGACCTTCGCCACCTCAGCCAGCTGTGTCTGGATACGGTCCTCTTGCTGATCGAGCTTACCGATTTGCTCGGTGAGTTTATTGATTTCGTTCTTGCGTTGTGTCAGGAGTTTTTCAACCTTTTGTTTGAACTTGTCCGGCTCAGTGGGTTCAGATAGCTGCTTTTGCAGACCGGCGATGCGCTGCTGTGTCTCGTCGAGTCGGCGACGCAATTCAGGCAGATGCTTCTTTTTCTGGTTCCATTGACGAAGCAGTTGATTGATTTCTTGTTCCTGTTGATTGGCTTTCTTCTCGGCCAGCGCCAGCTGCCGTCTGCTGACTACCGGAATGTCTTGCTCCGCGCGTAAAACCCTCTTGACCGCATCAGCGACATTAAGTTGCGTAACCACCAGCAGAATAACCAGAATGCCGACAACGTTAGTCATCGTGTCAAGCAGTGAATCGAGACTCCCAATTTCGGTTTTTCGCCTGCGTCGCGACATGATTTATTTTCCTTCAAAATGAGACAGATCAATCTTCCCCTCCCCCAGAACGGGAAGTTTACCGACTTGGCATTTATATTTCCATGCCTGATTGCGCATCGGTCTAATCAATCCTATAGAATTGGGGCGAACCAGCAGGACCGCAACGCCTTTGCGCCTCTTCGCCGTACGGGAGAACACTTTAGCCAGTTCGGAAGAGTTTCCTATATCTTTCTGGTGAATACGTACCGGCGGATCGCTGCTGTGGATTATAACATGGGGGTTGTCGAGTTCTATAAAAGCCGGCTGCATATTAACCCCGGAGCCGCTGGCGCGTATGCTGACACGCGGTT
The DNA here is from genome assembly GCA_964472875.1 of uncultured Planctomycetaceae bacterium. GTDB lineage: Bacteria > Planctomycetota > Phycisphaerae > SM23-33 > SM23-33 > CAYYMD01. The sequence goes on from CAYYMD010000005.1 coordinate 45,381, forward strand.
TCCTCAAAGATTGCTTTTCCTCCAGTTGCTGTTTGAGTTGCTTAATTTTCTCCTGCTGTTTGTGATATTGCTGCTGAAATGTTTGGATTCTCAGTTTCAGTCTTTCGGCTTCTTCCAGGCGCTTGGCTACTTCGCCGCTTTGCCTTTTAATTCTTTTCAACCGAACCTGTAACTGCTCAAGTTGTTGGCGATTCTTATTTAACTGATCGTTCAGTTTTTGGGCTTCATCGATTCGTTTTTGCAGTTGAGCAATCTGGTCGCTACGCTCCTTGTCGGAGCGGACCAACTGCGCATATCGTTGGGCCCGCTTTTTTGCCTCGACCAGTTCTCGCTCCGCTTTGGCTACCGCCTGCGGGTCCAATTGCCCCAGGGCCATAGCCGTGATCATCAATGTCAGAGTGCCTATTACACACGCCAGGATGCTCAGGAACGGAAACAGGGAAACGATATTCGCATTTTTACGCTTTCGACGGGCCATTACCTTTGTTTTTCTTCCTCAGAGCGCCCCAGTTGAATAAACCGCGCTTCCGCACCTCCACGACGACATGTTCATGCCCGAGTTTTTCCAGCACCCGGTTCAGCGATGCCATCCCCTCTTCCAGGCCGGTGAAGCAGCGATGAATTCTATCCGTCGTTTCAGTCAGCGACTGACTTAATTCGGTGTGCGCAGACTTCGAGCGTTCGCTGATGGTCTCCATATTCGCGGCTGCTTCCTGCCCGACAACCTCGGCTTGTTCATGTATCGTTTGGGCGATATGCTCCATCTGGGCGATTTGAGACTCATGAAGTTCGGTAACTTTTTCCTGCACTTGTCTGATTTCGGAGTAAACTTCCGGTGCAAGTTGCCCCGTGGCCGAGGCACCGCCACCACCGTCGTCCAGCCGTTTAAGCAGGTTTTCGTTGCAGTACTCATCGACCCAATTGAGCAGGTCGTCCTCGCTCTTTTGCAGTGCGTGGGAGGGTATGGCGATTATCAGACTCATCACCAGCGCCACAAGCGTGGTGTCGAATGCGATGCCGAGCCCGGTTGTTACAGTGCCGAGTTTCGCCTTGAGGTCTTCGATGTCGGCGCCGGAATCCAGTTCACCGCTGAATCCGCCAACCGCGGCGCTGATGCCGATTACCGTACCAATAAACCCCAGAATAGGAATCGCCCACGTGAAAACGCGCACAAGCGTGTAACTGGACTCAACGGCATTGGCGTCAATATCAGACTGACTGTTCATCAGCGAGGCAACCTCACCGTTATTTCGACGAGCCGTGAAATGCTCCAGGCCACGAAGTACACGGTTTATCATGAAACTTCCGGAAGCCCGCACGGGCAACTTTCTGACGTGAGAGATGAACTTCTCGGCGTTGTGAGCAGTTATGGTGTCGGCTATTATATTGGGCAGGACATCGAACAGCATTACGTCGCGATGTCGTCGATGACGCAGCCATTTAAGCACAAGTATCGCTACCGACCATCCGAATAGAAGAACCAGCACGAACGGAACCCACCCGCGCCGCCAGAACAAGTCGTGGAAATAAGTTCCTTTAAAGGGCAGGATAACCACCATGAACGCTGCGGCGATTATCAAGCCAACTATAAAACTTCGAAGCGGGCTTACATTAACGCCCGTGCCGCCGAGTTCCGCCACGGCTTTACTGGCTACCTTTTTTGAAGTCTTAGCGGATATTTTCTCCGAGGTTGTTTCCGCGGGCCTGGCCGTGGGAATCGTCGCTTTAGATTGACAAGGAATTATTACCGTATTCTTACAGTATGGACAACGTGCTTTTTTACCCCTTTTGTCCTCTTGTGCCCGAAGATCTTTGCCACAGTGTTCACATGTGAATTTAAAGTAATTCATTTTATTGACAACTTCTCCAATTTTTATCGGTCAACTTTACTCATTGACTCATTGATTATAGCAACAACCACCACCTTTGAAAATGGGTTTCAGTGTAAGAGAGGTTTGCTTTGTAAGGATTTTTGCGGGGCCGTGGTGGTTGAAGGACACGGATTGAGGCGATCCGGCAAGGTGCGGCAGAATGAAAACACCGTTCTAAAGCGGAATTTGCTCCACACAACAGATCAACGGCTCATCGTGAGGGCTTTGACGGCCTGATAGCGCAGAGTTCCCCCGCAGGGACACATAAACGCCATAGATTTTCGGCTCCGGCGCCCCCCCTAAGCCACCTTCACCAGAGACCGAAGGTGCGGCTTTTGCTTCTCCCTGATACGGCCCAAGGCCATCGCCAGCATCACCAGCAGCGACAGACCGATCCGAAGACGCATCTTGGCCAGCCCACGAATAAAGTGATCCTCGAACCCAAAAGACACATCCGGTCCCCTCTTAAGCTTCATCCCGCACCGGATTTGAGCGGTGCGGGACTTCGGTGGACATGTTATATTGATTAAAACCTCTAACAATATGCTACTGACTTCGTTCGGCTGCATCGCCGAGGCGCTGCGTCGAACAGCTAATGGGTCGCTATTTTGAAATACTTTTTACATCGGCCTACGACATCCGGCTTTTTCTTGGCCAAATCATTTTTTTCGGCGATATCGTTTTCAAGGTCATACAGTGCGAATCCGCGTTTGCCGCATCGGTGCAGTTTCCACTTACCGACCCGAATCACCCGTTTCCAGTAAAGGTACTCGTGCTTTTTTTGTTGGTCTGTGCGGCCCAGCAGTTCGGGCGAATAACTGATTCCGTCTATATCCGAGGGCGGTTCGACCCCAGCCAGTTCGCAGGCCGTCGGCAAGAAATCCCAGAACGCGCTGGGATGATCGCTGGTACGGCCGGGATCGATCCTGCTGGGCCAGCGGGCGATGGTGGGCACGCGGATGCCTCCTTCTCGCAAAGACCGCTTTCCTCCTGAAAGCGGCCCGTTGCTGTTGAAAAACTTCATAGACTGCCCGCCTTCGCCCGACGGGCCATTATCACTACTGAATATAACCAACGTGTTCTCGCTGAGATTCAGTTCATCCAGCAAGTCCAGTATGCGCCCGATATCGCGGTCCATCCGCGATATCATTCCGGCATATGTAGCGTTCGGGTGGCTCTGCCCGCAGTAGCCATTCTTGTATTGGCTACCGTAAGCGCCGCCGCCAGTATTTCCCTTGCCCTCGATTTTGGGCGTCTCCGGCCAGCCATTCTCCAGGTAGGGCTTCAAGGAATCTTGCGGCACAGTCAGTTCCGCATGTGGAATCGTGTAGGGCAAATAGAGAAAAAACGGATGGTCCTTGTTCTTTTTTATCCAGCCAAGTGCCTCTTTTGTAAATTCGTCGTGGCTGTAGGTCCCCTTGCCCGGGATGTATTCTCCGTTTTTCCGCAGTTTGTGATTTTCCGGGTATTTGACCTTTTTGTCGTTGCGCCACAGGAAACCCGGATAGTAAAAGTGCGCGAAGCCCTGGTTGTCGTATCCGAACCAGTGGTCGAAACCCTTGTTGTTGGGACTGCCCGGGTGTCCCGGCCGGCCGAGCAATCCCCATTTGCCTATCATGCAGGTTTTGTATCCCGCCTGTTTCATGAGCATGGCGACCGTAACGTCTTGATTTTTCAAGCGGCCGCCGTTACGGGTTACTCTTGCGTGTCCCATATGCTTGCCGGTCATTAGGGAGCAGCGCGAGGGCGAACAGACCGTGTACCCGGCGTAATGATCTGTGAACCGCAGTCCCTCGGCGGCCATTTTGTCCAAGCGCGGAGTTTTAATCCTCTTCTGGCCGTAGCAGCCGAGGTCGCCGTAGCCAAGGTCGTCCGCCAGGATAAATACTATGTTGGGGCGGCGAGGGGACTTCTCGCCTGACACGGCGCGGGCCAGCGCCGGGATCGCGGCGCATGCAGTCATGCTCTTTAGAAATTCTCTGCGGTTTTTAATCATGGCAAATCCTTTACCTCGTTTTGCAGCAAAAAAGATTCTCTCTCATTATTCCCAACCGATAAATACGGCCGACGTTTCGGATGATCATATCCCAAATAAGTGGCGAAAGAAATCTTCTGTCATAAAAGGACAATGACATGCTTGCGGTACAGTAAGAAGAACAGGACCGACTGACTCCATAGCGAGATCCGCCTTCAGTCTCGGCTTGTGCTTTGTTCCACACCGGCCCGCACACACCATGGCTCCGGAAAAATTGTCATAAAGCAACCCGTCCCGCACACTACTTACTTTTCAATTCCCTCGCTTTGGCCAGGGCCTCCCGGCGTGTGGTGAGTTGTTCGTTGAGTTGTGCGTCGTAGAGTTTTCTAAGCACCCGGCCGAGGCGCGGCCCCTGTTTGTAGCCCATTTTCATCAGGTCCCGGCCGGTCACTAAAGGCGGCGGCGCGATTTTGTCTTCGGGGATTTTCCCCGCCCGGGCGGCTATGCGGCGGCACTGCGTGTCGGAGCCGGTGAGGCGCTCTTCCTCCACGCGCCACAGGGCATGCAGGCGACGGTAATCCTCATCGGCAAGGATGCGCTTGAAATCGCACAGCGGCAACTCGGCCGCTTCGCGCCATGCATCGAGTTTGTCGGCCAGTTTGCACAGCGTCGCGCGCAGCCGGTTAGACCCGCCCCAGCGGCGGATAATTTTGCTCACCTGCGACTGCGACAGCCCCGCCAGCAGGCCGCCGAGCGTCAGCACCCAGTCGCGCCTGCGGCAAAGCGCTTCGGCCCGGGCGAACCCGTCGCGCCACAAATCCTTTGACGAGAACAGTTCCGGCAAAACTGCGCCGGCGAGGTTGAGTTTGTTCAGCATCTCCAGCGCCACTGCCGCCGACTCTCGCGCGAGCATGCTGCTCATCTCATCCAGTATGCGCTCGCCGCTGATTGAGGTGATTTTCGGTGCGTGTTTTTTGATGGCAGCGGCTGTGGTCGGTGCGATTTTAAACTCCAGCCGAGCCGCGAACCGTACAGCCCGCATCATCCGCAGGTAATCCTCGCCGAAGCGCTCGTCAGGCGCTCCGATGGTTCGGATGACGCCCTTTTTCAAATCCTCCCGACCGCCGACGTAATCCACCACCTTATCGGCCAGCGGGTCGTAGAACATGCCGTTTATGGTGAAGTCCCGCCGCTTGGCGTCTTCCTTTGCGGAGGTGAATCGGACGCCGGCCGGCCGCCGCCCGTTGCTGTATGACATATCGCTGCGGAAGGTGGTGACCTCGACCTTGCGGCCGCGCATAAGAACCATCGCCACGCCGAATTTTGCGCCGACCATCAGCACGCGGCGGAATATCCGCTGCACCTGCTGCGGCGTGGCGTCGGTGGCGATGTCGTAGTCCTCGGCCCTGCCGCCCAGCAGCATGTCCCTTACGCATCCGCCGGCGAAGTAGGCCTGATGTCCGGCGGAGTGCAGTTTGCGCAGAACGCGGACGGCGGTTTTTTTATCGGCGGATTCAGCCACGGCGGCATTTTAACGCCGAAGCGGCCGTAAAATAAGCGCAATTTGCTGTTCCATCGCGAAAGGCGGATTAAAATCGCGAACTTGTCATTATGAGCGGCTACATAAACTTCTTGCCACGGGTCGGCACATGAGTTCAAAATATTTGGGTTATGCCACGAAGAGAATCAAAATCACGAGCGGCGTTCGACCGATCCGAGAAGGTTCTGGTCGGCGGGGTGAATTCACCCGTCCGCGCCTACGGTGCGGTGGGCGGCACGCCACCGGTCATTGACCGGGCGGTCGGCGCCTCTATAACGGATGTGGACGGCAACACATACGTGGATTACGTATGCGGTTACGGTCCGGCCATACTCGGCCACGCGCACGAGCGGGTGGTAACGGCCATCAACAAGGCGGTCCGCAAAGGCGTGGTTTTCGGCGCTCCGTGCGTGGCCGAGACAAAACTCGCCGAGGCAATAGTCGCGGCCGTGGATTCCATCGAAAACGTGCGGTTCGTCTCGTCCGGAACCGAAGCGGTGATGTCTGCGGTCCGGCTGGCGCGAGCTGCCACAGGACGCGATAAGATAATTAAGGCGGTGGGCTGTTATCACGGCCACTCCGACGCGATGCTGGTCTCTGCCGGCAGCGGCGCGGCCACTCTGGGTGTTCCGTCCAGCCCGGGTGTCACATGCGGCGCGGCGGCCGACACAATAGCAGTCGGCTACAACGACCTGGATGCGGCGCGGCAGACTTTCAGCCACTACGGGGATGAAATCGCCGCCGTCCTGGTGGAACCTGTGGCCGGCAACATGGGCGTCATACCTCCGGCCGAAGGATACCTCGAAGGTCTGCGGCAGCTTTGCGACGAGCATTCCGCGCTGCTGATTTTCGACGAGGTTATAACGGGTTTCAGGGTCTCTTACGGCGGCGCGCAGAAATTGTACGGCGTAAGGCCGGATCTGACGACCCTCGGCAAAATAATCGGCGGCGGCCTGCCCGTGGGCGCACTGGGCGGCCCGAAAGACCTCATGAAAGAACTGATGCCGCTCGGCAAGGTTTACCAGGCCGGCACGCTATCCGGCTCGCCGGCGGCGATGGCCGCCGGACTGGCCGTGCTGCAGGTATTGCAGGAGAAGGGATTTTACAACCGGCTGGAGAAGATTTCGGCCGCCGTTCAGGACGCCCTGGAGCAGGCGGCGGTCGGTGCAGATGTCGACTCGAAGATATGCATAAACCGCGTGGCGAGCATGATGTGCTGCTTCTTCAATCCCGGACCAGTCAGAGATTTCGCCTCGGCCGGCCGGTCCAACACAGATGCCTACGCCTCGTATATGCACAAGATGCTCGCCGGCGGCGTTTACCTGGCGCCGAGCCAGTACGAGGCAATGTTCGTATCCGCCGCGCACGGCCCGGACGACGTGTCCAAAACACAACAGGCGGCCGAAGCCGCTTTCGCCGACGTAGCTAAACTTATGTAGAACACCCGTGTACGTCGATAAATATATGCGTAATACGGCTGCGAAACCGTTCAAAATAGATGTATAAGAACAATTCAAACGACAGCCCTTTTACAGGAGCAAATTATGGAACAGCCGGACTCACAGGCAATGGAATATGCGGCGGCGTTTAAGACAATCAGATGCGCCAAGAATTTGTTCATTTTTCTGGTTCTGGCGGCGATAGTGGTTCAGCTGGCCAGCTTCGTCATGGTGGAATTCGTCGGCGTGGCGGATGAGATGTATGCGGCGAGTACTGCCGGCGGCGTGGAAACGAAGCCCGCCGAAGCAAGCCCAAACGGCTGGGTCGAGCTGATGCACTGGTTGCTGCCGGGAGTGAAATTCGTGGCAGTGGTGGCGGCCGCGATTCTGTCGCTGACTCTGCTGGTGGGTTTGAAGATATCGCTGGTAGGCCGCCTGGGCGGAGCGGCCGGGCTGGTAAGCGCGTTTTTCTGGTCTCTTATCCTGCTGGCAATGGTCACACCCTGGCAGAAGGTGCTCAACAGTAGTTTCGCGTGCGGCGCGCTGTATAACTATGGCCATCTCGCCGGCGAGGCCGCGAAGATAAAGCCCTCCTGGGGCGCTGCCGGCGTTGGCCTTGTGGACAAAATTCTCTACTACGCGCGGTTTATCGCCTATCCGGTGTTGGCCGTTTTCGTTCTGCTGATAGTGCAGGTAAAGTGGAGTCGCGGATTCTCGCAGATGATATCCCCGCCCAAGCAACAGCCGCAGCGGCCGAGCGAACCGCCCGCCGAACAGCCGGAACAATAAACTTATATGCAAAGCAAATTATGAACGACGACGCCGGAACGCCGCCGCGCCATTAAAAAAAGCCCACGGTATTGCCGTGGGCTTTAATCCCGAAACCTATCCGAATATTTACGTTCTGCGCTTGCGCAGCAGAGTGATTAAGCCCCCGCCCAACAGCAGCGCAAAGGCAGCCGGCTCGGGAACAAACTCGAAATCGTCGAAGTAGGCGTCGATTTCTACATCCATTTCGTCGCCCTGGTTTTGACCACCCGGCTCGCCGCTGTTGCGTAAGCAGTTGGTCAGCGCAGTGATGGTGAACTTGTAATCTTCGATGTTATCAATAACGTTCTGGTCAGTAATATTGATCTCGTACATTTTGAAAGCGTCATCATTGATTGAGACCTCATTTATGTCTTCGATGCTACTGTCCGTTTTCTTCTCCCATGTGAGAGTAACGGAAATCTGTCTGGCAGTTGGCGTTTCTGCTATACCGTCTCTTTTGTAAACCGATGACGCTTTAAATCTCAGCTTCGTTGTGTCCTCGGGCGCTTCGAGCATTACGCCGCTTTCCGGCTGAATAAGCGTAACGGTGGCTACGTCAATTGTGCTGGGGAGCACCCACTCGCTGCCGTTCCAATTGTATTTAATTTCAGTGTCAGCGTGGAAAGTATCAGAGTTATCGGAATAGTCCACGATTTCGTGTGAAGCTAATCCGGCACCAAATTCTGAATCACTGACATCCCAGTTTGCTGTACTGCCGCCTCCTGTAGAAAAGTCCCCGTTAATGATGTCCGCACGCGCGTAGCTGCACGCCATTACGATAATCGTCGTCGCCAATGTCCTCAATGTTTTCGCCTTCATGATTCGGCCCTCGATTTTACGTCTATACTGTCCGGGCACACTGCGCCGCCCGGAATGACGCGAGCATTTTTTTCAATCGAGCTGCCTCACATAAGCTTCAAGACGTGAATTACATCGTCACATCCATTTCCTCCCGGCTAATTTATCTTACCTCGGAAATGTGTTTTCACAAAGCACAAAATGCCGGTTGCCGTAAAAAATTACGCATTCGCGCGTAATTTCAGCAAATCCGCGGCAGTTCTTCACCATAGGGCATGCGAATAATCCGCCGGCCGCCTATAGAGGTTACCATTTCCACGAAGGGATTTTCACTTTTGTCGCAGATTCGCCCTATATTGGCCGCCCTGGAAGCGATGGGATGCCGCCGGAGCACCTCGACGGCCTTTTCGGCCGCTTCGCCGTCGACCACTGCCACGAGTTTGCCCTCGTTGGCTACGGACAGCAGGTCGAGCCCGAGCATTTCCCCGGCCGCCAACGCCGCTTGGTTCATCGGAATCGCCTTCTGACGAATTTCCACATCCGCGCCAGCGCTTTCGGCCAGTTCAACCAGCGTGGCCGCCACGCCCCCGCGTGTCGGGTCGCGCATGAAGTGCACACTGTCGCCCAGCGACTCCAGCAGGTCGGCGGTCAACTCGTCAACGGCCGCACAGTCGCTTTGCAGTTCTCCGGTGAACTCCAGCCCCTCACGCAGGCACATCACCGCCAGGCCGTGCTCGCCCGGCGGGCCCGAGAGGATAACCGCATCATCCTTCTTTATTCGCTCGAAACCAAGCGACGCCTCCGGCCGCAGTTGCCCCACGCCTGTGGTGTTAATGACAAGCCCGTCCAGCGCATCGCGCCCCACCACTTTGGTATCGCCGGTTACTATTTTGACACCCGCCTCAGCAGCCGCCCGCCCGGCCGAGGCCAGCAGGCGGCCAAGAAGTTCGATTTCCATCCCCTCGGCGATGACAAGGGCAATGCTTATGGCAGCGGGCGCCGCACCTGCCACGGCCAGGTCGTTGACCGTGCCGCAGACCGCCAGTTTGCCGATGTCGCCGCCGGGAAATTCCAGCGGCTGAACAACGTAAGTGTCGGTGGTAAATGCCACCCGCCCGGCGTCAAAATCCAGCCCCGCTGCGTCGCTGAGGTGCTCGGCATCCTGCGCGCCGGCTTCGCCCAGCGCTGGGAGAATCACGTCGTGAATAAGTTCGGCGGTCAGTTGTCCCCCGCCGCCGTGCGCGAGTCGAATACGATTATCCTGCAAATCTGAACTCCGTTCAGGGTTGTTAACAAATCAGCGATTTCTGTATTTATACGCGGCCGCGCACGCACCCTCGGAAGACACCATGCACGGCCCCAGAGGGCTGCGCGGCGTGCACCGCCCGCCGAACTGCGGACACTTGTCGGGGGCGATGCGACCGCAGATTACATCCCCGCAGCGGCATAAGTCCAGTTCGGATTTCTTCCTGTCGCGGCTTTCATCTCCCGGTTTTTCTTCCGCGGCAAGGTAAAATTGCTTTTGCGCATCGAAATCCGCGAACTCGCCGCTCGGCGACAGGCCGCTTTCGGGAATACGCCCCAGCCCGCGCCAGTCGGCGTCGCATGCCTCGAGGGCGCCGTTAACCATTTCCATAGCGTGCGCGTTGCCCCCGGCCGAGACGACCGGATACACAGTGCAGGCGGCGGGCCGCTGGTCGACAATTTGCCGCAAAATTTCCTCCACTCCGTAGAGAATCTGCCCCGGATCGAAACCTGCCACCACGCAAGGCCGGCCGTAATCGGCGGCTATCTGCTCATAGGCACGCCAGCCGATTATAACGCTGACATGGCCGGGACACAGGAAGCCGTCTATCTGAAGATCGCCGGAGTTCAGCAAAGCGTTCATAGCCGGTATGATTAATTTGTGCGCAGCGCAGACGGAAAAGTTATTCACTCCGTTTTCGCGTGCTCGGTTGAGGGCGATTACCGTCCCCGGCGCCGTGGTCTCGAAACCGACCGCCAGGAACACCACCTGCCTGTCGGGGTTCGCCTCGGCCAGTTCCACCGCCCGCCGCGCCGAGTAAACCACGCGCACGTCGGCGCCGTCGGCGCGTGCGTCGGCAAGCGAACCGTCCATGCCCGGAACCCGAACCATGTCGCCATAGGTGGCGATGGTTACGTCGTCGCGCTGGGCCAGAGACACGGCCGCATCTATATACGCCTGATCGGTTACACACACAGGACAGCCCGGACCGGATATCAACTCCAGCCCCTCCGGCAGCAGAGATCGCAGGCCGCTGCGCGCGATGTTCATGGTGTGCGTGCCACAGACTTCCATTATCCGCACCGGCCTGCCGATGCTTTCGTGCAGATGGTGTATGCTCTCAAAACGAGCGTTAATTTGTTTATTGCTTGTCGTCATTGTCCGCGGGCGTGACGTTCATTTCGGCCAGGACGTCGAAGGTTTCCTTCGCCTGTTCGGCGTCGATAACTGTTATGGCGAAGCCGGCATGAACCAGCACCCAGTCGCCTGCTCCGGCATCGGGGACAAGGTCCAGCGACACTTCTTTCCTGGCGCCGCCGAGCGTGACGGTGGCGCGATTCGACGTTTTCTTCTCAATTTGTACCGGTACTGCAAGACACATTATTTTATTCCTGTTGTTTGCCTGTTAACGCCTGCGACGGCGCTTGTTTGTTTTGCGCTATTCTTGCGGCGGCTACAATCGCCTGCCCCAGGGCCACGCCCCCGTCGCCGGGTGGGATAATCCTGTGACGGATGACCTTCAGGCCCTTATCGGACAGCAACTCAATAACGCGGGCAGTCAGATATCTGTTGGCGAAGCAGCCGCCGGTAATGGCTACGGTCTCGAGGTTTGTTTCCTCGGCGGCGCGGACGGCGGCGGCGGTCAGAAATTCCGCGACAGTATTATGAAACTTCGCCGCAATTACCTCCGATGTCATCCCGCCTTCCAGGTCCGCAATTATATCTCTTACCATTATACACGGGTCTATGTGAAATTTCACGGTGCCGGCGGCTTCGACGATTTCAAATCCGTAGGAAGAATCGACGCCTTTTTCCACGGCCGCCTCGAGCTTCATGGGGGCTTCGCCCTCGTAGCGGTTTTTCTCGGCCACGCCGGTCATCCATGCCACGGCATCGAATAACCTGCCCAGCGAACTGGTCGGCGGGCAGTTGACGCCGGTCCGCAGCATCTCCATGGCCGCATGGATGTTTTCCGCTTCGGCTCGGCCGCGACACGCCGACATGCGCTCGGCGCAATCCGACCCGAATGCTCCATGCAGCGCCGCAAGCGCCGGCCGCCACGTCTGCACGGCCGCGGCGTCGCCACCGATAAGCGGCATCTCCTTCAGGTGGCCAATCCGTCGATAAGAGGCCAGGTCGGCGCGGAGAATTTCACAGCCCCACACGCCCCCGCCCGGGCCGTACCCTACGCCGTCACACGCAAGACCGATGACCGGGCCATTGGTGGAATTCTCACCCAGGCACGCGGCCACGTGCGCGTGGTGGTGCTGAACCTTCTCAAGCGGCAGGTTGTCATCCTCGCTGCGCCGGGTAGCGTAGCGGCTGGAGAGGTACTGCGGATGCAGGTCGGCCGCGATGAGCGACGGCTCAAACTCGAACAGTCGACAGAGGTGTTCGATGGTGTCCGTATAATGGCGATAGGTTCTCGAGTCGGTCAGGTCGCCGATGTGCTCGCTTATCAGGGCGCGGTCGTTCTGTATCAGGCAGAACGTGTTGTTTAACTCCGCCCCCACGGCCAGAATGCGCGCATCGGCGATGTTAAGACCCTCCAGCCGCACCGGCCTCGGCGCATATCCCCGCGCGCGACGCAGCAGGGCCGTGGCACCGTCGGTGTGCAGTTGCGCGACGCTGTCGTCGAGGCGGCGGGCGATGGGACGGTCGTGGATCAGGAACGCATCGGCAATGTCGCCCAGCAGGCGCAGGGCCTCGTCGTTGTCCTTGACCAGCGGCTCGTGAGAGAGATTGCCGGATGTCATCACCAGCGGCAGTTCGCGGACCGCCTCCTCGGCAAACAGCAGGTGATGCACGGGCGTGTAAGGCAGCATCACGCCGAGCGTGTCGAGGCCTTCGGCCACGCCCGCAGCGATATCGGCCTCCTCGCGGGTCGGCATGATGACTATCGGCCGCAGCGGCCCTTCCAGCAGGCGCGCGGCATCTTCGCTGACGCGGCACAAACGCCGGGCGCCGGCAAGGTCAGCCACCATAAGCGCGAACGGCTTGGCATCGCGGCGCTTCCTGCGGCGAAGGCGCGCCACGGCCTGTTCCTCGTCGCCGCGGCAGGCCAGGTGAAAACCGCCCAGCCCCTTGATGGCCAGTATTTTCCCGTCGCGGAGTATCTCGGCCGCCGTGGCGAAGGGCGACTCGGCCTGCATCTGCCGGCCACGGTTATCGCTCAGCCATACTTGTGGGCCACAGTCGGGGCACGCCACCGGCTGTGCGTGAAACCGCCTGTCGGCCGGGTCGTCATACTGTGATTTGCAGAAGTCGCACATCGGGAACGCGGCCATCGTCGTATTGGGGCGGTCGTATGGTATGCCGCCAACGATGGTGTATCTCGGCCCGCAGTTGGTGCAGTTTATGAATGGGTAGCGGTAACGTTTGTCGGCCGGGTCGAACAATTCCTTCAAACACTCGGCGCACGTGGCGGTATCGACGGTCACCTGCGCTTCGGCCAGGCCGGACTCGCTGGATGGCACGATGCGAAAGTCGCTTTCACCGGCGCGCAGCTCGATTTCCCGCCGGTCGCACGAGGCGATTTCCGCAAGCGGCGGCAATTCGCTGCCCAGTCGCCGGGCAAAGTCGTCAACGGCGTTCCTGTGGCCCTGAACCTCGATGAGCACGCCACGGGCGTCGTTGGAGACCCGGCCGGTAAGACCAAGCCCCGCCGCCAGGCGGTACACAAACGGGCGGAAGCCGACGCCCTGGACCTGTCCTGTGATGCGAAAGCGGCTACGAATTTTTTGCTGGTTGGCCATGATTACACATTGGATTGAGCACTACATTGTACAACAATCGAGCGGGTATTGTGATGTTTTGGGCAGGCGTAAGGTCCCGCGGACTTGTAAAAACCATCGATTGCGACGATACTCTTGGTCCGTATGGAAGACATCGCGCGAAAACTGGCCGGCAGGTTCATCGTCATAGACGGCCCGGACGGTGCGGGCAAGTCCACGCAGATGGAAATGCTCGCCGACCGACTGGAGAAAACCGGCGCGTCACTGGTGCGGACGCGTGACCCGGGCGGAACCGTCATCGGCGACAAGATACGGGATATTCTGCTGGACGGCAGGCACGATACAATGTCCGTCGAGTGCGAGGTGATGCTTTACATGGCCAGCAGGGCGCAACTCGTGGCGGAGGTGATTCGCCCGGCACTTGCCGAGGGCAGGTGCGTGCTGTGCGACAGGTACATCTCCGCGACGGTCGCCTATCAGGGCGCCGGCGGGGCCGACATAGACGCCATCCGCCGCGTGGGCGAAATAGCCGTGGGAGGGCTGATGCCGGATTTGACGATAATACTGGACATTCCGGCCGATGAGGGGCTCTCGCGCCTCGGCGAGTCGCCGGATCGTATGGAGTCCAAGGATGCGGCTTTCCACAGGCGCGTGAGGGAAATGTTCCTCGAACAGGCCGAACAGATGCCGGAAAGATTCGAAGTAGCCGAGGCAACAGGACCGCCCGAGAGTGTCCACAAAAAAATCCTGGATGCAATATCTGCATACCCTTGGGAATGAATTTAAAATTTCTTGACAAACGACATTGAAAGGTCGATATTATAAATAGGGATAAGGGAAATTTTGATTGGATAAATTATGGCTTTGTCTTACGCGTGACATCAATAGCAAGGCAAGGCCTTTTTATTTGTAATGGGGATATTTTGAAATGAAAAAGAAAGCAGCCATATTAATTGACGGTGGGTTTGTTTTAAAAAGACTATACCTTCTTATGGGTAGAACATGTCCTGAGGCCGAAGATGTATATCGATTTGCACATGCATGCTTAGGGGATGATGAAGAAATTTTCCGAATATACTTTTATGATTGCCCTCCTTACGAAGAAAATGCCTGCAATCCACTTGATCCCGAGCACCCGATAAACTTCGCCGAGACGAGTGTAGCAATTCGTAACAGACGTCCGCAGCAGCAACTTTCCTTAATGCCGCACGTCGCGTTTCGCAAAGGCGAACTTTTACTGCAAGGGTGGCGATTGTCAGGCAAGTTGCAGAAAGAAATTATCAGTAAACACAGACCGATTTGTAAGGATGATCTTTCGCCCGAACTGCGTCAGAAGCGTGTGGATATAAAAATCGGACTGGACGTAGCATGGCTTGCTTCAAAAAGGATTGTAGACAGGATAATACTGGTAACCGGAGATACGGACTTCATACCGGCGATGAAATTCGCCAGAGGCGAAGGTGCACAGGTAGTGCTTATAACGATGGGAGTAAAAGTAAAATCTTCGCTCAGGGAAAATACTGATCTGATTAGAAAAGGTTGGCCCCTGCGCGATGATGAAGCGTAGGATGGACAGATAAAATGCTTCAGTTTACGGACATAGTCGGACAGGATGAGGCGATTATGCGTCTGCAGGAGGCGATGCGGTCACATCGCGCGCCGCACGCGTACATCTTCGCAGGTCCTGAGGGCGTTGGCAGGCGGACCACGGCCGAGGCACTGGCCGCGACTCTGCTCTGCCACAATGCCGCGGAGGTCGATTCGCCCGAGGCGCTGCAGCGGGCGGGCATGGACAAAATAGTCCAGGCCTGCGGCAAGTGCAGCGACTGCCGCACAGTGGCCGACGGCACACACAGTGACTATCACGTCATCCGCAAGGAACTGGCCCACTACCACCAGGACGCCAACGTCCGCAACCGCAAGATGCAGGAACTGTCGATAGACGTTATCCGCAGTTTCCTTATCGAACTGGCCGGGCGCACATCCGCCGGCGGTCGGGGCAAGGTGTTCGTGGTGCTGGAGGCGGAACTGATGAGCACCGCAGCGCAGAATGCGCTGCTCAAGACGCTCGAGGAGCCGCCGGATGGGGTGACAATCATACTTGTATGCAGCCGACCCGAGCGCCTGCTGCCCACCACGCTGAGCCGCTGTTCGATGGTGCGGTTCGTTCCGCTGACCGCGGAATTCGTGGCGTCGCGGCTGTCCGAGGCGGGCGCGGACAAGGAACAGGCGCGTTTCTGGGCGGCGTTTACAGGCGGGTCGCTTGGCCGCGCGATGAGACTGTCGCAAAAGGATCTTTACGAGACGAAGACCGAAATCATCCGGCGGCTGGCCTCGCCCGCGCCCGGGGAGGAGATGGAATTCGGCGAGGAACTGGCCGGCATAATGGACAATTTCGCAAAGGACATGGTCAGCGATACGAGTCAACAGGAAGGGCCGGAACTGGCCAAGACTCTCGCCGACCGTAGGGCGGCCGCCGTTCTGCTGGGCATTATCTCATCGGCCTACCGCGATGCGATGAAAATCGCCGCCGCTGCGGAGGCGGATCTGACAAACTCCGACCAGGCGGACGCCGTTAGCGCCATAGCCGCCCGCTTCGATACGGTGCGCCTGGCCGATATCATCGAACAAATGGGACGCTTTGAGCAACTGCTGTGGCGTAACTTAAACGCCAAGATAATCTGGTCGAACGTGGCCGTCACGTGCGCATCGGGCGCGCCGCTGAACGTGTGAACACGGAGGGTTACACTTGACCGTGATAAACAAGGGCGAATATCATTCCATGGCGAAGCCATGTATTAAAACATTGGTCATCGGAGCCAAACATGAAATCTGCTGAAGTTCCCAATCCGGTCGTAAGAAGAATCAGTCTATACTTGAGACAACTCGAGGAATTCTCGGCACGCGGCATGGAGAAGGTCTCCAGCAGGGAACTGGCCGAGAGTCTCCAGCTCAGCGACGCCCAGGTACGCAAGGACCTGGGGTACTTCGGACATTTCGGGCAGACCGGCGTGGGATATCAGGTCAGCGATCTCGTGGACGAACTCAAACGCATACTGGGCACGGATCGAATGCACGAGGTAGTGGTTGTCGGCGCCGGCGACCTTGGCAGGGCGTTGTTGCGATACAAGGGTTTTGTGCCGAAGGGATTCGAACTCGCGGCGGCGTTCGACGTGGCGGCGGGCAAGGTCGGCAAAAAGGTCGGCTCTGTTCCCGTCTATCACATGGACAAACTCAAGGATGTAACCGCCGAACACAACGCGAAGCTGGCGGTGGTGACCGTTCCCGCCGAAGCCGCCCAGGAGGTTACCGATGCGCTGTGCGAGGCGGGAATAAAGGGAATACTGAATTTCGCCCCCACCACAATACAAACGCCTGCGGAAACCGCCGTTTACCAGGTTGATCTCGCGGCGGGACTCGAACAATTGTCTTTCCGCCTGAAAGATAAAAACTGACCCGCGGCTGATGTAGCTGTCGACCGCTCAGTGCCCGAGTGCGCATATATTACGATGGATGACTATGGTTCGGACGAATAAGGCAAAGGGGACTTTTCGGAAACGTCCGACTCACCGGGTGAATAATCCGGCGTCGACCCGAACGTTAGACTACTGTCCCGGTCCTTTCTGCTCCATGCCTTTCTGAAGTTTGATTTTCATCAAACGGCCGGCCTTGAACTTGACCGCCCGGCGGGGTGGAACTTTTACTCTTTCGAGCGTTTTGGGGTTCTGCGCGATGCGCTCGGCGCGATCCTTGGTCTCGAATACTCCGAAATCACGGAACTCCAGGCGGTTGCCCTTGCCAAGTTCGTCTATGATTTCGTCGAGAAAACGCTGGACCACTTCCTTGACCAGAATGCGTTTCGTGTCGGCCTTGTCGGCGATCCTGTCTACCAATTCCTTCTTTGTTACTGTATGCATAGCGTCACCCTTTGCCTGGGTTAAAAGAACCTTATGCTTAACCTTCGACCGGAATCCACTCACATGGCAAAACCATGATATGCCGGTTATTTCCAACGTGCTAAATATATATTATGGCATTACCTATCAACGCCACAAGAAAAATTTTACGTATTCTTTACGATTCTTCGTCGGGAAGATCGCGGCTGTGGCGGAGGTCTTCGAGTTTGTCAAGCGGTTTGCGGAGCATGTTCGTGCGTGTGGTGCGGATATTTTCGTATGTCCGCGAGACCGTATCGAGCTGGCTGCCGAGGCGGTCTATCTCCTCATTGTATTTCTGCCACTGCTTGTCGAACTCGTGTAACAGGTTCATCACCTCGTCGGCCGCGCGCATGAGATTGGCGCTTTCGGCCGACTGGCGAATCACCGCCAGCATGGCGTACAAGGTCAGCGGGCTGGCCAGGACGACCTTGCGCGACAACGCCTGGTCTATCATGTCCGGCCCGGCCTCCAAGGCCAGTGCGTAAACCTGCTCGCTCGGTACGAACAATATCACGTAATCGACCGTTGGTATTTTCTTGTCCACGTAACCGCGCGACGATACGGCGCGGACGTGTGAATTAAGGTCCGACACGAGTTGTTTGCAGGCCGCCTTGATTGCCTCGTCGGTTTCGGCGTCGAGGTAGGCCTTGTACGCCTCGAGCGGAAATTTCACATCCATGTTGACCTTCAGGTCGTTGGGAAGGAAGAAGGTAAAGTCCGGCCGGTCGTTGCCCGTGGCGTATTGGCTGTCCTGCTTGGCATAGTTTATACCCTCGGCCATGCCCGCCAGCCGGAGGATGTCCTCGGCCATGCGCTCGCCCCACGCGCCTCGCCGCTGCGTGCTTGCAAGCATGCGGTGCAGTTCTCCGGTGGTCTGCGAGAGTGTCTGAAGTGATTTGTCCAGTTCGCCGAAGTCCTGCTTCCTGGAAGACTCCACACTTTGAAGGTATCCGCGCACGTGCTCGAGGCGGTCGTTGACCGCCTTGATGGCCTGGTCGATGAGTTCCTTCTTGGACTCCATCGCGGCCGCGGTCTGTGCGGCCAGGCGCTGCGAGTTGGAATCGAGCGCTTCGGTCGCCAGGGCCTTGAAGGCGTCGCGCGAGCGGGCGTAGTACACCCTGCCGATTATAAATACAAGCGCTGCGCTAATAACCGCACCCATCAAAAATCCGATAATAAAGTAAATCATCTTATTGTCTGAAGGTATTGTATTGCCCGGCCGGCCAAATAAAAAGCCCCCACGCGGGAAACGCAGGGACTTTTATTAATTAGTCTTTATCCGCATTAATCTCTCGTACATCCCCGCTATTTAACACGTTTGAAGCGGACGGCCCGCAGGTTCATCACCGCCATTGCGGGTTTTTTAATCGGTTTGACGGCCAGGTTTATTTTGCCCGACTTGTCGATTTTAACCGTTCCGAGTTTCTCTGTGACGTAACTGTCCCATCCGCCGGTTGGCTCTATCTTACCTTTAAGCGTCTGATTACCGACGGCCACCTTGTAAGTTGAGCCGCCGCTGCCGTTATCGCATGCGTAAACAATTTCCACATCGAACCGGCCGGGTTTATCGATTTTGAAAGTCCATTCGACCCAGTCCTTGGCGTCGCTCCAGTATCCGATATTGTCGCCGGCCGCCCTCTGCTCAAGTCTTGCCGAGGAGCCGTGGATTTCGGCATCGGAGGCATTTAGAGATACCACGCCGTTTTCTTCTTGCACCAACATTTTGGAAACGGACAGTTCGCCCTTGTATTTCACCGCCACCACTGTGTCTATGGCGTCGGGGAGTTCTTCCGGCAAGGATATTGTCACGCCGTGGTCGGAAGAATTGACCTTAAGCGCTGACCTGCTCTTATCGGCCAGCAGGTAGGCCTTTTTGACCTTATTGTCAAGCCCGCGAAGGTCCAGCACGCCGTCTTTCGGCGCGTCAAATACGTGCAGATACATGGTGCCGTCACCGACAGTTATTCTGCCCCACGACGGATGATGCCGCCAGGGCCCATCGCCGCAGCCGTAAATGGATTCGCCGTTGACCTTCATCCAGTCGCCGATTTCCTTGAGGCGTGTTATAGACGCCTGTGGAATCGTGCCGTCGGCCTTGGGCCCGACGTTCAACAGGTAATTACCGCTCTTGCTGACGATGTCCACCAGGTTTCGGATTAGCGTCTTGGTGGATTTCCAGTTGTCGTCGTAACTCTTGTATCCCCACGTGTTGTTCATGGTCATGCAGGTTTCCCAGTAGTTTTCACTTTTTTGGCCGGGTATGTGCTGCTCCGGCGTGCCGTAGTCGCCGCCGAAGCCCCCGCCCAGACGGTTGTTGGTTATGATGTGCGGCTGGAGTTTCACCAGCTTATAGAGTTTTCTGGCGCGTTCGGCGTTCATGCCCACCGGCGTGTCCCACCACAATATTCCAAGCGGGCCGTAATTGGTGAGTATCTCGCGGACCTGTGGAACGGCGATTTCCTCTATGTATTTGTCCATGTCGCCGTCCTGTTTTTTGTCCCAGTGGCCCCTCATCGCGGCGGCGCCGCCGGGATGGGTCCAGTCCTGCGCCTGAGAATAATAGAAGCCAAGCTTGATGCCGTGCTTTCGGCAGGCCTCGGCCAGCGGCTCAAGAAGGTCCTTGCCGTAGGGTGTGGCGTCAACGATATCCCACTTGGTTACTTTCGAATCGAAAAGGGCGAAGCCGTCGTGGTGTTTCGAGGTTATGATTATGTACTTCATCCCCGCATCTTTGGCCATGCGAACCCATTCGTCCGGGTCGTATTTGACAGGATTGAACTGCTTTGCGTACTGGCGGTATTCGTCCACGGGGATTTTGCCCCTCAGCATAATCCATTCACCTATACCGCCGATACGCCTGCCCTTGTACGTTCCGGCCGGCACGGCGTAAACGCCCCAGTGGATGAACATGCCGAAGCGGTCTTCCCGCCACCACTGGCAGCGCTGCCGGCGCGTCTCCTGTCGCCATTGCCTGAACTGGGCCAAACCGGCATCCTCCGGCGGTTCGCCGTCATAATAAACATCGCTGACTTTGTTTGCGCCGCCCGCACCGCTGCATCCCGAGACGATTAAGAATACACAAACCGCCGTCGCCGCCACCATCAATCCTGCAATGCTTTTCATTTGTTCGCTCCTTGAAATATCATACCAACTGAAATTTCCGAACTACCCGCATAATTAATTGTTGTCTTTGTTGCCATCCATAAGCAACCTGTAATTGATGTATTTCGTGCTGATAATATTTAGCGCAGAATTATCGCAAAATCGTCTTAGTGTTGTCAAATCCTACTTGTTCGGATAAGAATGTCTTTATGTCCCTTCCGATGGTAGCAATCGTGGGCCGGCCTAACGTCGGCAAGAGCAGTCTGCTGAACTGCCTGATGGGCAGGCGCATCGCGATAGTCGACGCCACGCCCGGCGTTACGCGCGACCGCGTCTCCGGCCCGTGCGCGCTGGACGAAGACCGCTGGGTGGAACTGGTCGACACCGGCGGGATGGGAATCGATGACGTGGACAACCTCACAGACCACGTCGAGGGC
The DNA here is from genome assembly GCA_964472875.1 of uncultured Planctomycetaceae bacterium. Lineage (GTDB taxonomy): Bacteria > Planctomycetota > Phycisphaerae > SM23-33 > SM23-33 > CAYYMD01. The sequence goes on from CAYYMD010000005.1 coordinate 66,271, forward strand.
CAGATTAACTACGCCGTCTCGGCCGCGGCGGTGATTCTGTTCGTCGTCGACGCTCGCGAAGGGCTGACGCCGCTGGACCGCAAGGTCGCCGAAATGCTCCGCCGGCAGGACAAGCCGGTGGTGCTGCTGGCCAACAAGGCCGACAAGCCCGGCCTGGCCCTGGAACTCGGCGAACTGCACAAACTCGGATTCGGCGAGCCGCTGGCGGTCTCGGCCATGCATCGCCTCGGGCGGGATGAGATACTCGAGGCAGTCGCAGAAAGACTACCTACGGACGCCGCCGCCCGACCGCCGGAGGCGGTCATGAAACTTGCCGTCATCGGCAAGCGCAACGCCGGCAAGAGCACGTTCATAAACACGCTGGCCGGCAGCGAGCGGGTCATCGTCTCCGAGACTCCCGGCACCACGCGCGACAGCGTGGACGTCAGCGTCGATATGGACGGGAGAACGTTCGTGCTAATCGACACCGCAGGCGTCCGCAAGAAGCGCAAAATTGCCGACTCGGTCGAGTATTACAGCATCGCCCGCACCAACCGCTCCATCCGCCGCGCTGACGTGGCCGCGCTGCTCATCGACGCCTCCGTGCCCGTCTCGCGCGTGGACAAGCACCTGGCCGGACTCATCGCCGAGCAGCACAAGCCGGTCGTGCTGGTGGTCAACAAGTGGGACATCGCCGCCGAAAAGACCGAACCCGACCAGTACTCCGATTACCTCCGCAAGACCTTCCCGCAGTTCGACTACGCTCCGGTGAGTCTCACGGCCGCGATTGACGGCACGAACGTGCCCCAGACGGTCGAACTGGCCGAGCAGTTATACGAGCAGGCGAACTCCCGCGTGCCGACCGCCCCGCTGAACGAGGCCGTCGAAGATATTATGGCCTCGCACCGCCCGCCGCGCGGCAGGAGCGGCCGGCCCGCCAAGATTTTCTACGCCTCGCAGGTGGCCACCGCGCCGCCGACAATAGTATGCTTCGTAAATGACCTGGACTGCTTCACACAGTCCTACCGGCGGTTCCTGCTGAACCGCCTGCGCGAATACGTGCCGTTTGCCGAAGTGCCTATCCGGCTGCTGTTCCGCCCGCGAAGCGGTAGAAATAAATAATTTCCGCCAACTTGTCTGCTGCAGGTGGATTCGTGTAACTTGTTCGCTGAAGGCGGAGTCGTGGACTGAAAATGGACCCGGCGAGAATGCACAGGATAATGAGCGGCCGTGCGCTCGACCCAGGCGCACACCTGCTGCGTGCGCTTATGTGGACGGCGTGCGGGACATACGCCGCGGCCGTGCGGCTGCGGCGGTGGTTATACCGCACGAACCCGCTTCTGTCGCGCTCGGCGCCGGTGCCGGTGATATCGGTGGGCAACATAACCACAGGCGGCACGGGCAAGACGCCAATGACCGCGTGGGTGGTGCAGCGGCTCACCGAATCCGGCAAAAGTCCGGCCATCCTGACCCGCGGTTACAAGTCATCCAAAGGCGCCTCCGACGAGCCGCAACTGCTTCGCCAGTCAACGGGCGCGGCCGTGGTGGTCAACCCCAACCGCGTGGCCGGGGCCAAACAGGCGGCCGCCGACGGCGCCGACGTGTGCGTGATGGATGATGGCTTCCAGCACCGTCGCCTGCGGCGCGACCTGGACATCGTGCTGGTGGATGCGACAAACCCGTTCGGCTACGGGTACTGCCTGCCGCGGGGACTGCTGCGCGAGCCGCTAAACGCGCTGACCGACGCGCACGCTATTGTCATCACGCGAAGCGACATGATTCTCGAAAACCAAATGGAGGACCTGGCCTCCCGCCTGGGCGAACTGGCCCCGCAGGCCAGCGTGCACCGGGCGGTCCACAGGCCCACCGGCGTGATAGACGAGGCCGGACTGGACGTGCCGGCCCAGACCGCCTCGCGCAAGCGGGCGTATGCCTTCTGCGGACTGGGCAATCCGGAGAGTTTCCTCGAGACGCTCGCCCACCAGGGCATCCGAGTGGTAGGCAGCAAAATGCTGGCCGACCACGTCGGCTACGACAGCCGCAGGATAGAAGCCATCGAGGCCGACGCGCACAGGCAAGAGGCCGAGGTGCTCATAACCACGCAGAAGGATTACGTCAAACTCCCGGCCGGGGCGTTCGATATTCCCGTATGGCAATTGGGCGTGGAGATACAGATAACGGCCGGACGCGACGAACTCGTGGAGAAAATTAATCGCGCCGCACGAAAAGCCACCACGGATTAACGGGATGAATATGAAATTGCAACTGACTGTGTTATTTGTGGCCGCGATGGCGGCCACAGCGGCCCTGCACGCGACGGAGGATGAGGTGGAAATCCCAACCGAGTCGAAGTGGCAGTTCCCGCGCATCGCGATGTTGTGGTCGGCGGCAGACAATCCCGACACCGGCAAACGACACCGCCCGAACCAGAAAGGATTCTGGAAAAATGTCGCGAGGCACGATGTGGTGCTTCTGGGCGCGGGCACGCTCGGGCTGGAGTGGACACACGCCAAGTACCACGCCATGGTCGAATCTTTCCAAAAGGATTCCATCCCCGCCGCCAGAAGAAATCTCGCCCGCATAAAGGAATTGAATCCGCAGGCCGTCGTCCTGGTGGAGGTGTACTTCTTCGAAGATGCAAAGGACGCCTACCCTCCCGGGCACCAGTGGTGGCTGCGGGATGAGAAGGGACAAAAGAAGACGTTCTGGCCGGGCACGTGGCAGTGCGACATCAGCAACGAGGAATATATCTCACACGTGGCGCGGCGGATCGCCGCAGTTCACCGGGCCACCGGCGAGAAGGCCGGCATATTCCTGGACAACATCCGCCTCGACAAAAATTCCAGGGCGGCCTGGGAAAAACTGCTCAAGAAAGTGCGAATCGCCTGCGGGGCCGAGATGCCCATACTGGTCAACGCCGGCTGGAACAGCCACGGCCTGCTGTGGCTGGGAAGGTACGTAAACGGCATCATGTACGAAGATGCAATCAACCACCTTCCCAAAAACGATCCGTCGAAGGAATCGTACTACGGCCGTATCGCCGCCCTCGACGCCACGCTCCGCCCGCCGCGCATCAGCGTCAACGAGATATTCGGGTCGCGAGACGATGCGGCCGCGATGCGGCGGGAACTTATCCGCACGCTTGTCTATACGAATATGTCGTATCTGTATTCCGACTCAACGCAAGGTCACGAGCATCCCTGGTACGACATATGGAGCGCCCCCTTGGGCGAGGCCGTGGATACGCCGCAGAAGCCCGCACACGGCCGGCTCGCCCGGCGCGACTTCGCCGGCGGGACGGTCCTGTGGCTGCCAAAAAACGCCGAGAACCCCGCCACAATCGAGTTCGACTCGCCAATGCTACCTTACGGCAGCGAGAATGAAGTCACAAAAATCACGCTCAAACCAAACCACGGCGAAATCCTCCTGAAACCCGAACCAGCCACGAAGCAGAAGTAACCCACGCAATGCCGGCCGAAAAATGCAAATGGTACGAGTGCTGTCCGATAAAGCGTTTCACCGACGCCGGGCTGCTGGATGAGAAATGGACGCGGCGGTACTGCCTCGGCGGGCTGTGGAACGAATGCGTTCGCTACAAAATGGAGGAATCACACCGGCCGCACCCGGACAATATGCTCCCCGACGGTTCGATAGACCGGAACCTGCCGGCTTAACACCTTAAGAATAATCTGTCATCCGCAGTGACTACATAGTCGCCTTCGCTTACGGGTTAGGGAACTGGTTGCCCCTCGACCCACAGGCCTTCAATGTGCAGGTCAATGGCTTCATTGATGAATTGCTTCAAAGCTTCGACGCTATTACCTCAGTACGCGCAGCCGGGTAGGACGGCAACGTAAGCACAGTAACTGCCATCGGCGCCCCTTCCGATTAATACCAGGTATTTCACCATAATCGACCTCGCCAACGTTTCAGTCTACGCCTGTTTAATGTTCCTTTTGTTTGGCACGTCTATGGTCGGTTTAAGTGGTAGCTCCTAGTAAAGTGCTACGGGTTAAAACCCGGTACCTGTTTAGCGTGTTAAAATATTTTATTACCGTCCCAAAGGTGTAGGAACGATCTGTATCTTCCGAAGTAACCACATGACGTTGCCTTCCAGCCGCAGCTTCTTCTTCCAGTAATCATCCCAGGCCTTCTTATTAGTGAATCGCTTGAGGACAATACGAGTCATCTTTGCGGCTCCGGCTCCACACCGGCCGCGGGCGATGCGCTTGTTGAACGCTTTCTATAGTGAATGTTATAGCATCGGCTGCAGTGCCGCAGGCGTATTTTTGGAAAACATGGCTACAGGGCTGATATCTACCAGGATGCTTGCGTATATACGGCCGTCCGTTGAGCAGGTTTTCACCGCTTGACGGCCGTGGGGGATTTGCGGAAAATGGCATTCATGCAGGGGTCGCCAACATTTGACGACTGGGCGTTGGGGCGGCGGCACGGCCGTATCCCCGGCCGTCGTGTCCATGTGAACGTCAATCCCGGCGGTACTTCGCATGCGCTCAGCGTAATCGCGCTGATTGACGATTCTGGTAACGTGGCCGAGCGGATGATCCGTCCTGCGGTGATACTGCGTAAGGTCAGCCAGTCGAACCGGAGCGAGAAAGGCCCTGCAGTTCAGGCGGTGTTGATGGGCGTGTATCGTACGTTGAATCTCCGCGGCCATGCACCTCTGGCTACGATCACCTCAACCCTGCGAACTTACATGAGCACCGGCGAACTACCTCCGCTGCCGATAAAATCTGTTGCAGATGGGTAAAGTGTTACAAGAAAATATAGAATAAAACTTAAAACAATGACAGGTTAATATATTATATGCGAAATATTTATAAATTACGATTATTATGCGATATATTTATAGCCCTATTTTGGTTGTCGTTTTTTATATTTACATTAATAGGTAATATAATATTAATTATAGACTTAAATGCGGGTAGGATATTCTTTAATTATTGTATGCATGCGTTATCTGATGATTTGTATATGGCTATATTTTATTATATATATTTGTTTATTTATGCTATATGGCTATATTCTGGTGGTCTAAATTCAAACCTCTGGAAGTGGTGCCCGCCCTTTGTTATTATTAACAGCGCTTTACCATTTAAAATATGTCGAATATTATTTGTGTTATTCATAAGTATGTGGTTTCCCATCTTTGCTACGATTGAATTGATAAAATAGGATAGTGTCCTATGATATTTAGAAGCGCCAGCAACAGGCAAGAAGCAGCGGGTGAAAGTTCCGCCCGGTGAAGGCAGTAGCGACCCACACCGAACATGATTTATTGAATTGCCTTGCTTTAGTAAACCGCTTGACTGCCACGGAGGATTAACGGAAAATAACGCTTATGCAGGGGTTGCGAACATTTGACGACTGGGCGTTGGGGCGGTGGCACGGTCGTATCCCCGGCCGGACGGGCGACCTTATGGCCAAGTACGAGTACGACGGCCGGAAACGCGGTTAATAACGCCGCCATGGCAAGCCCCGCATGTGAATGCGGGGATAATAACACCGGTATATAGAGGGACACCGAAAAACTATCCCCCGCTTGACAGCGGGGGCTTACAAACGCGTGCGGCCCTGCGGCCGAATTACGAATGACGAAATTCGAATGTCGAATCAATGACGAATGCACGAATTACGAAACAAATCCGAAATCCGCAATCCGAAATTCGAAATATGTTTACCCCCTGTATCCCTGCTGATTTGCGCGCGCAGTGGCGCGGGGAAATTCGAGATTGGCGGAGAAAATATAAAATTTTTTATGTGCTCTCCCGGCCGTGGGTTACGAATTCCGGGTACGCCCTCCGGGCGCGGTTTGCGCGCGCAAAGGTGTTGTTTCGTCCAAGTATGG
>CAYYMD010000006.1:0-71484 GCA_964472875.1 uncultured Planctomycetaceae bacterium
ACGTAAACAGACACCGCAATCCACACCTGTGTCTTGATCCCGGCGCGCCGGGATTGCGTGCGATGCGTTTGCAACGGAAACCCATGTGATACAGACTTACGGAAGCAAGGTTGAGCGATGCCTCGATGTCGCGGAGTGATTCGCGAAAGGCCAACTGCGCGAAGGCCATCGCCATGAATTGGTCTCGACAATTGAAATTCCTTACCCTGTGGTCGCCCTTGTATCGATTGACGCAGGTGTGGAATCTTCGCATTGGCATCTGGCGGATAATCTGCGAGAATACGATTTGTCCATTGTTCATCGGCCGCTCCTTCTACAAAAGAACGGCCTGATGCTACCATGAAATTGAAATCGATACGGATTGGAATTTTATATAACATTATGTTATTATGTGGCTTGTAGCGATTTAACCGCGTTTTAACGGGACACTACTGATATAATATCTCTCATTGCCTCTGTCGGCAGATAAAACTTGGCAGAACATTGCCGCGGTGGCGATCGCCATGCTCAAGCGCAGAGCCGCATCCCCTTTTATTTGAAATATCTTTCTTGTCATATGTTTGTTCACAGTATAACTGACTGCAAACTATACCTCTCAGGCGCTGTATACAACAATAATCACCGGCCGGTATTCAGCGGGTGACAACCAGCCGCTGTTCGCGTTCCGTGTCAGGGAAACTCGTTCGTAGCGTCTCGGTCGCCGGGTCGTACTGCGCATCGACGGCCTTTCCGTTCAGGGAAACCCTTTCGGGGCGCTGCTCAATACCGTGTAGCAGCACTTTGATATTCCGTTTGGGAGGTTCGAAGGGTCCCTGCCGGGCGTGGATTATTACGACGATGCTTTTGCCGGTGTCGTCCATTTCGACGTTCGTGGTGCAGTATTCGCCTTTGAGGTATTTGGTGGTTACACCGTCGTCCTCATATATCGTGTAGGTGGACCGCTTGCATCCATAAGGGTAAAGGTCAAGGGTCAAGGGCGCCAGCGGTTTTTCGCCTACATAGCGTATTTCGGGTCCCATCGGTATGATTGCTCCGGCCTTGACGAAGAGGGCAGTGCGCTCCAGCGGCACTTGGTAGGATTCTATTTCGCGCGGTCCTTCGAACACCTTGCCCGTAAAATAGTCAATCCAGCGCCCATCGGGGATGAATACCGGGCGAGAGTTCCCGTTGTTTAGAATCGGGGCGAAGTAGAACCAGTCGCCGATCATGAACTCATTGTCGCGCGCATAATATTTGCTGTCGGTGAAGGCCAAATGGCGCCAAGCGGGCATGCCGGTTTCATGGGCCTGCCATGCACAGGTGTACCAGTATGGCAACAGGCGGTAGTGGAGCTTGTCGAATCGCATGAAGATCTTTTCGGCCTCGGGTCCCCAATGCCATGGCTCGCCCTTGCCGCGATAAACGTTCAGGTGTGCCATCGGCTGTAGAAAATTCATTTGTGCGCCGCGGATGCACCCTTCCTTGCTGCCCGGCCCAAAATAGCCGCCGAGATCGTGGGTGGTGTGCGGTAAACCGGAGAGACCGTGTGCCAGCTGGGTGGCCACCACCATGTCGGCGGAATGGGCATGGTCACCGGTGTCTCCCATCCACCAGTAGGCGTAGCGCTGACATCCCGAGTAGCCGCTGCGTGTAAGAACGACTGGGCGCCGGCCGGGATATGCCTTGGCCATGGTGTCGTAGGTCGCATTCAGGCAACGCAGCGCAAACATCGAGCCGCGGGATTCCAGCTCATCCATGTATATGGAATCCACCCTATTCCGGAAGAGCCGGGCCATGAGATGCTCCCGGTAGTAGTGCCAATTGCGGTAGGGGTAGTCGGTGTCCATCAGGAAACCCACATATGAGTCGGTAGAGTCCAGATATCCCACCACCCAGCCGTGCATTTCGTGGATTTCTTCAGAGATTTTGCGCACGTAGTCGTCACTCTTTTTGTTCCAGCTGCGGTTGATAAAGGTTATGCAGCCGTCTATGGGATAGCCCTCTTTTCGGAATCGTGTGAAGCCACCCGGTTTCTGCTGGTCCTTGCCGCTGCGGGTGTGGTACGAAAGGCCAAATATGGGTTTGGGAAAAATCGGCGGCTTTCCGGTCAGTGTGGTCAGACTGTCGATCATATGCTGGAAGCTAGGGCCATAAATAAAGAAGAATTCCAGGTCTTCCGCGGTCTTGCTGGTGACATGATACGGTACCGATTTCCGGATGCTTCCAACCGAAAGTGAAAAATTCTCGCTTTTCTCGGCCAGATTGAACTTGATCTGCGAGCCGAGCAGGCTATTCACGAAAATGCCATAGCCGGCAGTGCTCATGAACCAGGGCGCCGGGGCACCGTGCCCCCAGTGGTCGTAGCAAACGAAGCTTTTCCCGCGCAGCTCGCAGGAGCGTCCAGCTTTTTCCCCGGCCCCGAAGAGTCGCTCTGTTTGGACGGCGACATCCGGTTCGAAATAAACGGTCAGATCGGTGTCCAGGGTTTTGCCCCGCGGATTGCGCGTGATCGGAGTTTGCCCGTCGCTCTGCAGGAAGTGCAGGCGAAAGGGGGTCTTGTCTACGCGTATCACCAGTCGTTCGGTGGCGATTTCAACCGCTTCTGCGTTTTTCACTTTTATGGCGGGCGGGTTTTTATAGCAATCCCGTAAAACCATCTGTTCGTTGTGCCGGCTTCTATGCTTGAATTTCTCATCCGGCGACATGCGGACCTGCACAACATCTACGGCCCGGAATTGAAGTTCGACCACTGGTCCGCCGCAATGGAAGACAACTGTATTGCCCTCCTTTTCCCATGTCTCCACATTGCCCAGCATTGCCGCCGGGGCCTTCAGGGCGAGAAAGCCGCTGACGAGAAGCGCGGATGTCCAGAGGGCACCGCCAAACTTGCGGTTGAGAATTTTTTGCATTGTCTTTTCCTTTCGTTTGCTGGATTGGTGAGTGACTGTTGATTTGTCTCAGGTGCCTCTATCCGGGATTTTCCGGTTAACCAATGACCAACGACCACCGTCGGCTTTTTAACAATAATACAACAGCCGAATAGCACTGCAAGTTTCGTTTATTTCTTATTTTTTTCTCACGGGAGGCACAATCAGCGTGTAAATAAATAATGATTGGTCTTGAATCGGCCGGCAAAACCCGTTTGTTATCGGTTGGCGCATTCCTTCCTGTCGCCTCCGCTTTGGCTAACCGTTTTCGTGCCTTATTAAACCCGCCTGCCATCTTTAAATATATGGTGGCGGGCAGGCATGAATTGAGGTTTTTATCGAGGAAATTCGGGTCTACTGATCTGTCTGGAAACCCCCCGTGCGTTTGACCAGATAGAAAACAACCGGATACAGCAGAAGCAGCCCTATGTAGCCGGTTATAACACCACCCACCATCGGCACGGCTAATCGGCGCATGGTGTCGGCACCGGCGCCGGCTGCCCACAGCAACGGCACAAGTCCGATGAACGTAGTCAGTTCCGTCATCGTTATCGGTCGGACTCTCCGCACCGCCCCGTCGCGCATTGCCTCGGTGAGATCGTCGGGATTGCGCATGCGGCCCTCGGCCACGAACCGGCCATAACTGCCCTCCAGGTACATCAGCAGCACCAGGCCCGTTTCGACCTCCAGGCCCGCCAGGGCTATCAGTCCCACCCATACCGCCAGCGACATATTGTACTGCAGCAGATACAGCAACCAGAACGAGCCGACCAGCGAGAACGGCAGCACCAGCAGGAGTATCCCCACGCGTATCCAGCTGCGCGTGGCCCCGTACAGAAGCAGCAGGATCAGCACCCCCGCCAAAGGCACAACGACGGCCAGCCGCCGCCTGGCTTCCTGCATATATTCATATTGTCCCGACCAGGCGATGCTGTATCCGGGCGGCAGTTTCAGATTTTTCTCGATTACTTCCTGCGCCCGGCGGACATAGGTGCCCACGTCAATGTCGGCGATGTCCACGTAAATCCAGCCGGACAGACGTGCGTTTTCGCTCTTTATCACCGGCGGGCCTTTATGGACTTTGATGTCGGTCAGTTGCCCAAGCGGCACCTGCGCACCTGACGGAGCATCGACCAGGACCTGCTTGAGGTCGCTGATGTTGTCGCGCAGTTCGCTGGGATACCGCACGTTTACAGGGTACCGCTGCAGGCCTTCCACGGTCTGCGTTACGTTCAGGCCGCCCAGCGCCGATTTGATGACGTCCTGCACGTCGCCCACGGTGAGCGCGTATCGGTCTATCCCGTCGCGTTTTATTCTTATGTCGATATAATTTCCGCCTGTTGTTTTATCGGGGAATGCGCTGGTGGTGTAAGGCCGCGTTGACGGGTCAGTAAGAATGACATTGGATATCCGCTCGGAAAGGCGGGACAGTTCATCCAGGTCCGGCCCCATTAATTTGATGCCCACTGGGGTTTTTATGCCGGTCGAGAGCATGTCTATGCGTGTCCTTATGGGCATGGTCCAGGCGTTAGTCAAGCCGGGAATCTGCACGGCATCGTTGAGGCCGGGGATGTGAATGGTTTTTTCCGAACCCGTCGGCAGATTGTAGCCATAAACCAGTTCATCGACGCTGATGGGTCTGCGGTCTGACCAGATTTTGCTCGGCAGCCATGCCGCCCATCCGGGCCAGTCGCTATAGAAACGCTCCACCGGTCGGCTGCGCCATTTGTCCTTATCCCTGTGGAGCGTGATGGTGGTTTCTATCATAGACATCGGGGCCGGGTCGGTTGCGGTCTCGGCCCGTCCTATCTTGCCGAACACCGTCTTGACCTCGGGAAACTTGGTGATAATCTTGTCGGTCTGCTGGAGCAGTTCGCGAGCCCGGCTTATGCCGATTCCCGGGTCGGTGGTGGGCATGTAAAGCAGGTCGCCCTCCTCCAGCGGCGGCATGAACTCGCTGCCCAGTCGGCTGAAGGGATATACTGTGGCGGCCATTACGATAATCGCCACCGCCAGCGTCACCAACTTATGGTTCATCACGATGTTGAACGCGGGGCTGTAAATCTTCTCGAGAAAGACGCTGGTTGGGTTGCGATGGTGGGGATAGATTTTCTGCGGCAGCAGGAATACTCCAGTTGCAACGAGCCATCCGATGAGAATCCACCATCGCCACGCCGCCAGGCGGGGCAAAGGTGCAAAGGCGATGGCAGCAGCAGGAATTAACAAAACGCCCGCATATATCGCCGCACGCTTAAGTGGGGATAAATGCCCGGGAACCATTCTACGCCGCACCAGAAATACCATCAGCACCGGTATGACGGTGACCGAAAGAACGGCCGCGGCGGCCATGGCAAATGTCTTGGTGTAGGCCAGCGGCCTGAACAGCCGTCCTGACTGCCGGCCGAGCACGAAGATAGGCAGGAAACTGGCGGTGATAATCAGCAGCGAGAAAAACAGTGTCGGCCCGACTTCGGCGGCGGCCTCGGCGATAACCTTTGTGCGCGGCGCGGGTTCCGATGCGCGGTTGTTGCGGGCCAGGTGCTTGTGGGCGTTTTCGACCATAACGATGGACGAGTCCACCATAACGCCGATGGAGATCGCAATGCCGCCCAGCGACATGATGTTTGCGTTTATGCCCGTTACGTACATAACCGAAAGCGTTGCGAGCACGGCCGTGGGAAGGACGAACGCGGCCACAAGCGCGCTGCGGGCGTGCAGCAGGAAGACTACAATTATCAGCGAGACTACGATGATTTCCTCGGTGAGCGTCTCGTGGACGGTGTCTATGGACCGTTCGATGAGATCGCTGCGGTCGTAGGCAACCCGCAAATCCACGCCGTGCGGCAGGCCCTGCTTCAGTTCGTCCAGTTTCTCTTTTACGCGTTCAATGGTTGCCTGGGCGTTTTGGCCAAACCGCATAACCATCACACCGCCGACCACCTCGCCGCGCCCGTTCCACTCGGCGATGCCCCGGCGTATGTCCGGGCCGAGACGCACTTCCGCCACGTCTGCAAGGCGTATGGGCGCCCCCTGCCCGGATGCGCCCAGGGCGACCCTCTCCAGGTCGTCTATTACCTTTTGGGTGCGAATCCGTTCCAGTGTCTTGCCGCTTTTGCGGGCCTCGGCCAGTTCCTCATCCGTAACGGTCCCCAGATACCCCAGGCCTCGGACCATGTATTCCGTCTCGCTGCGCTCTATGAGTCGGCCGCCCACGTCACGGTTGGACCGCCGGATGGCGCGCTTGATGTGCTGGAGTGATATATCGTAGGCCTGGAGTTTAACCGGGTCCACCACTACCTGGTACTGCTTTACAAAGCCGCCCACCGGCGCCACCTCGCTGACGCCTTCCACGGCCGTCAGTTCGTATCTCAGGTACCAGTCCTGTAAGCCGCGCAAATCCGCCAAATCCTGATCGGACCCCACCAGTTTTTCCCCGTCCAAGGGACAGCTGTCGCGCCGGTCGAACACGCGGTGGTGTTCGAGTCGCCGTCGGACTGTATCATCCGCATCGGACTTTTCGGCGTACCACTTTTCCGTCTGCGGATCGCGCCACAGGCCCTTTGGGTGGTCTGGACAGTACTTTCCCGTCGTGAGGATATACTGGTAAATCCATCCCACGGCGGTGGCGTCGGGGCCAAGTTGTGGCGTTACGCCTTCGGGCAGGCGGCCGGAGACGGTGCTGAGTTGCTCGAGCACGCGGCTGCGGGCCCAGTACATGTCCGTCCCATCCTCGAATATGATATAAACGAAACTGGCTCCGAACATGCTGTAGCCGCGGACAACCCGGGCCTGGGGCACCGCCAGCATAGCGGTGGTAAGCGGGTAGGTGACTTGGTCTTCCACAATCTGCGGGGCCTGTCCGGAAAAGTCGGTGCGGATAACCACCTGCACGTCCGACAGGTCCGGAATGGCGTCAATAGTGATGTTCCGCGCCGCCCAGATTCCGCCGGTGATAAGTATTGCCGCCAGCACCAGGACCATAGCGCGGTTGTGGACGCACCAATGAATGAGGCGTGCAATCATTTCAGCGAATCGCCTCCCCCGGCGCCGTGGCCGGTCGTGTTTCTGCGCCATCCGCGGCCGGCAGAGCATAACGCTCGTCGTAACATTGGAGCATCCTGCTGCCGTAGTACGGGTTGCGAACGTCTCCGACCGGCTGCATCCATACCGTGCCGCCCTGACCCTGACGGTACATAGGACAGTGCAACACGTTCACCTCCCCAATACCGGCGGGAACGCCGGTGGTTTTGAGCAGTTTCACCAGAGAAGTGCTCAAGTCCGCAAAATTCAGACGAGCTTCGTCCAGTTTCTTCACTTCGGCCAGTTTCAGCGCCGCCTCTCTCGCCGTGGCCGCTTCTGTATGCCGGGACCAGAAATCCTCATCTGTGGGAATATCCTGCTCAATGAGTGCGGCCATCGATTCAGCAAGTTTGTCGGCCTTCTCGGGTATGCTTTCGGTCGAATCTTTCGCCAGAGCAGTTTGTATCTCGAAATACCGGTCGAGAATCTTACTAAGCAACTCTTTGGCCTGTGTGGGCAACCCGGCCGTTTCTCCCTTGTCGGCGACTTCAGCCGAGACGGTTTTTTTGTAAGCGAGATCTTCGCCGATCATCTTTGCCAGCGCCTCGCGGAGTTTGGCCTCGCTGTCGATGAGGAACTGCCCGGATGTGACCACCTGCTCGCCGGGCTTCAGGCCGTCAATAACCTGTAACATGTTTTCGCCGACCTCAACGCCAAGTTTTACGTCCCGCGGTTCGAACCGGCCGCGCCCCTTCCACACGAACGCCACCTGGCGCTCGCCCGTATCGATGACGGCCGAGCGCGGCACAAGCGTTCGCCGCTTCGCCAGCGTGCTTTCCAGCATAACTTCGGCGAACATGCCCGGCTTGAGAAGGCCGCCGGGGTTTTGGAACTCCAGGCGGACCTGCACCTCCCTGGTCTTGTTGTCCAGGTACGGATATATGTAAACTACTTTTCCTTCGAACTGGTTGCCGGGCAGGTAAGGTAGCGACATTACCGCCTTCTGCCCCTGCGATACGTAAGGCAACTGGTACTCATACAGCGTCACCATCACCCACACCGTGGACAGGTCTGCAATCTGGAATACGCGCATGCCCGGGTCGACCTTCATGCCTTCGCGGGCGTGCTTATTTATCACCACACCCTTGTAAGGGCTGTGTATCGCTATTGTTTTGGAGGGCTTGCCCGCCTCTCGCAGGGCCTTTATCTGCTCGTCGGTGATGTCGAAATATTCAAGTCGCGTCCGCGCGGCCTTGAGAAGGTCCATTTGCCCCTCCTGTCGCGTGTCTTTTTCACGGCTGCGACGGTTCCGCCAGGCCAGCAGGTATTCCTCCTGTGCGGCGTAAAGTTGCGGCGAGTACAACTCGAACAGCGCCTCCCCGGCCTCCACCGGCGCGCCTATGTAGTCTACATTGAGTTTCTCAATCCATCCGGAGACCTTGATGTTGATGTCTCGCACGGTGGTTTCGTTGTAATCGACAGAACCGACGGTCCGTATCTTCTTGGTCAGCGGACCTTTCGTGACCGGCTCCACACGAACTCCCATGTTCTGCACCACTACCGGGTCGATATCAATCCGGCCGGTGAATTTCTCCGGATCCAGGGGCGTAAGTTTCATTTGGCAGATGGGACAGTTACCCGGCTCCGGCAATACCACCCACGGATGCATTCCGCAGGTGTAATATTGCAGTTGCTCCTGGTCGCCGGTCTCGGCGGCCTCCGGTGGCTGTTGCAGGCCAACACGCACCATGATTTTGTTGAAACCGCTTTTTATCTGTCGGCCGTATATGCTTCCCGTAACCACGCCACCGGCCGCAATCACCAGGATAATAACCGTCAGTGATAGTTTTTGCGGCCACTTACGCTGCCGTTGCGGATTTGTCTGCCTTTTATCATTCATTGGTTTACTCTTGTTGCCCCTTAGGCGGCGCGCTTTTATTGTCCGCCTCATTAGGCGCTTCACGAAGCGCAGCCAGATTCGTTCCTATGGTCTGTTCAATAGCAGTGTAGTCCTGTTCAAGGCGGGCGACCGCGCGATGGTACATCAGTTCGAAATCCAGCAGTTTGCGCCAGTTTTCAAGCAGTGTCAGGAAGTCCTCCCTTCCGCTGCGGTATTCGCTGGTGGCGACTTCGAGGGCCTGTGACGTTTCGGGGATTATGGAGTCGCGGAACATCCGGGCCTGCTGAAGGTCGCTGCGGGCCTTGAGGACCGCATCCTGTATGCGAAAAGCCACGCGGTTACGCATCTGGGCCAGTTCTTCGGCCATTTCGAATTGTCCGCGGCGGGCCTCGCGCTCGGCGGCGTCGAGTTTGTCCACCCACACGGGCATGTTAAAGCCCAGGCCAAGCCACCACTGGTCGCTTCCGTCGGCCGAGGGCGCCAGCCCGCTGTCGTCGACGGCGTTGTAGTGGGCGTTCAACGTAACATCCGGCCAGCGTTCCAGCCGCGCCAGTTTCTCACGCAGTCTATACTGCTCCAGGCGCTTTCGCAGAGATTCGAGCTGCGGATTCATCCGCTCGGCTATCGCCATAAGGGTATCGGTTTGCAGTTCGATGTCCCGGATGGGTATTTTCGCCGGCTCGCCCAGCGGCGCATCGGCGCGCCTGTCCATGAGACGGTTCAGCATCGCACTGGCGCTGTCTTTTTGCTGCTGCAGCTCGGTCAGTTCGTTATCGAGATTGCCCAGCGCCACCGATGCTCGCAGAACATCCTGCTGGCTGACCGTCCCCGATTCGTACTTGGCGGTGGCGATACGGCGGATATCCCGAATCAGGTCCCTGCTGCTGCGGATGACTTCGATGCCCCGCGCCGCGGCGTAATAGTTCCAGTATGCCCTGCGGACGTCGGCTTCGACACGAAGGCGCCTGCGGGTCAATTCCTGTCGCGCCACGGCCACGTCCTGCTCGGCTATCTGCCCGCGCGTGCTGAGTTTGCCGGGAGTGGGTAAGTGCTGCGATATACCCATCATGGTGTCGACCTGCCCGGCCGCCGTCTCGGCCATCTCGCCAACCGCCGCTACGTTAAACATGGGGTCCCTCAGCGAGGTAACCTGCGGTATGCGCTGCTTCAATCGGCGGATTCGCTGGTGTGCCGACTTTATACCGGGATTGCGCCGCAGAGCAAGTTGCACGTAGTCTTCTACAGAAGCATTTTCGGGAATCTCCAGAGCCGGTCGGGTCGCAGGTCGCGTGGCCGGCTGAGGTTCCATTTTATCCGCAGCATCCTTGTAACGGCTCATGCTGGATGAAGTCAGTTCGTCATCAGGACCGTTGCCGTATCCGCAACCACCCGCAGCCATCGCCGCGACAATCACCGAGTACAATACAGTTCGTATGTTCATATCGCCCTTCGCCTGTTCACTGATGCCTGTCGCCTGCATTTTTATATGCCGCTTCCATTTGAATGCAATCCGCATTCTTTCTTGCCCTGCTCCCACGGAAACTTGCCCGACCGCTGCGGGAAGTCTTCCTTAACCGGCACATGGCAGCAATGGCAGCCGATTACAGTATACCGCTCTCCGTACGGCGAACGGTAATCATACAATTCATTATACGGCAGGTCCTTGCGGCGCGTATACAGTTCGATGTCTTCAGCTGTCCAGTCCAGCATGGGATTCAGCTTCAGGATTTTGCGGCCGGTTTCATCAGCGGTCCAGTGTGCCTTGCGCGCGGTCTTGTCGCGGTGCTCGGACTGGTCCTTCCTGAGCCCGGATATCCATACATCCGTAGTGGCCAGGGCGCGCTGTAGCGGTCTGAACTTGCGGACGCGGCAGCACAGTTCCCGCGCGAAAAAATGCGCGTATTGCCCGACGGACCTGCGGAGTTTTTCCACGTCGCCCGGGTTGGGGCAATGTCGCTCGATGCTGATGCCGTACCGGCTCTCGACCCGCTCGAGCAATTCGTAAGTCTCCTTGTGGTTCATCAGCGTATCCACGAAGAACACCCGATAGTCGACATTGAGGCGGCTGGCCAAGTCTATCATCACCACGCCGGTTTTTTGCAGACTGGTGCCGATGGCCGCCCGAGGCGCGAACCGCTCAAAGGCGTACTTGAGCAATTGCTCGGCGCCGAGGTTGTTAAGTTCGGCCAAGTTTATATCAGTCTGCGTGCGGGTCATTGTTGTTGGCCTGCGAATCAGTCCGGTCAACGATTGTCCTTATCATTTTAGGCAGGTCTTCGACGGCCGCGCCGCACGAGTATAGTTCGGCCAGTTTCGGCGTCCGCCCCATCTCGCCGCCGGTGTAGACGTCGAATGCCTCGTGTTTTTGGCCGTCGCGCTTCACCATCCGCCCGGTCAGTCCCACATCCGCCACACGCGAGTGCGCACAGCCGTTGGGGCAACCGGAAATGCATACAGTCATATCCGGGCGGTCCACGCCGACAAGTGCCTGGCGGATTCTGTCGGCTGCGTCCCGTGTGTGCGCGATAGCTATTTTGCAGTAATCTTTTCCAGGACACGCCACCACCGCAGGCCGCCTGTCATCTACCGACATATCTTCCCCATCCGCCGCCAGACCGGCCAGTTGTTGCTTGGACTTTCCGAACAGGACTACCCTGTGCTGATTGGCAATGCGAACACACACGTCGTCGCGTTCGGCCAGTTCGCCGAGAGACTCGGTCGCATCTGCCGAAACGTCGCCGTTGGCGAAGTTCAGCACGAGGCGATGCGGCAAATCCACACGCGCCTCGGGCACAGGCAGTTCGCCCCATCCGCCGCCGTCTTTGGCTTTTTTGAAATAATTCATCAACATTGCGGTGAATTTTTCGTCGCCCATCCTCTGGCGGACGTGGCGGAAGCGCGCCCGTCGCCGGTTCTCGCGGTCGCCATGTTCTTCGAACATATGTACCGCGGCCGATACAAGCGGCAGCACATCCCCCGGCGCAAGCCACTCGAACAGCGTAATGCCCGTAGCCGGTCGGGCGCCCAGCGAACCGGCGCCGGCCACAAAAAATCCCCAACGCCCATCTTTTTTGCTCGCGACGAATCCCAGGTCATTTATCCATGGCTGGCCACATCCATGACTGCACGCCAGAGCAATTTTAAACTTTCGCGGCAGATCGTATATGCCGTCGATGGCACGGAGCAGTTTTGTGATTTCCTTCACCGCCGGTAAAAGTTTCACGCTGTCTTTGCGGGCGCCCGCGCACGGGCAAACGGTTATGTTGCGGAACGTATCTCCGCACGCCCCGATGCTGGTCAGCCCCAAATCGGCGATACCCTTCTGAACTTTCGGCACCTGCTGCGGCGTTACGTCGTGGAGTTCAATCTCCTGGCGTGTAGTGAGGTGCAGAGGCGTCTTGGGCGTATGCGCACGGACCAACTCCGCCAGGCCTCGCCATTGCTCCCCCGACAATATGCCTGCGGGTACGCGAATTCTCTGCATCCACAAATTCTCCTGTAACTGAGGATATAAACCTACCAAAAGCGCCAAGGACTTCCGCTTGGGGACCGCTTTTGCGGGAAACTCGATGTTTATGCTGGAATGCGACATTGTTAATCCGATTTTCCGGTGTGCCGTGGCTGCCGTTGGGGTATGGAATTATATACAGTAGTTAATCGCCTGCTCTTGCCGGCGGCGGCTGTCCTGCTCAACGAGATCCGCAAAAGTAGTGCTGTCGTAAACGCCGGCAACGGCCCGCTCGGCCTTTTCCCACATGGGAGCAAATGCGCACTGGCCCTGAAGCGGGCACTGCCTGCCGTCGTGTCCGGCGATACATCGGACCGGCGCAAGCGGCCCCTCTATAAAGCGAATCACCTCGCCCAGCGTAAGCGTCTGCGGCTCGACCGCCAGTAAATACCCCCCATGAATCCCGCGGTAGGACTCCATCCAGCCGGTCTGCTTCAGTTGGCCTAGAATAAGTTCCAGAAAACGGGGCGGTATCGCCTGCGCATCGGCGATATCTGCTATAGCTACCGGGCTTTGCCCATAATTCCTGGCCAGTTCAAATAATGCCCGCAAGGCGTATTGGCAACGTTGTGAGATATTTACCATAAATTTTCTCCAATACCCTACTGTATCGATTGACATTATATGGTTACCTGTATATAATGTCAACCGTCAGTTGCAGCTGAACAAGTAGTTTGTTGAGAAATCTAGACAGAAAACAGTATTTAAGTACTTGTCTTGTAGGATATTATGATTGATAAGCGAATTACCACTGAGCGTAACAGTCGCCAAATCCGGCTTGAAAATTCGTTATTGACGAAAAAACTGGAAACCTGTCGCCGTATTTTAAAACGGCTCAGCAGGGTTGCCGTGGCATTTTCCGGCGGTGTGGACAGCACATTTCTGCTGGCCCTTGCGGCCGACACCCTCGGCCCGCAAAACGTCCTGGCGATAGTGGGGATATCTGCGAGTTTGCCCGGACGCGAATTGAAAGGCGCAAGGTCGATTGGCCGCCAACTCGGCGTGGAAGTAATCGAAGCACATACAGATGAAATAAACAGGCCACAGTATTCGGCCAACAATCCCGACAGGTGTTATCATTGCAAGGCGGAACTTTTCTGCAAGATGCGCCAGCAAGCGCAGCGACGGGGCTTTGATGCGATTGTCACAGGCGCCAACTCCGATGACGCGGGCGATTATCGCCCCGGCCTGCGGGCAGGCGAGGATTTTGGCGCCCGCAGCCCCCTTCTGGAAGCAGGACTGACTAAAAATGAAATCAGGGAAATATCCCGCCGCATGGAGCTGCCGACGGCCGGGAAGCCCGCCTCTGCCTGTCTGGCCAGCAGGATTCCCTACGGCCGCGCCATAACCGAGGAAAATCTGCACAGCGTTGAGCGGGCCGAGGACGCTCTGCTGCATCTTGGCTTTATCCAGTGCCGCGTGCGACACCACGGCACAATCGCCAGAATAGAGGTTCCTGCGGACCGGTTCCCCGAAGTTGTTGCCTCGCGCGAGGCAATAATTCAAGCGATTAAAGCAGCCGGATACTCCTACGTAACACTCGATTTGCAGGGCTTCCGCAGCGGCTCTATGAACGAAGTGCTGGCAAACACCTCACATCGTCAAAATTACACCAGAGCGAAAAAGGATAAATCGTAACAGCGTATGACTCGGCGCGCGAGGGACACCCCGATATATCGCACGGCCGATGTCGTATAACAGCCGTAAGTTTTATAACCATAGAGAAGGAGACAGACATGACGGATGCAAGCAGAACATTTGAGCCGGTTGCGGAAAAGGACGTTACCCGCGCCATCGTCGGTGAGTTTGCCGAGCAGTTCCAGGATTACGCCGACAGCGACGTAGTCATCGTCGGTGCCGGTCCCAGCGGCCTTATTTGCGGCAGGGACCTCGCTGCGGCGGGCGTGAAGGTGCTCATCGTCGAGCGCAACAATTACCTGGGCGGCGGATTCTGGATCGGCGGGTACCTGATGAACAAGGTTACCGTCCGCGCCCCCGCCCACAAGCAACTGGACGAACTTGGAGTTCCTTACAAAGCGGTGTCCCCCGGTCTTTACGTGGCTGACGGTCCGTACGCGTGCAGCAAATTAATCGCCGCCGCATGCGATGCGGGCGTAAAGTTCGCCAACATGACGTCCATGGAAGATGTCATCGTCCGCGAGGATGGACGTCTGGCTGGCGTGGTGGTCAACTGGTCTCCCGTGGAGGCGCTGCCGCGGCAGATAACCTGCGCCGACCCGGTCTGCGTGGAATCGAAGGCGGTCGTGGATGCAACCGGACACGACGCCGTAGTGGCAAGCACCCTGGCAGGTCACCAACTCATAGAAATGGCCCGTACCGGCCCCATGAGCGTGCAGCGGTCAGAGGACAAGGTAGTCGCCCAGACCGGCGAGATTCACCCCGGGCTGTTCGCCATAGGAATGGCGGTTTCGACGGTTCACGGACTTGCCAGAATGGGACCCACCTTTGGAGCCATGCTCCTGTCAGGGCAGCGCGGAGCACAGTGTGTGCTGGATTTTCTGCAAAAGGGCCAAACGCAGACATATCAACGCCGAACTCCCGCCACAACGGTTGCCACATAAATCGTATGCCGTCCGGTTAATCTTAAACAATGGATAATCATCAAGGAAATGGCCGTCTGAAAAGACGGGCGGCCATTTCCTGACTCTCAAAAGGGCGAGTGACCGTCTTGACGCCGGGCAAGCCGGAGGATACATTTCTTTCAGCGTGTGTACGATATTGTGACACGTAAAAATAAACCAGCAGATTAACATTTGCATACTCACGCCCGTAGCTCAACCGGACAGAGCAGCGGTCTTCTAAACCGCAGGTTCCAGGTTCGAGTCCTGGCGGGCGTGGTCCGAAGGGCCGGAGCGGGAAAAAATTTTTTTCTTATTTTTCTCCCGCAGTCCACTCTCTACTTTCTACTGTCTTTCAATCGCTGCCGGGCCGCACGCGATGAAAGATTATTGAAGCGGAATTTTTTACGGCCTCCGGCGTGGCCTGAGATAATTTCCACGTCGCGCTTGTCTATATTGAGGGCATCGGCAAGTATTTTCACCACTGCCTTGTTGGCCTTACCTTTCTCGGGCGGCGCGGATGTTGCGACCTTGAGGCAGTCGCCCAGCACACCGGCCACCCTGTCGCGAGAGCCGCCGGGGACAACCTTTACCGATATCACCACCCCACCACTGTCATCGCAGATGTCAAGTTTATCGACGTTATCCATTGCTCTAGAGCATGCCGGTTTTGCGCGCATACTGGAATATGCCGCCGGCCTGCAAAATCTCCCCGGCCGAACCGAGCGGCTGAAGTTTATGCTCGCTGCCGTCGGTCAAATTTCGCAGAACACCTTTATCCGGATTGACTTCGACCTCATCTCCGGTAGAGACAACATCGATAAGCCGCTGCTGTGTCACCATCGGGGCAAGGTAGCCGCCGTTTATGCTGTTGCGGAAAAATATTCGGGCAAAACTCTCGGCCACCACTGCGCAGCAGCCGGCCTCGGCTATCGCCAAAGGAGCATGTTCGCGAGAGGAGCCGCAGCCGAAGTTACGTCCTGCGATTATCACGGAAAACTCGCTTTTTTCCTTCCCGTCGGGCACGAACGGCACTTCGCCATCCGGCAGGCCTGACTGCGCCGAAGGGACACCACTGAGGGCGTAAACGCCGAAGTACTTCCGCTCAGCCGGGTCGGATGGGTCGTAACTTAGATACTGAGCGGGAATTATCTGGTCTGTGTCTATATTATCACCCAGGACGAACGCCCTGCCTTTTATGCTCTTTTCCATCATGTTTTCCTTGGTGGTCTGCCCGTAACGGCCGTTGAGCACATGTTACGGAATAGTTTTTACTAAAATACCACGGTTATTGTATAAATATCAGCGGCGAAAGGAAACAAATGATGATGGAACATTTTGCCGACAGATTGCAGGCCGCCGTGGAAGCAACCGGTTCGCCGGTGTGCGTTGGACTGGATCCTCGCTTCGACCGCCTGCCGGATGAACTCGCCGGCGGCGCTGGCCGGGATGCAGAGGCCAAGGCAATAGAGGCGTTTTGCGAAGGCATCATAGACGCCGTGGCGGATATAGTCCCGGCCGTGAAGATTCAATCGGCTTATTTCGAGCGTTACGGTTCGGCCGGGGTAGCGCTTTACGAGCGAATGGTTGCCAGATGCCATGATGCAGGGCTAATCGTTATCGGTGATGTGAAACGCGGAGATATCGGCTCGACAGCGGAGACCTATGCGGCCGCTCACCTGTGCGGCGAAAATTCGCCGGATGCCATTACGGTCAACCCTTACTTCGGCGCCGACGGCCTTGCGCCTTTTGCGGCCACCGCATCACGCGAAGGCAAGGGCGTGTTCATGCTGGTCCGCACGTCGAATCCGTCGGCCGCCCAGGTACAGGATTTCGCCGACGCCGACGGGCGGCATTTTTACGAGCACATGGCCGCACAGGTCGCCGAACTCGGCGAGGAGTTTTCGAGTCAAAGCGGCTACAGTTGCGTAGGTGCGGTGGTTGGTGCAACGTACCCCGACGAGGCGCGCCGGTTGCGCGATATTATGCCGCGGCAGATATTCCTGGTGCCCGGTTACGGAGCTCAGGGCGCCTCGGCGGACGATTGCGCTGCCTCGTTCAAGCCCGACGGAACCGGGGCAATAGTCAACGCCTCGCGGTCGGTAATTTACGCCTTCGGGCGCGAGGAGTATGCCAAACCCGACTGGCGCGAGGCCGTCGCCGCCGCCGCAAAGGATTTCGCCACCGATATCCGCCGGGCGGTATATAAATAGCACGCAGGAGTAAGCCATGAAAACGATGGTCCTCGAAAATATCGCCCCCATAGACACCTCCCCGTTGAAATTGAAGGAAGTTGAGACCCCACAGCCAGCCGCTGGTCAGGTGCGCATAAAGGTCAGTTGCTGCGGCATCTGCCGCACCGATTTGCACGTCATCGAGGGCGAACTGCCGCAGCAGAAACTGCCGGTCATCCCCGGCCATCAGATTGTCGGGGTGGTCGACGCTGTCGGCGAAAGATGCAATCGTCTAAAAGAAGGCAACCGCGTGGGCATCGCCTGGCTGCGCGGGACGTGCGGACAATGTCGGTTTTGCCGGTCCGGCCGGGAGAACCTGTGCGAGTCGCAGCGGTTCACCGGCTATCACGCCGACGGCGGCTTCTCGCAGTACGCGCTGGTGAGGGAAGATTTCGCCTACGAAATTCCCGAACAGTTTGAAGATGTCGAGGCCGCCCCGCTGCTGTGCGCTGGCATCGTGGGCTACCGTTCGCTCAAGCGCGCCGAACTGCCCGACGGCGGCACGCTTGCTATATACGGATTCGGCTCCAGTGCTCATGTGATTATACAGATTGCCCTGAACCGCGGTTGCGATGTTTACGTGGTAACCCGCGGCGAGTCGCACCGAAAACTGGCGAAGGCAATGGGCGCGAAATGGGTCGGCGCGGCGGCGGAAGACATGCCCGTTAAAACAGACAGCTCGATAATCTTCGCACCCGCCGGCGAACTCGTTCCCCCGGCCCTGGAAAAACTCCGCAAGGGCGGCACGCTGTCGCTGGCCGGCATCTATATGACGCCGATTCCAAAAATGGATTATGAAAAACATGTCTTCTACGAACGTGACATACAGTCGGTAACCGCCAACACACGCGCCGACGGGAGGGAACTGCTGGCCGAGGCCGCGAAAATTCCCATCCGGCCGCGCACAACAACGTATCCGCTGGCCGAAGCCAACAGGGCGCTACAGGACCTGAAAAACGACAAGATTGACGGCTCCGGCGTGCTCATAGTTGAGTGAAGCCGGTCACATTCCCACCGGCTGATAAATAAAGTCACCACTGAAAACGGGCGATGAATAACAGGTCGGATGGGCGGGGGTCGCCTTGGGGCGGTTGGGAACTATTATTCCCTTCCGCTGGAACATAGGTATTCTACGCGCCGAAAACAAACAGGCCGGCGTATTCAACGCCCGCCACGCCCCTCTTAACCGGGCGAGAATAAGGTGCTGCTATGATTATCTGGACATGTTCGATAAGGGCGGTGGGGATATTACTGGCCATGCTGATCGGCTTGATAATCGTTCAGAAGATGCGCAAATGGAACGATGCCGCCCTGGCGTGGCTGCTGGCGGGATTGTCCATCGGCCCGCTGGTTGTGCTGACATGGAATATCATTTTTCGGTTATTCCTGGCCGAACACGCTTCCGCGGCGGACCGAATTGCATGGCTGGGCAACTTCCAGCTCAGGTACATCTACGAAATTATAAACACCATATTGAACATAAGCTGTCTCGGATTGGTTATTATCGGCCTGGTCAGACTTTACAGAAATCCTCAGCGGAGATACCGCATGGTTGCGCCCTCTGAGTTCGCCACCAATGACCCGCGAAGCTGATAACTTCAGACGCCGCCGGAAAATCCCGAAATACATATGCGAGGCCGCACTTGTCGCAGCCGGACAAAAATTCATATTTATGTGAAGCCAGCGGAGTTAAAAATATGGACAAAACAACGACACCACGAACCGCCGGCGAAATCGCCGACGTCCTGAAGGCCACGCTCGATATCGGCGTTAACCTCTCACAGGAGCCGGACAGGTCCAAACTATTCAACTCCATTCTCACCCAGACCCGCCGACAAACCCGCTGCGAAGGCGGTTCGTTATACATTTTGGAAGACAAGCGGCTGCGACTGCTGGCTGCACAAAACGATAAAATCCCGGCCGAAATAATCTGCCGCGTACTGGACAGGGATATGACCGCATCGAAACATTCTCTGGCCGGATACGTCACTCACAGCGGAAGGGTCATGAACGTGCCGGATGCCTACTCGCTGGCAAGCGGCTCGCCGTTTCACCTGGCCAGGGACCTTGACGCGGCCATGAATTACCGAACCGTCAGCGTCCTGGCCATTCCGCTTAAATGCCCCGACGGACAAACCATTGGTGTGCTGGAACTCATCAACCGCCTTTCCCCCGACGGCAAACCCATACCATTCAGCGACACCGAAATCCATTCAGTTATGCCACTGGCATCGATGGCCGCGGTCACAATCCACAACGATCTTCTTCGCAGAAATCTAAAGCGCGCTCATCTTGATACAATAATCCGCCTCTCGACGGCCGCCGAATTCCGCGACGACGCCTCCGCCGGACATATCCGCAGCGTAAGCAATACTTCCGCAATCCTTGCCGGGGCCATCGGCCTCGATGACAAAAAAATCGAACTGGTTCAATACGCCGCGCCCATGCACGATATCGGCAAGGTCGGCATACCCGACAATATCCTCAAAAAACCAGACGAACTGACGCCTAAAGAGCGAAGCATCGTCGAAACACACACCACCATAGGGGCTAAAATTCTCGACGACCCGAAAAACGACCTTATGGTCATGGCCAGGGAAGTCGCGATGTCTCACCACGAGAAATGGGACGGCCGGGGATATCCTCAAAAGCTCGCCGGACACCAGATACCACTTGCGGCGCGAATCGTGGCACTGGCCGACGTTTTTGATACGCTCATCTCCAAACGATGCTACAAGGACGCCTATTCACTCGATACAGCTCTTGATATTATCCGCTCCGAGGCGTCGAAGCATTTCGACCCAAGACTGGTTGACGCATTTTTCGAAAATCTCTACGAAATACTTCAGGCGTGCGACCGACCTTTGAAAAAAGGTGAAGAAACAGATCATTCGGAGGGAAATAGCATCGCCTCGGAGAATCGCATCTGAAACCGGGGGTCCTGCGATAACTGAACGTGTTCGGCCATGCGTGCGAGTTCTTCCGCAATATTGCGATCCTTCGTCGAAACAAGCGCCAGGCGGGCGCCGTTAAGCGAAGCATTACCCACGTAGTTAATGCGATTATGATCAATGCCCGCCGGCAACAGGCCTATCCGCTGTGCGTTGCTGCGGCGGATGAAACTGCCGAAGCCGCCGGCCAGGTGAACCCGTTTTACATCGGATATTTCCAGCCCCGCGAGCTCAAGCAGAATGTTAACACCAGCCCGAATGGCCCCAGTAGCCAGTTGCACCTCCCGCACGTCACGCTGTTTGAAAGTCAGCGGCGGAGATGTCGCTCCCATATCCTCGGCCAGAACAAAATGAGTCTGCCCGTTATCGTCCCGTCCCACGCGGCGTTTTAGCGCATCAGGCAGTTCGTCGGGCAGTTCTTCGGCCGGCAGCAGGCGACCCTGCTGCGTAACAATGCCTGCGGCAAGTAACTCCGCCATAAGGTCAACAATCGCACTTCCACAGATGCCCGTCGGCTCAACGTCGCCGATAACGCTGTAATTCACATCGTCGTCGAAAACCACCTTGGCGATTGCCCCTCGAGCGGCGGTCATGCCACAGGATATTTTAGCGCCCTCGAACGCCGGCCCCGCCGCCGTAGAAGCCGCCCACATCCGGCCATCGTGCCACAGAACTATTTCCCCATTGGTGCCGATATCCACCAGCAGTGTGGCGTCTGTCGTGGTTGTCATATGCGTGGCCAGTATCCCCGCCACCGCATCGCCGCCTACGAACCCACCTATAATGGGAAACAGGTAAGACGCCGCCCGCGGATTTATCTTCAATGAAAGCTCACTTGCAGGCACAACCAGCCCGTCTGCATACGCCGGCACGAAAGGCACCTGCCCAAGCTGCCCGACGTCAATGCCGCACAATAGATGCTCCATGGTCGTGTTGCCGGCCACTGTCGCCTCGTAGATGTGTAAACATTCAATCCCGGCCGAATTGCATAACTCGCAAGTTATTTCCGACAGGGCTCCCACCACGGCACCACGCAATTCTTCCTGTCCGTCTTGACTGATGGTTGCGTGTTCTATGCGCGTCATCACGTCGCCCCCGAAACTAACCTGAGGATTCATGCGTGAGATGACGGCCACTTCCTCACCGTTGCACAAATCCAGCAAAGAACCGACCAACGTCGTCGTGCCCACATCGAAGGCCAGTCCGTAACACTGCTTCCGCGTGTCCCCGGGTTCAAATTCTATCAGGTGGTTATTCGCCACCACTGCCGTGCCCTTGAAGTCGTTTTGCCTCAATAAAGCGGGCAGTCGCCGCAGCATTGTAATATCCACACCAATCGGGCCGATACGGTTTTGCAGGCGCATTAAATCCGCCTCGCTGTCATCCAGCGTCGGTGGTGAAAGCTCGACGTAAATTTTCCTTACCGCCGGGTGAACCTCGCCTGTGGGTTCGCGCTTGGTTTCGAGAAATATCTGGTGATAATCGCCGAAAAGGGAGCTTTCGGGGACGTGGACTTTTGCGTCGCCGCGGAGCCCGACCTGGCACGCCAGACGCCACCCTTCGCTGATTTCCTGTTTGGTGTATATTTCTTGCTCGGCTGCGACCGGCTCGGGCGCGTTTTCGAGAATCTTCACGCGGCACTTGCCGCATGTTCCCGCACCTCCGCACGGTGTTTCTATGGTCAGCCCGGCCCGTGCGGCGGCCTCGAGCATCTTCGTGCCGCTCAGCACGTGAACCGTTCTGCCGGAAGGGCTGAACGTTACACACACCTGACGCCTTTTCATAGCATATCTCCAACTGCGCCCACGGCGATATTCAAACAGTATTGCAACGTTGACGCCGCTGACAAAAATAAATCGCTAATAACAGCATACGCATATTTTGTCCGATTAGTATATAAAATGGAGCCGACATATAAACATCGCATAGATACTATCCAAACTCTTCCCCCGAGCGGTTATACTGAAGCGCCGCGACTGAGGCGAAGCCGAAGGTCACTGCTGCCTCCGCTGATAGTACCGCCCTCGGCAAATCAGCGGCAAACCAAGGCCGAATCAGTAGCGCAAAAATACCTGCTTGGCCGTAAACCCATGAAACTAAGGAAAATAATAAAACTATCGACTCTTGTTCTTATCGTCACGTTAGTGCTCACGGCAGTTATGATGTATCTGTTGGCGTCGCTTCGCCCGTCTAATTACCATCCCGCCTATTACCTGTCCGGAAGCGAAAAGCAGATTGTGGCAAATGCCTTTGTGCAGGAGGCCTACGTCAAATTTCAAAACAAAGCAGGCGAAAATAAGCCGTTCACCTGGACATTCACACAGGAAAGACTGAACGAATATCTCGCCTCCATGGATGAAATCGTGGCTAACGCCCCCGGTCATGAACCTGGCGAAGTCTATTCCGCCATGGACAGATACGCCCTGGCAGCCCCGGCCGTTGCATTGGACGACGGTAAAATCACACTGATGGTCCGCTCGCAGCGGTACGACAAGATACTCTCGGCCGAATTCTCATTTTCTCTGTCCACATTGCCACAGACTCGTTCCCGGCCCGCTGCGATTGATGGGTCCATCGAAAACAGGCAAGTTCTGCGGGTATCTCTTTCCGGCGTGCGGGTGGGCAATCTTCCTATCCCTAAAACATTCGTTAAAGATTACCTCGAACGAGCCCAGCAATCACTGGCAAAAGATCGCCTGTTTTCATCCGATCATCTTTTAAATTCCAGGCGGGCAAATCCTCTCCAATCGGGCATGAATCAACTTATCGAGTTTATCTCGAGTATAATACTGGTCGTTGACGGCGGTGCGGTCGAGCCGGTATTAATCTTTCCCGATGCGCACGGGCGAACCAGGCGCGTCAAAATCGACGAACTGGAAATAGACAACGGCAAGCTCACACTTCACGTAGTGCCCGTCACGGCCGAAGATACTTAATACCACGGCTTCAATATCCTATCTGTCCATATTCGCCGCAATTCGTTATAATCCCATGAAATTTTAAGGAATCGATATGAAGTTAAATCTAACATTCTACGGCGCGGCGCAAAACGTAACCGGCTCGCAATATTTACTCGAAAACTCCGGCAGCAAAAGCGGCGGGCGTATACTCGTAGACTGCGGGATGTATCAGGAGAGGCAGTACCGCAGTCGTAACTGGGACCCGCTACCGTATGAACCCGCAAGCATTGATGCGGTGCTGCTGACACATGCTCACCTGGACCACTGCGGCCTGCTGCCTAAGCTCGTGCGCGAGGGCTTTGAGGGAAAGATATACTGCACCGCCGCCACCAAGGAAATCGCACGCATCATATTACTCGACGCCGCACACATTCAGGAAGAGGATGCCGCCTTCAAAAAGGCCCGCCACGAGCGAGAAGGCCGCGAAGCACCCCACCCCGAAGTGCCGCTTTACACCACCGAAGATGCCCGGGCTGTCCTTCCGCGGCTGGAGCCGATAAAATACGGCCAGACCGTCAAAATCAATGACGCAATGGAGGCCACATTCAACAATGCCGGACATATATTCGGAGCAGCAAGCATCAGCGTGCGGGCCTCGGATAACGGCGAAAGCCGTACGGTTCTGTTCTCCGGCGATTTGGGCAGGTGGGATATGCCTATTATCCGCGACCCCGCCGACATTGAACAGGCGGATTATGTAGTGGTCGAATCGACCTACGGCGACAGAATCCACAATGATGCCGATAACATTGATGAAAAACTGGCCGACGTGATAAATTCCACCAAAGAAGCCGGAGGCAACATCGTCATCCCCTCCTTCGCGCTGGAGCGTTCACAGGACTTGCTATACCATCTAAACCAGTTGCTTATCGACGATGATATTCCTCACCTGGTAGTCTTTCTGGACAGCCCGATGGCCATTAACGTAACTGACGTTTTCGACAATCAT
Source organism: uncultured Planctomycetaceae bacterium (assembly GCA_964472875.1). Lineage (GTDB taxonomy): Bacteria > Planctomycetota > Phycisphaerae > SM23-33 > SM23-33 > CAYYMD01. The sequence continues at coordinate 24,008 of CAYYMD010000006.1, forward strand.
CCGGAGCTGTATGACAGCGAAATGCGGGAACTCGTCAGGCGGAACAAATCGCCGTTCGATTTCCCGGGCCTGCGGATGACCCAGACGACCAGAGAATCCAAGGCCATAAACCATATCCGCGGGACGGTGATAATAATCGCCGGTTCGGGCATGTGTACGGGCGGCCGGATTAAGCATCATCTCGTCAATAACATTACCCGCCCGGAATCCACGGTCCTGTTCGTGGGCTACCAGGCGGCAGGTACGCTTGGGCGGCACATCGTAGAAGGCGCCGATGAAGTTCGAATACTCGGCCAGAATTACCCAGTGCGGGCCAAGATAGTCAAGTTGGACGGTTTCTCCGCACACGCCGACCGGGATGATCTTATGCGATGGCTCGGACAGCTGGATTCACCGCCGCGACAGGTGTTCGTAACACACGGAGAGCCCGATAGCGCCCGTGCACTGGCCGAGGGTGTGAAGAAAAATTTCAACTACAACGTCACTATTCCCGAATATCGTGACAGCATTACCCTCGACTAACGCCATCATTCGGTAGTAACGAGTTTATAAAGCAACAAATTATGTGTTCTTAACACGCCCGCCTCGGCTTAGAGACGGGCGTGTGAGAATAGCAAATCAATAGCGTAGATTAACTCGCTAATACCAATGGGCTGAAGATTACATAAAGGACTATTGTCAGCAGTACACACAGGAGCCCCGCCACAAGCGCTCCCTTGGAAAATTTCAACTCAAGGTCGGAACGAATCTCGAAGACGAACGGCTTCTTCAGTGGTGAAAGTATAGTCATCACAGTCATCACTATCAGGCACAACACGAAAGTGATGGCCATTCGGTTCAGGAAATTGTTCATGAAACCGAGGCCGGCGAATACGCGTGTTTCCTCAGCAAGGTACCACATGGTGCCGTAACTGATTATGCTTGTGAGCAAACCGGCAACTCCACACATTCGCGGCCCGCGCCGCACAATGAATCCGAACACGAATATCGCCAGAATTCCCGGAGAAATAAGGCCTTGGGAACCCTGAATGATAGTGAATATAGAATTGGAGATATTCGGGTTACCCAGCATCGGCGAAAGCACGGCCGCGATAACTGCAAAACTGACTACCGCTATCCGCCCCAGCAACACGATGGTGTGTTGCCTGGCATTGGGCGAGATGTATTTTTTATACAGGTCCATGGTAAAAATAGACGACGCGGCGTTTAACATCGCAGCCAACGAACTGATAACCGCACCAAGCAGCGCTGCAAGCACAAAACCGACCAGCCCGACCTTCTCCGGCAGCACCTCTCCGAGAAGTTGAGCCATAGCAGTATCATATTTATAAGCTGTCAGCGCCTGCTTAGTCACCATGCCACCCTCAGCGGTGGCACGTTCTCTGACCATCTTGTTGTACTTCTCCACTTCTTCGGCCAGACCCGGATTAACATGCGTCCATGCTCGATCTTCTTTGGAATCAAATACCATGTACGTTGGCGCTTTGAGTTCCTTGTAATCTTCTCGCGTCATCGAAAGCACGTATGGATTATCCAATTCGGCCTTAATTTCCTTTTGCTTTTCGGCCATATCATACACGGCGACCAAGTATCTCGAGCCAGGTTCGTCCGGCCAGGATTTGACTTCATCCATGCTTGGGTTTTTCTGCACCTCAACGAATCCCGTCTCGGGATTGGCCTTGTAGTAAAGTACCATCGCCTTTCCGGCGTCTCCGCGTGCCTCAAGGCGCATGTCCCCATAGAACAGGTTAAATGCCAGTATACCCGGGATTACCACTACCATAGGAATAATCAGTTTCAGGAATGCGGAAAATACTATGCCCTTCTGACCCTGCGCCAGCGTCGCCGAACCGAGTGTTCTTTGCGTGATGTACTGGTTCAGTCCCCAGTAATAAAAGTTGGGAATCCACAATCCCAGCATCAGAGCCGTCCAGGGTAAAATATTGTCGCTGGCCGGTAGGAACATATTAAGCCGGCTGCTGTTGACGTCAACAAAACGTTCCATGGCGCCCTTGCCCTCTTCGAGATTGACCATTTCCACAGCGCCGGATTTGGTGTCGGTGAACGTTGCGACGACGTCAGCGTCACCGAGCATCTGAAAGGCGAAAAACATCACTATCGCGCCGCCGATTATCAGCGCGGTCCCCTGCAGCAGATCAGCCCAGACCGAGGCCTTCAGGCCACCGGAGACAACATAAACCATAGCAATAAATGCAATTACCAGAGAAGGCGCCAACAGGCTTATCTCTATCCCCGCCTTTCCAAGGAGGGTTTGCATAGTCAGTGCCCCGGAATATGTCACCGCCCCCAGCAGAAGCATGTATATAAGCACGGTGGCTATAGCCATGATACTGCGGGCGGCATTATTGTAACGGTATTCCAGGAACTCCGGCATGGTGTAGATGCCCGCCCTCAGAAAGTATGGCAGAAAGGCAAAAGCCACCACTACAAGTGTGATGGCCGCCAGCCATTCATAACTGGCGATGGCCATACCCACGTGGCTGGCCGCATTACCGCTCATTCCCACGAACTGTTCTGTAGAAATGTTGGCCGCTATCAGGGAAAAACCAATCAGGTACCACTTCAATCCACGCCCTGCCAGGAAAAAGTCCTGTGCATCCTTTTCCTTGCCCTTGACTGTACGGCTCTTCCACAGGGCAACCACTATAACAAAAAGGACAAATCCAACAAAAACAACGTAGTCCAAAATCCCTATGGCAAATCCCAGTGTCGTATACATGAAGGTAATCTCCTTAATCAGAAAATCTAAGAAATAAACTGTTACCAGTTATACTATTATCGTAGTCGGCACTTTATGTCTCCATTGAAGAGACTGTATTATGCACCGACAAACTCGGTCGGTGGATGTATAACAAACAATAAGTTCCGTGTATAGGATTTTTTCATCTTTGCCTGTGAACACGGCTTGACTTTATCCACCTATGAAGAGCGAGAAATCAAAACAAATCCATCCCTGCTCTTCAATTTTTGTTTTTGAAGGCATCCGCACCCACCACTACTCACTGCGTCAGTCGGCAGCGGGTCTCCGATACGCCTTGCGTTGACCTTCATATTATGACTCCGGCAGGCAACCTCAAATGTCAGGCAAATTCAGCGGACACGACAATCTTTGTTGTTATTTTTGACGATCGTTTCAAACGTCGCCACGCACCTATCGGGAGCTTCCCCTGCGGGGAGCTCATGAAGATCGTCGGGGCGAAGCAAGGCCGGCCTTTGTTCGTTGTCGGTGTGATACACCCGGCGGGTATAGCCGCCTCGCTGGAGATTCGCCAAGTCCCTGGCGTCAATCGGGTCGGTCTTGTCGCCGTCGGCGTAGATGGCCTTGTTCCGCATAGTAGTCTGTAACGGCGATGCCCCACCGGCAATATTCTGTGTGCGTCGCCGTGCGGGATATTCTCGCCCCTGGCTCTCGTTCAAATCGGCGATTATCACTTTGATAACTCCTTTAAATTAAAGTCATTTATCTGTCAAGTCGATTCGCCCAGCACCGCCATAAACGCCTTCTGTGGAATCTCGACGTTGCTGACCATTTTCATGCGTTTTTTACCTTCCTTCTGTTTCTCCAGCAGTTTCCTTTTGCGCGTAACGTCGCCGCCGTAGCACTTGGATGTAACGTTTTTGCGGATGGCCTTTACTGTTTCCCGCGCAATTACCCGCGAGCCGACGGCCGCCTGAAGTGGAATGTCGAACATGTGTCGCGGTATCTCGCTGCGAAGCCGCTGGATGACATCCCGGCCGCGACGCTGGGCCTTGTCGCGGTGCACGATTATCGAAAGTGCATCGACGCGCTGTTCGTTGACCAGTATGTCCAGCCGCACAAGGTCTTCGGCACGGTAGCCGATGACCTCGTAGTCCATCGTGCCATATCCGCGCGTGGAGGACTTCAGTTTGTCATAAAAATCGTATACGACCTCCGAAAGCGGAAATTCATAGGTAATAATAACCCGCTCGGCCGAAAGATAATCCGTTACCTGGTAAACGCCACGGCGCTGCTCGGACAGCGTCATGACTGCCCCGATTGCTTCGGCTGGAACTATGAGGTCGGCGCGTATGTAAGGTTCGCGTATTTCATCGATTTTGCTCACCTCCGGCAGGTCGCCGGGACAATCAACTTCTAATTTTTCGCCTTCGGTGGTAAGCACTTCGTAAGGGACAGACGGCGCGGTCTGGACGACGTTGATATCGTGCTCGCGTTCAAGCCGCTCCTGGACGATCTCCATGTGCAGCATGCCCAGAAATCCGCAGCGGAAACCGAAGCCAAGCGCATCGGAATTTATCGGCTGGTATGTCAGTGCCGAATCGTTCAGCTCCAGCCGCTGAAGTGCCTGCCGTAGTTGTGGAAACTGCGTGTCCGCCCCCGGGAAAAAGTCGCAAAACACCATCCGCCGCGGCGGGCGATACCCGCCAAGCCGCTCTGCGGCCGGTTCGTCCGCGCCTGTGACAGTGTCCCCCACGTGCACCGCCGATATATCGCGTATATTTGCTACAATGTAGCCCACCTCCCCGGCCGAGAGAGAATCGACCTCTGTCGGAGCCGGGTTGAATTTGCCGAGCTCGGATATCTGGTGCTCCTCGCCCGTGCCCATCATGCGAACCTGCTGGCCCGATTTCAGCGCACCTTCGAACATGCGAACATAGACTATTACACCGCGATAATCGTCGTAGGTGCTGTCGAAAACGAGCGCCTTTGCGGGCACATCGGCCCGGCCGCCGGGCGGCGGAAGCTGCGTCACAATGGCCTCGAGTACTTCATCAATGCCCTCGCCGCTCTTTGCGGAAACAAATATACAGTCCTCGGCCGGTCGCTTGATAAGGTGCTCAATCTCCATTGCCGTATCCTCCGGCCGGGCCGTCGGAAGGTCTATTTTGTTTACCACCGGCACGATGGTCAGCTCGCCCTTCTGGGCAAGGTGCGCGTTGGCGACGGTCTGCGCCTCAACGCCTTGCGCCGCATCGACCACAAGCAACGTGCCGTCACAGGCGGCCAGAGACCTGTCCACCTCGTAGTGGAAATCCACGTGGCCGGGCGTGTCTATCATATTAAGCATGTATCGCCGGCCTTTATGTTCATAATAGAACGTTACCGCGGATGACTTGATGGTGATTCCCCGCTCCCGCTCAAGGTCCATCTCGTCGAGCAGTTGGTCGCGGAACTGTCGCTGCGTAATCGCGCCTGTGCGCAGTAGCATACGATCCGCCAGCGTGCTCTTGCCATGGTCTATGTGCGCAACGATGCTGAAATTTCTGATTAATTCGCGGTCCATAATGAAGATTTTAACATAATCTGCGGCATGAAACAGCAATAGGGTGGCGGCGTGCCCGATTAATCGCCCGGCGGCGCTCCTACGCAGTCGCGTTTTTACATATCGAAATATTAGCACGGTGGTGTGGGAACGCCACCGCGTATGTATGTGGATTTTGCCTAACCGCCCAGCGGTGCGTGGTCCATGGCCGTGTATATAGGCCCGCGGGAGGAGAGTTTGCTCGAATAAACCACAACCTCCGCGGCGTGTTGGCGGCCGAAATCCGTCTCAGCAAACCGCCCGGCCGATTCGCGAATGGTGGCAGTATCACGTACGCGCTTTATCCTGGCCAGCGTGATGTGCGGACGAAAGGGGCGTGTCTCACGTTTGAAACCAAGTTCGCCGAGTTCATTGCTGAGTTTTTCGTACAGCTCGACCATTCGTCCATGAGGATCTTCCACGCCACCCCATATCATCTTAAGGCGACGCCCTTGTGGTGGAATTAGCACCAGGCCGCGAACGCTGAAATCGAACGGACGGATATTTGCAGCTCCCCGCCGCACCGCGTGGCATACTTCCTTAAGGGCATCTTCATCCACATCACCCAAAAAATTCATCGTCACGTGCAGATTTTCCCGCGCCACCCATCTAATCTTCGCATCGCCGGCGTCTATCTTCTCGCACGCCCGGCCCAGCGATTTTCGCGCGGCGGCATCTATATCAATTGCGCAGAAGGTTCGAATCGCCATTGTGATGACTCAGAACTGTGCGGAATTTCGGAACTCCTCCAGGCCGACATCTATGTCGTTTTTGCTGACGGCCTGCAGGCCGCTGAGTGAAAAATCCTTAAGTGTGATACCGGCCGTAACCGTTCCGTATGCTACCGCCCGCCGAAGCGAATCATTATCAGAATTTTCGCACGATGCCAGGTAGCCCATCATCGCCCCGGCAAAACTGTCGCCCGCGCCCGTGGGATCCACCACTTCAATCGACGGATACGCCGGTATCGGATAAACCTTATCGCCTGCAAATATCAAACTGCCGTGCTCGCCCTTCTTGACAACCACGAACCCCCTCACCATGTCCGAAATCCGCTCGCCGGCGATGACCACATTGGACTCCTCTGTAAACAGACGCGCCTCGGCGTCGTTGAGCACCAGTCCGTCCAATTGGCCTATCAGTTCGGTTAATTTTTCCCGTTCGGTGGTTATCCAAAGATCCATGGTGTCGGCCACGACCATCCGTGGGGATTCGAGCTGTCCCAGAAGCTCCATCTGAAGTGCCGGATGCGTATTTGCCAGAAAAACGAAATCCGAATCGCGGAACTGCTGCGGAATCTGTGGGCCGACCTCCTCCAGCACGTTTAAATCGACCTCAATAGTATCTCGGACGTTGACATCCTCGTGATATCGGCCGTGCCAGCGGAAGGTCTTTGAGTTCTGACGCACCTCTATACCCGCGGTGTCTATTTCCTGGTGCCGCTCCAGCGGGGCCAGAAAACCTTCCGGCAGGTCTTCACCCACCACGCCTACCACGCGCACCGGCGAAAAGAAACTGGCCGCGTAGGCAAAATATACCGCCGAACCGCCAAGGACGTTCTCGGCCGTGCCGGATGGCGCCTCGACCGTGTCAATACCTATACTTCCTGTTACCAATAAAGACATATCTATTACTCTCTTTTTTTAATTACGAACATGGATTGCAGACCGAAGCGGATATTGTGCCTAAGTGCCCACCATTTTGCAATTATCAATTTTTCTTAGATTAGAGTTATTCCTCTACATTTTGCAGTTTCAGACACCTGTCAATGCGGGCCAGAGTCTTGTCCCTGCCGAGTATGGCCAGAGTCTGGTCGATACCCGGACTCACCTTGGTGCCGGTCACTGCCACGCGCAGCGGCTGGGCGACCTTGCCCATGCCCAGTTCCTTCTTTTGGCAGAAATCCTTTATCGCCTGCTGGAGTTTATCCGGCTCCCACGGACATTCGCTCAGAACATCGCGAAGTTCCCGCAAAACCTCATAGCCGGCCCCGTCATTCTTGGCCAGCACCTTCTTCACGGCCTTAGGGTCGTACTCATATGCATCGTCTGAGGCAAAAAGCACGCCGCACTTGTCTGCAATATCCGCAAGCGTCCTGGCGTTGGTATTGGCCCGAAGCAGTTGCATGAGCACCTCATCATCCTGCGGTATGGGCACATCCGGATTCAGCGAAAGATAATCTTTCAGCCCCAACAGCAGGCATTGCTCATCCGCGGCAGCCATCGCATCCGTATTGAACGCCAGCAGTTTGTCGCGGTCAAACCTGGCATTGGCCTTGCCTATTCTCTCGGGGCCGAACAGATCCACCATTTCGTCCAGGGTCATCTTCTCCCGGTCACCGCCCGGATTCCAGCCCAGCAGCGCGATGAAATTCACCAGCGCCTCGGGCAGGTAACCCATTTTGCGGAACGAGTGAACCTCCACCGCCCCGTCCCGTTTAGACAGTTTCCGCCCCTGCATATCGAGTATAAGCGGCAGATGGCAGTACCGCGGCGTCTCGAACCCAAGCGCTTCACGCAGGGCCGCATGTCGCCACGTCTGGGCGAGAAATTCCTGACCGCGGCAGATATAATTGACACCCATAAGGGCATCATCGACCACGTTGGCCAGATGATACGTCGGCCAGCCGTCGGCCTTGAGAATAATGAAATCGCTCTGCTCGCTCGGCGGCATAGTCACCTCGCCAAATGCATCGTCACGGATAGTCACTTCCCGCATGGGGCAGACGAAGCGCACGGCCACGGGCTTGCCGGCCGCGCGGGCCTGCTCGGCCTCGTCCTTGGTGGGGAACTTCTCAGGGCGCGGGTAGCGGAAGTTCTGCTTTGCGGCCGCCGCGTCGTCGCGCATCTGCTTTAGTTCTTCTGAGGTCTCAAAAGCGTAGTAGGCCTTGCCCTCGTCCAGCAACTGCTCGACGTAGCGGCGATAAATATCCAGCCGTTGCGACTGGCGGTATGGTCCGGCGTCACCCTTGTCGATAATACCCCCGTCGTCCAAATCCACGCCCTCATCCCACTCCAGACCAAGCCAGCGGAGGTCGTCTATTATTTTGGGTATGGCCGTCTCGTCGTGCCGGGCCTGGTCGGTATCTTCTATTCGCAACAGGAATGTCCCGCCGCTCCTGCGTGCCAGTAGATAGTTATACAAGGCGGTCCGTGCACCGCCAACGTGCAGGTACCCCGTCGGCGACGGCGCAAATCGGGTTTTTAAATTTTTATCACTCATACATATTAACGTACCGGCCCACACGATTCTTTTCAATGCAATTGGTATGTTCCTGATCATTGTCAAACCGGCTTCGCGCCAATACAATGCCAAATTACCCGTAAGATTGGATCAACTATGAACCAAGACAAAGACAGCAAAAAACTCGACTTCATCCGCCAGATCGTCGCCGACGATAAAAAAGCCGGTAAGTGGGATGGCCATGTCGTAACACGCTTCCCGCCCGAGCCGAACGGATACCTCCACATCGGCCACGCCAAGGCGGTGTGGATAAACTACGGCATCGCGCAGGAATTCGGCGGGCGGTTCCACCTCCGCATGGACGACACGAATCCCATGGCCGAGGAGGAGGCGTACGTGGCCGCGATAAAAGAGGACGTCGCATGGCTCGGCGCCGACTGGGGCGAGCGATTCCACTACGCCAGTGACTACTTCGAGCAAATGTACGAATACGCCGTTGAACTGGCGAAAAAGGGCAAGGCCTACGTGGATGATCTCTCGGCCGAGGAAATCCGCGAATATCGCGGCACACTGACCTCACCGGGCAGGAACAGCCCCTACCGCGACCGCCCCGTCGCCGAGAACCTCGATTTGCTCGATCGCATGAAGACCGGCGAGTTCCCCAACGGGTCGCGCGTCCTGCGGGCGAAAATCGATATGGCACACCCGAACATGAACATGCGCGACCCGGTAATGTACCGCATCCTCCACGCCGAACACCCCCACCGAGGCGGAAAGTGGTGCATCTATCCCACCTACGACTGGGCCCACGGGCTGGAGGACTCCATCGAGGGCGTCACGCACTCACTGTGCTCGCTGGAGTTCGAGAACCACCGCCCGCTTTACAACTGGTTCATAGACGCAATAAACGACGGCCGCGATGATAAAATTCATCATCCACAGCAGATTGAATTCGCGCGGTTCAACCTGACATACACGGTGATGTCAAAGCGCCTGCTGCGCGAACTGGTCGACGGCGGGCACGTTTGCGGCTGGGACGACCCGCGCCTGCCGACCATTCGCGGCCTGCGTCGCCGCGGATTCACGCCGGAGGCCATCCGCGATTTTATGAAGCACATCGGCGTCAACAAGTTCGTCAGCACCATCGAGGTCGAACTGCTGGAGCATTTCCTGCGGCAAGACCTGAACAAACGCGCTCCGCGGCGGATGGCCGTACTGCGGCCGCTGAAGGTGGTCATAGACAATTACCCCGATGGGCAAATCGAGCAACTCGAAGCGATAAACAATCCCGAGGATGAGTCGGCCGGCGTGCGGCAGGTGCCCTTCTCCAGGGTAATCTACATCGAGCGCGGCGACTTCATGGAGGACCCGCCGAAAAAGTTCTACCGTCTCTCGCCCGGCCGGGAAGTCCGCCTGCGCTACGCGTACTTCATTAAGTGCAACGACGTTGTCAAGGATGAATACGGAAACGTCGTGGAGGTCCACTGCACGTACGACCCGGCCACGCGCGGCGGCGACGCCCCCGACGGGCGGAAGGTCAAGTCCACGCTGCACTGGGTGGCGGCCAAGACGGCCGTCGAGGCCGAGGTCCGCCTGTACGACCGCCTGTTCATCAGGGAAGACCCCACGAATACGCCCGAAGGCGGCGACTGGAAGGATAATATCAACCCCGACTCGCTGGAGGTGCTAACCGGCTGCAAACTCGAACCGTCACTGGCCGACATCACACCCGGCTGGATATGCCAGTTCGAGCGCAAGGGCTATTTCTGTGTCGACCCCGACAGCACCTCCGAAAACCCCGTCTTCAACCGCACAGTAACACTAAAAGACACCTGGGCCAAAATCCAAAAACGCCGACAAAAACAAAACAAATCTTAGGGCCTGAAACTCTGCTGCCGGCGGAAAGGATTTCATTCACAACGGCGATGACGGAACGCTCGTGACATGAACAAACATGAACAATCATGCCTTGGTTCGAGCGGTGGTGAGTATGCGGTAAATTTCGCCGGCGGATTCGGCGCGGAGGAGTTGCTCGCATACATCCTCTGTAAGCGTCTGGCTGACGGCGGCCATAAACTGTATGTTCGGTGCGGCCTTTTCCGTCGGCGAGAGCGTCAGTATGAAAATCTTTGACGGTTTTCCGTCCATCGAGCCGAAGTCTATCCCCTGGCGGTGGATACCTACGGCACAGACCAGCCGGTTGACCTGGTCGCAGCGACCGTGCGGCACGGCCACACCGTGAACCAGCCCGGTGGGCATCTTGTCCTCGCGCTCCATGATGGCCTCGAGGGCCTTCTTCCTGTCTCGCACCAGTCGGGCCTTGACCAGCATGTCGACCAGTTCCTCGATGACCTCGCGGCCGGTATCGCCCTTCAGTTCGGGCTTTATCAGCGCCGGGTTGATAAACCTGCCCAGCTCCAGCGACGGCCCGCCGGCTTCCTCGGCCTCGATGCTTGCCCGCAGCGCCTCTGTGTCCACCGGCTGTGACGCCCTGCGGAACAGTTCGGCCAGATCGGCCGAGGCCTCAAACACGGCCGCGTTTATCAGGTTCATCTGCCCGCGCGGGCAGTTAAAAATCAGCGAAGTTCCGTCTATGCGGAAGTCGATTACGATGGTGTCCTTGCGGATTTGATACAGCGGGCGGTCTGGGGCGAGTTTGTGCACGTAGAAGCCGTCGGTCTCCAGCGTGCGGCATAGTTTATCCACGAAGAAGCCGGCCACGTCGCCGGAGGGGAACTCAAATCTGCACGACTCCATCTGCTGCGGCGGGGCCTTTTCCTTGCGCAGGCCGCTGCGCTGGCTTTTGAAGGAGGCCACAAGCAGTGTGGGCGCGATAATTGTGGTAATCGCGCTGGTCATAATGACCGCAGCAAGCATCGGCTCGTTGATTACGCCCCCTGCCATACCTACGCTGGCAATGATAAGCGCGACTTCGCCGCGTGGCATCATACCCAGACCCACTCTTACTGCGCCGCGGAGATTGAAGTTCGCCAGCATGGGCGGCAGGCCGCAGCCGATGAGTTTGGCAAACCCGGCCGCCAGCGTGTAACCAGCTCCGAACAGCAGGACCGGCGGAGTGATGAACACGCTCAGGTCTAACAGCATGCCCATCACGCAGAAGAACACCGGCGCCAGGAACTCCCGCACGAAATGCACACGCTCGCGGACTACGTTGGAAATGTCGGTCTTGGACAGCGTCAGGCCCATCACGTAGGCGCCTATAATCATGGCAAGATCCGCCTCTTCAAACAGCGCCGCCAGAACCAGCGCCAGACCGAGAGCCATGAATGCTATTGACGAGCGCTCGCGGAAGAATTTCAGCAGCGAGCTGATTTTACGCGAAGCCAGCAGCCCCAGCACCGTTGCGCCCAGCCATATTCCCACCGCCTTTATGGCTATCCAGGCGATGTGTCCCCAGTCCATCCGTCCGGTCTCGGTGCTGCGGGCAGAGACTATGCCCATGACCACGGCCAGTATCACGATACCCAGCACGTCGTCGATGACCGCGCCGGTGAGTATCGTCACGCCCTCGGGCGAATCCATGGAGCGGCGCTCCGAGAGCACCCGAGCGGTTATGCCCACCGACGTGGCCACGGCTATCGTTCCCATAAACATCGCCGCCGGATCGAATGGGCCGAGTTCGCCTCCGAACATCGCCGGGTACAGCAGCACCGCGGCCGCATCGCCCAACACGAATGAAAACACCACGCCTCCTATACCCACCAGCGACCCCGCCACCGAATACTGCCTCAGGCGGGTAAGGTTGGTCTCCAGGCCGACCGTAAACAGCAACACCACCGCACCCAGCAGTGCCAGGCCATACAACTCTGCGCTGACTGGAAATCCCTCCTGCAGAGGAAAAATACCCTCGGGGAAGCCGGGCGCGGCGAACTGCCCCAAAGCGTACGGGCCGATAATCATCCCTGCAGCCAGTTCGCCCAGCACACCGGGCAGTTTTATTTTCTCGGCCAGCATGTTGCCGAACTTGGCCGCCAGCAGTATGACGCCCAACTGAAGCACCATCAGCATCATGCGGTGCATTATCTCACCGTGCGTTACGGTATCATCCGCAGCCGAGGCCATCGACGGCAAAATAAGCACTGTTGCCATAAGCAACAGGCGTCCGGATCGCCTTGAGATGTTCCCACCGGGAATTTTCATAATCCTATTCCAACTATGCTACGCGCTTGCGGCCCCCTCGGCAACCATCAGGATAAATTCAGACGGTGAGTGAGAGTCTAAAATTCCGCATCTTCGGGAATTTGCGTGAATGAGATTCGCGTGGGCGCGGTTTCGTCGGCCCCGTGCATGCCCGCGAAGTAAAGCGTGTGGTTGCCGTAGCGTGCGTTCACGCGGTCCATCGCCTCGGCCAGGTCGTCGAGGTGCCCCTGCCTCGGCCACAGCGGCAGCGTGGCGCTGCCCGGGGCGACCAGGTCGTCCAGCACCACGCCAACATGATAGGGCTTGCCTTGTGGCGGCCTTTGCCCCCACACCGACGCCAGCGCCGCCAGCATGGTCAGCGTGTCACGGCATCGCCCGATTCGCCTGCGGCTCTGCCACGTCGCCCCTGCGAGGCGCCGCACCCAGAAGGTAATTCTTCCGGCACGGTAGCCGGTGCGGCGCAGACGTGCGGCGGCCTTGTGTATCATCCGCGTCAGCGTTGCATGTGCCCCGGCCGGTGTCCGCCAGGCCGGCGGAAGCACGTGCGAATGCCCTACCGTCCGCCGGTGAGTAGGACGGGGGCGCATGTCATAGCCACGCAACTGCCGCCACCACAGCGAGCCGAGCACCTCGCTGCCCCATATCCGTTGCAGGCGATCCTGCGGCAGGCGGCAAAGTTGCGCCACCGTGAACACGCCGTCGCGGTTGAGCCGCCGCTGCATACGCGAGGCGATGCCCGGCAGGTCGGTCAGTTCGAGCTTCTCCAGCGCCTCCGGCAGGTCCTCGCGCCGGATTACCGTCAGCCCGTCGGGCTTGTGCAGGTCGGTGGCGACCTTGGCCAGCCACACGTTCGGCGCAAGACCCACCGAGCAGCGCAGGTTCTGCCCCGCCGCATCTCGAATGGCCTGCTTTACACGCCGAGCCAGGCCCGCAGCGTTTTCCGGCCGGCATTCGCGCCCCATCAGCCGCCCGTACATCTCATCCACCGAGCAGACCTCATCCACGTGCAGGCATGACTCCACCGCCTCGACTATGCGGTGGTGATATCGCACGTACAGCCGCGGCCGGGCCTCGACCAGGCGAAGTCCCGGGCACATCCGTCTCGCCTGCCACACCGGCGTGCCTGTCCTGACGCCGTATGCCTTGGCCTCGTAACTGGCCGCAATGCAGCAGGTGGTCTCGGTAAGCATGGGAATAATGGCCACGGGCTTCTCCCGCAACTCCGGCTGCTCCTGTTGTTCGACGGAGGCGAAGTAACTGTTCATGTCCACAAACAGATAGCGCAGCATAATCTCTCTCACTTTCTGGAGAATGTTCGCTGGCCTTACATATACCTAACATATTACGAAATGTCAAGCCCGCCAAAATTTATGACTTAAATCGCCGCGGGCCGGAAAATTCCGGGAAGAAATAAAGGGGTTAAAAGAAAGCGGGATTACGTAAACTCATCCCCCACTGCTTGAGCGAAGGCAAATCCTGCACGTCCCGGCATAAATCAAATACGGCTGATAACTTGAAGCACCGCTGAACCGCCAATATGACGTGCTGCTGACTGCCTCACTCGAGTTCGTCGGCAATCTGCCGGTAGAACTCGGCAAAATCGTGTTTTTCAGGCGGTGACTTCTGCATCCACGCCATCGCGTCGCGGGGATGCTGATCGAGCATGCCGGCCAGCATGTAGGGTATGTGGTAGCCCCAATCGATTTCCTTCTGTAGCGGCAGAATGTGCTTACCTATCACATCCAGCAGCGGGACAATGTTATACTTGGGATTTTTCAGGAAACCGATGAGCAGTTCCAGGGGGCAGTTACCGGCCGCACGGCCCAGGCCGAACAGCGTGCCGTCGACGTAGTTGGCGCCCTTGATAATGCCCTCGATGGTGTTGGCAAAGCCCAGCTGCTGCTGGTTGTGCATGTGCACGCCGACTTCTTTTGTCTTTAGGTACATTTGGTACTTCTCGACCAGGAAGTGGACCTCCTCGCTGTAAAGCGCGCCGAAACTGTCGACGATGTAGACGGCCTCGGCCTTTGTCTCGGCCTCGATTTGCTTCAGCGCCTCGTCGAGGAACGGCGATCCCTCGTGCGAGATGGCCATTATGTTTACCGTGCAGCGGTAGCCCTTTTCGGTGGCGCTGTTGGCAAGGTATATCGCCTTGTCCACGTCCTTTACGTAAGTGGCCACGCGGATCATGTCCACGACGGACTCATCGGCAGAGAGTATGTCGTCTGCGTCGGCCTTGTGGGCGTCCTGCATGACGGAAATGGCCGTTTCGTTTTTGTCTATGCCGTCGGTAACCTGGCGGAGCATGTGCTCGTCGCAGAACCGCCACGGGCCGTACTGCTCGGGCGAGAACATCTCCTTGGAGTTACGGTAGCCAAGTTCTACCACGTCCGTTCCGGAAGCGCACACGGCCTCGTACACGGCCCGGACCATGTCCGTGTCGAACTTCGAATCGTTTGTCAGTCCGCCGTCGCGGATGGTGCAGTCAACTACTTTTATTTCGGGACGATACATCTTTTCTGCTCCTTAGTTGAGCCGTACAGTATACCACATGCGGCCAAATTATCAATCGCGGTATGATTAAAATACGCGGACAAGACAGGGAAATCGCCCTATTTCCGACACACCGTGGCTACGGGGCACTAATCACACAGATTAAGGACGCTATTCCGGTATTACACCAAGGCGATGCTCCAGCTCCGTGCCTACTTTATCTACCTCAATGCTTTGTGGATTATTAACTACCCTGTTTATCCAGTCCTCTTGGGTTTCACGCTCGGAAACAGTGAATCGAGGATATACGCTCGACTCATGTTCCATGCTAATCCCCCTGCATGCTATGCGTTGCCGTAATGAAATTTACAGCAAATAACAAGCTTCTTTACGTTCGAACGAAATCTTTTACAGATCTTCCGGCGAGACGTACTCGCCCTTTTCGTCGCGGAGTTGCTCAAGCCGCTTGCGCTGCGCTTCGAGCGTGTCGAACACTATCTGCGGCGTATCAGAGACATCTTCTCTGTAAATCCGTTCGATGCGGTCGATCTTGGACAGATTTTCCGGTATGCGAACGGTAAACTGCTTAATATAGTCCTCCCGGCCGTATTTCTTATCGAGCGCTTCCGGGAACAGCCGGGCCAGGTCCTCGTACTGCGGTATCAGGCCCGTTGGCGTCTCGATGACGTCGGCCTCGCCGTTGGTGCGAAGTTCCATCCACTTGAGCCACACGAGCTTGTCCCTCATGCCGTTTAGATATTTGCCGTCCTCGCCGCGGAGGAAGTAATTGACGGCGAACACCAGCGGCGGATTCTCGATGCCTTCGACGAAGTTAAGGTTATTCATGATGTACTTGCCAAGGGGGATGGCCAGGAAGTCCAGGTTACTCATAATATTGAACTTGCGGACGCCCTCCTGGCCCAGCGTGGCTGCAGTTGTCTCGCTCTCCAGCGATGCCCCCATCGTTATTATGCCATGTGTCCAGTCGAAACTCTGCTGGACCGGCACTGAGGTGTCGCTGTCGCGGCCGCCGTATATCACGCCACCTACGGGCACGCCTTCAGGGTCGTCGGCCTTTTCATCTCTATTTTTCAGTTCCTTAAGCGCCACTGTGTAACGCGCATTGCGGTGCGAAGGAGTTATTTCTTTACCTTCGGCGTCGGTCTTGCCCTTGTGCCACCGGCCGGAGTGGTTCAGACCGTCTTCCGGCAGTTCGCAGCCCATACCCATCCAATAGGGCTTGTCATCCTTTATCAGCACGTTGGAGAAGATTACCTCGTGCGGATTGGTAAGGACGTTGTAAATGACAGGATCGTCGTCCGCGTTAACGTCGCGGATAATGCCGAAAATGCCGCTTTCGACGTTGGCCGCACGCACCTGGCCATCGATTTTGCGAAAATAGGCGATGTCGTCGCCGACTATGGTCTGTCCCGAAAGCATGGCCGTGGATGTCTTGCCGCATGCGCTGGGGAAGGCGCCGGTGAAATAAGTAATCCGCCCGCTCTTGCCGCGGGCACCCATGACGAACATATGCTCGGCCAGCCAGCCCTCACGGTCGGCCTTGCGGATGGCCAGACGCAGTGCGAGTTTCTTCAGCCCGATAGTGTTGCCGCCGTACTGCGTGTTGGAACTGTAAACGGTCTGCTCCTGAATGTCTATGTACACGCGGCGCTTGTCCACGTTTTTGGACACCGGCGCGCCCGCCTCGGTCTCGACCAGTTCGCCTGCCGAGTGCAGAAAGCGGAAGAAATCCACATCCGCCCCGCGGCGGAGAAACTCGTTATAGCCCTGGCGGTACAGAAGGTCCTCGCTGTGGGCGACGTAGGCCGAGTCGGTAATCTGCACGCACGGTATGCTGAAAGATGAGTTTGTCGGACCAAGGCAGAAGAATCGCACGTATGCCTCTTTGCCTTCCATCGCGCCATCAAGAAAGCCGCGGACCTCCGCCAAACCTTCGTTGCGGCCGGTTGCGTTGAGTCCGCCCAGTTCCATACCCTCGGGCAGGAGGTACTTGGTGGCTTTCTTGTCGCGGGCCTGGTCGTTGTAACCATCGAAGTGAACGGTGTGACCTTCGATGGCCAGCGGTTTTTCCTCGCGGTTGTCGACGGACTTACTACGAATGTAATCCACATCGGCCGGATCATCAGAACAAACCTTCACGGATGCAGGTTTGGCAAGTGAAAGACCATCCGCGACGAACTCCTCCAGCCGCGGATTGTTCAGGTCGGTAAGTTTCTTCAGGTTCTCCTGGTCGAGTTTTTCCGCAAGTATTTCGCGTGCATTATTAGCCATCGTGCTTTCTCCGTAGTGTGAAATCCGGGTTGAATTCTATCCTGTAGGTTGATGCTTATGGCGAGCGAAATGACGCTCGAAACTCCCATTCCTTCCATTAAGCGGGTAAACTTATAATGCCTTAGCGCCAATCGGTCAAGCAGATTTCGTGCAACCTCTGTTGCCGCGATATAGATTATGTTTTAATAACAACATGTATCGCAGTTATCATTCTGAGTAATTCTTCCAAGGACATGAAAAAACAAGTAACATTTTTTGGCGGAACGTTCGACCCGGTGCACAACGGCCATCTTATAATCGCCCGCGCCGTGGCCGAGCACTGTGGGTTCGATAAGATAACATTTGTGCCGGCCGGCAACCGCCCGCATAAACAATCGGCGGCAGCATCGGCCGAGCATCGCATGCAAATGCTTCGTCTGGCAATAGCCGCAGAGGATATCTTCGACATCTCACAAGTAGAGATAAACCGGATCGGCCCGTCCTATACAGTAGACACGCTCACATATTTCAGGAAACATTACAGCGACAACGTCCGAATAAACTGGCTGGTCGGTGCAGACATGCTTGCAGATTTGCCGAATTGGCATCGTGCCGATGAGATACTCCGCCTGGCCGATATCATCACCGCGGTAAGGAGCCCGCAGGAATACCAATTAGAGAACGTTTTTGCCCAACTTAGCGAAACATTCGAACCCCAATGCGTAAAATCATTGCGTGAAAACGTTGTGCCGACACCAGTTATAGACATTTCCGCCAGCCAGATACGCCGCCGTATCTCCGACGGCATGTCAATACATTACCTTACACCAGAAATTGTATGTAATTACATTAAAAAGCACAATTTATACAAAGAAGAAAACTATCCGACTCAATGAAATTTTTTCTATTTTTTTAAAAAAATTTCAAAATTTGCCCAATCATTTCTTGACAATTCCGAAATATGTGATATAAGTAAATATTGTGGCGCAATAATTGTGAGGCTCCTCGGTCAAACTCCCTCCTTTGACCGAGTTTGTAACGGCGTCAGGCTCCCCTCCCCTGGCGCCGTTTTTTTATCTACTCTGCATTTGCACCTGTGATTTCAAATCCAAACTGTCGGTTAATTTCAATATGCTGTGTCGAAAAATGCTTCGTGTCTATTTGCCGACGACATTATGAACATGTTCAACAACGGCCGGAGGAACCATGGCAGAAACATCCCCACCCAATCGCGCAATCTGCCTTATAAGAGCCGAAGAAATGTATGCAAACTCTCCACCGGTCATCATGAAAATCGTCTCTATCCCCCCGACAGTGCGGTTAGTCTGTGACATCTGAAATTCCGAATGTAGGTCGGAAGGATCGCGCAGTCCGCGCAGTATGGCCATTGCGCCCATGCTTCGAACGGCCTCTACCGTTAGTCCATCGTATGCCTGGACACTGACACCCGATATGTCAGCCGTGGCCTTGCGAACCATTTCGGCGCGTTGCTCAATGTCAAACATCGTCTTTTTTTGAGGATTCCGCCCCACCGCAACTATCAACCCGCCGAATATATCTGCCCCACGTCGTATGACATCCATATGCCCATTGGTAATCGGATCAAACGTTCCGGGAAAAACTATCACTTTTCTGGGGTTGTCCGGCATCTTGATGCGCCATTACTTTCGAAATGAAAATTTTGCCCGCTCTCGGAGCACCATATCTATCCTCATATATTTCTCTGAATACATTACTCCGGCAGCACGACCGATAGTGCAGATACGGACTTTTGCTCACATGCCGACTTTGGGATGATAACGGGTAAGTCCCATGCTCCTGTCGGCAAACCAGATTGTGTCCCAATCCTCTACAAAAGACTTGGTTTGCAGGTCAGATACGAGTTTGTAGCGAATCTCGCGCTGGTGGGCTGTTTCCGACATGGTGGTGCATCCGCCCATAAAAACGCTCACGGCTACAAACAAAACAAGAAGAACGAGTAATTTTTTCATGGTCTTACACCTCTTTTATATATTTTTTGAACGTCATTGGTGTGCCTTTACATAGGCGGATATTAACGGCACCTGTCATTTACGTCAACGTTAAAGTTTCAGGTATTATATCTATCGGCATTTTTACTGCCTGCGAACAGCAGATATATGCCAAACCGATATTCATCGTGTCGCCCTGGCCCGTGCCTTTATCTGCTCACAGGACAAAACTTCACCGCGGTTTATTCCCGGACACCGCCGCTGGGTATGAGACCATGCCTGGGGTGAAGATATATTGTTCGGCCAGAACGGCCACGTGCGGCACTGGGTGGGACGGACCGGATAAATCCGGCATGTTTTAGTTTCGTCTTCGCCGACCTGAAGGAAGACACAGTCCTTGTTGTCAGGGCGCTCCTTAATGCTGTATCGTCTGCCGGCCTTGCACAGATATTTTTCATGAACCTGCTCAACTGTCATCCCAAGAAATTCTGCGATGGAAACAACTTCGCTTTTCTTGACCCAGACATAACCCTCCTCCGGTCCGGAGCAGCACCTTCCGCAGTGTTGACATTCGAAGGCAAGCCCGGCTGCGTACCATGGTGTATTTTTATCAAGTATCTTCATTTCAATAACAGTATACACAGCCAAGATGGCATTTCTCAGCACACCTTTGCGAAACAGCGTCAGTAATATAACACAGCGCGTAAAATACCCATAATATAGCACGTGCACGTGACTCGGAAATCGCTGTTATGCGATTCAAAAGACCCTCCGCCGCGTTTATCACAGTTTCTTTCTAAGGGGAAAATATTCGTCCGACATACTGCGGCCGCGATATGGTTTATCGCAAATCTGTATTCTAATTGACGAACCACATGCCTCAATATCCTGTCGGTTATTTATTCCATCCATATAGATTTCAGTTCGTGTACATCCAATGATATAAGTTTGGCATCACCGCCATGGGCTGTGATCGAGACCTTTTTCGCGTTCGGCTCGCCTTTGCCGCCGGTCGAGATATAGACCCGACCGTCATTGCCAATAATTTCCGTGAGCAGCCGGTCGGCCAGGACCCGGATGGTTATCCTGCCGTCCTTTGGCTTCAGCGGCGCGCCGTTGAGTTTCTGCTGCCCGGCGTCGTAGGTAACACCCCTGCCGGGCATGTCGAGTGTAATTTTATCGGCGTCGCCAATACCCACGGTCAAACTGACGTCCAACAAATCGGTGCTAACCGGAACGGTAACGGGCCTGTCATCCGCCAGGGCCTGGGCATCTGCGCTGTTGGTATTTTTACGCAATTTCTGAATCTCTTTAATCGGCTCGGCGAACATGCGGACACCATCTTTAGTTTTCCGCAGTGTCAGGCGATGTGGAAAACTGAAGTGTTGGTTGTACGGACCCGGCGAACCTACCTTAAACCAGCCAATCTGTATCCGTCTCCCGTCCGGGGCATTATTGAATGTCTGAGAGGCATAATATTTACCCCAATGGACCCGGTATTTGCCTTTGTGCTCCGGAGTAAACTTTTTGCCGTCGAAGGCGCCGATTATATACTTAGCGTCGGCGCCAAAGAGAACCCACCTGGTGTTTTCCTTATCGCCGTCGACCGGAAGTTCAAAAAGTTCGGGGCACTCGTGAAAATCTCCGATTTCACTCTGCTTTTCCCACGTCTTTAAGTTGTCGGAGGTCAGGAATGCAAGCTGCCTGCCCCGGTCGAGATAGAGCACCATCACCCATTTTTGTGTCGGTTCATGCCACAGAATCTTGGGATCCCGTTCTCTTCCGCCATGGAGGTTCTTCACCACCGGGTTGCCCTCGTACTTGGTGAACGTCCTTCCGTTGTCGTTGCTGTATGCTATTCCCTGCGTGAAGGGACACCTGGGGTACCCAAATTTACCCGCGGCTGTGTAAGCCAGAATTATTACGTCTTTGTCACCGGTTTTGAATCCGGCGGTGTTTTTCTTGTCAACCGCGCCCGTGCCGGAAAACATCGTACCCATTTCGTCGGGGTACAGCGCGTAGGGCAGTTCTTTCCAGTGGAGTAGATCCTTGCTTACGGCGTGTCCCCATGTCATGTTGCCCCATTTTTTTGAGACAGGATTGTGTTGATAAAACAGGTGCCACTCGCCGTTGGCGTAAACCATGCCGTTAGGGTCGTTGTTCCAGCCCACCTTTTGAGTGAAGTGGAACTTGGGACGGTATGGTTCTTTGTAGAACTTTTCATGGCCTGGAATCGTATCGGACTGGCGGACCAGCGCAAAGCCGGCTTCCGGGGCATTGCTTATTTCGATCTTGGCCTTTTTGCCTTTGTATCTGTCGATGGGAAACCAGGCGTACCAGTCGGTCTCCTTGGCCGAAGGGGCCAGTTTCAGCCCGTAGCGATATAACTCCTTGCCCTCGACGAACAGCCGCAACTGGTTACCATTCCCACCATTTTTTATGGGAAGCACCAGATACTTCTTCGAGACTGTGAACTCCTTTTCAGCCGCCGTTGCTGCCGGGACCGCAATCGCCCAAACGGACATTATCAATGCTAAAGACGTCATTCTCTTGAGATTTTTCATGACTTTCTTCCTTTCTGTTATCCGGTGATTCACTTCCAAATCGATTTCATTTCGTACATTAATGATATAAGTTTAGTATCGCACGTAGCGAAGCAACACGGGGAATGCTTAATGTTTGTTATCGTTTTTTCTTTATTATTTTTTCCATAAGATCTTTCAACTCGCGCACTTTCTCTGGGTATTTTTCGGCCAGGTTGTTGGTCTCGCTGATGTCGGCCTGAAGGTCGTAAAGTTCCTCGACCTGTTTCCTGTCCTTGTCCACGGCGTATCCGGGAACTTTATGCCTAGCCTTTAGGTATTTCCATTTGCCCTTTCGTATTCCGTTGCCACGTTCATAGAGGTACGTCTGTCTGCCCTTGCCGGATTTGCCCATCAGCAGGTCTGTCTGATCGATTCCGTCAATGACGCGGTCGTCGGGAACGTCGAAGCCGGCGAGATTGGCGAATGTGGGCATGAAGTCGATGGTGGCAAATATGGCATCGGACACCCGCCCGGCGGGGACCTTTCCCGGCCAGCGGACAATGCATGGCACGCGGCTGCCGCCCTCGTAACACGAACCCTTGCCGTTTCGCAGCGGTCCCGGATCGCCCCAGAACACCGCATCCTCGTACATCGGACTGGTCGTGCCACGTCTTCCCGCCCGCTTGGCCTTGATATACGCCTTCTGGTTCCAGGGTCCGTTGTCGGTTGTGAAAATCACCAGCGTATCTTTTGTCAGCCCCAGTTCATCCAGAACGTCCAGCAGCCGGCCGGTCTCATAGTCAAGTTCCTCAACTGCGTCGCCGTATAGTCCGTATTCGGATTTGCCTTTGAAACGCTTCGAGGCGTCAATGTTCATGTGTAACATAGTGTGCGCCAAGTAAAGCACGAACGGCTTGTCTGTGTCGTGTTTGTTCTTGAGGTAATCTATGGCCTTTTGCGTGTAGAGGTGCGTGATGCCCGCCATGTCATCCGTTGTCCTGAGGCGCTCGTTGTTTTTGTATAGCGTCACCTTTCCGTTATCATTGGCGCCCAGCGGCCCGAAGTAGTAATCGAACCCCTGTGCGTTGGGCATGCGGTCTATGATGGGTTTTCGGTTGGAAACGTCCCATTTGCCGATGCAGGCCGTCTGATAGCCGACTTTTCGCATCCGTTCGGCGAAGGTGATTTCGCCGGCCGGCATTGACCAGCCCTTGCTACGTACGGGATATCTGCCGGTCAGCAGCGCCGACCGCGAAGGCCCGCATACCGTCTGTGCGTAAAAACTGGTGAACCGCGTGCCTTCCTGGGCCAGTTTATCCATCCGGGGAGTGTCTATCTTGTCCTGGCTATAACAGCCCAAGTCCCCGTAGCCCTGGTCATCGGTGAAAATAATCAGTATGTTAGGCCTTTGCGCCGCCTTTGCATCTGAAGCCGCATGTACCGCCCAAGGCGCCGCCACCGCCCCGGCGCCGATAGCCGCATTCTTTAAAAACGCCCTGCGATTGATTCGAACATTCATGCCAATCTCTACTGTTTTCTACCTTTTAAATTTTCGTCGCTTCGGTACCATGCTTTCATCCCAGCCGAAGCGTTTTAAATAATCGGTCATCTGCTTGTACATCATTTCAGCCCGCTGGGGCTGTTCGTCGGCTAGGTTCCTGCTCTCGCCGATGTCGTCTTTCAGATTATAAAGAAAGATTTCATCGGAGTCGATATCCTTGATTAATTTATACTTTCCCTGCACTATGGCGATGTCATGCCGAACGTGGGGCTTCGTATATTTGAACACAAGGAAAGGGTCTTTGCGTCGGATGGCTTTTTCGCCGCCGCTTTTGAGGTGGTCCAGCAGACTGGCGCCTTCCACCTTTTCAGGGATGTGCTCGCCGCCATCCACGATCTCCATCACTGTAGGGAAGATATCCGTGCCGACCACCGGCGTGGATGAGTGCTTGTTTGCCGGAATTCCCGGCCCCCGCACGATAAACGGCACGCGGATTCCGCCTTCGCTGACATGGTACTTATGGCTCCGCTGAGGAAAGGCCTTGTAATAGCCCCGCTTGCGGACGGGCGTTCCCTTCCAGTCTTTCTTGTCTTCGAAGCCGTTGTCACTCGTGATAATCACGTAGGTGTTATCCCTGATGCCCAGTTCGTCTATCTTGTCAAGCACCATGCCGATTCCGGTATCGAGGTTTTCGTTCATCGCCGCAAAAAGCGGGCTGTTCTGATATTTCGTGGCCTCCTCGGCGTGCTCGGTGCGATACTTCTTGATAGTCTCGGACAACGCCTGGTATTTCAAGTGGTCAGCGTAGTGGGAAATTTGCAGGTAGAAAGGCCGGTCGGCCTTAACCTGCTTTTCTATGAAGGTGTTGGCCTTGCGTGTCAGACTGAAGATCATCTTGGGATCTTCGGGATTATCAGAGTCCGGATTGTTTTTCGGGCCGTGGCCGTCGCCGTATTCGGCAACGTCATAGCCCATTGTCCGGGGTGTAAAGGCGATATGCCACTTGCCCATGTGCGCGGTAACGTAGTCCGAGTCCGCTTGCTTTAGGCGATTGGCCAGTGACTGCTCAGGCAAGGCATCAACGCCCTTGCCGATACGGTCAGCGCCCCAAATTCGCAGACTGTGTGGGCTGCGGCCGAATTGTATGGCGTACCTCGTCGGCGAGCACGTCGGCGCGGGAGCGTAGGCCTGCGAAAAACGCATTCCTTGCCGTGTGAACTCCGCCAGCCGGGGCGTATTATAGTAGGAACTGCCCGAACCGGGTACGGACGGGTTCATCCGAACCGAAAGCCCGTTCCACCCCTGATCGTCGGTCAGTATGAAAACGAAGTTGGGTTTCTTTTTGCCCGACGCCGCGGCCCGCACGAATTTTCCCGCAGCCAATACGGCCGCGCCGGATGCCGCGCTTTTAAGAAAGGATCTTCGGTTGATTATCGATGTCATGTCTTTCTCCTGAATTTCTCCTGTCTCTACGCGCTTTACAAATACCCGGAGCCCGACCGGGACAAAACAATTAACATTCGGTTTATTTCCTTTCCACGCGGGTGTAATACGCGCTGCACAGCTCCTTACCGTTTTTGTCGTAAAACATGGTTTGCAGCCGGTATTCGCCTCTTTTGAGAGGGGCAGTGAAACTGACTGACTTTGCCCCCTCCTTGTCCCGGGGCGCATCGGCTTTTAGTTTGACGTCTCCTATCGTAAGACCGGCAGAAGCGATCGGAACGGCACCTCGGCCGCGTGTCGTATCGCCATGCATCGCTTCGGTGAGTCGCTTGTCCGAGTGAGGCCACCATCGATAAAGTGTGAATTCATAAAGCCCGTCCCTTTCCACCCGGACGTTCCAGTATCCTTTTTTGTCGCCCTCTATCAGGTTGCCACGGTTGTCGGCGTAATCGCCCTGCCAATCGCTGGAATAAAGCGTGGTGGGGTTGGCTTTATCGCTACCGAGGTGAATCCAGCGTGTTTCGGCAAATGGCTTCTGCACTGCCTGCCACCATTTGTCGTAGTGCTTCTCCATGGCAGCGAGAACTTCGGGGTGCCTGTCCGCCACGTCTGTGTCCTGATGCGGGTCTTTTCGGATGTCGTAAAGCTTGCCATTGACCATGCGCCACTTATTCCACATGACTGCGGCCGCGCCCTTTTTCGGATGAGCGCCAACCTGCACCACCAGCATTCGATCGTCGAGTTCGTCGCGGCTGCCTTGCAACAGATCTGCCAGACTGGTCCCATCGAATCGCTCACTGGCCCGGTTGCCGGCCCGAAGCGAACACATATCAATAAGCGTCGGTAGAATATCCTGCACCTGTGTAAGTTCACCGATGTCCCTTGGCGAACCAAGTTCGCCCTCAGGCCAGCGGATAAAACACGGCACGCGGTGCCCGCCCTCCCACAGGGTTCCTTTGTTGCCTCGCATACCGGCGTTGAATACGTCTGCGCCCCGGGATGAACCGTTGTCGCCCATGAAGATAAGGATCGTGTTCTCAGCCAGCCCTCGCTGACTCATCCACTTCATTAATCTGCCCATATTCATGTCGATGTTGGCGATCTGACCGTAAAAGTCGGCGGGGCCCTTTTTGTTCGCGTAGGGCTTGATAAATTTCTCCGGTGCCCAATTGGGAGCATGCGGGCAATTGGCGGCCAGGTAACAAAAGAAAGGTTGATCTGCATTCTGTCGCGCCTGCATCCATTGCATCGCCTGATCGAACCAGACGTCCGTGCAATAACCCTCATATTTCAGAAGATTGTCGTCGCGGCGATACACATCGTCCCAGTAATCGTTCGCGTAATAATCCGCAATAGAGGTGATGCCCCACGCACCGTGATGGACTGTTCGGTCAAAGCCGCGATCCTGAGGCCTATGAGGATAACTGTCGCCCAGGTGCCACTTGCCGAAATGACCTGTGCGGTAGCCGCCGGAGCGGAAAATATCCGCCATGGTGGGCAGAGATTCCCGCATCATAGACCGTCCCTGGCAGACCCGACTGGCGCCGTTACGCAAGGCATCGCAACCGGTCATCAGCTGTCCCCGCGTCGGGGTGCACTTGGGCGCTACGTGAAAGTCGGTCAATCGTATGCTCTGTGCATGCAGCTTATCCAGGTTCGGCGTTCTGAGCACAGGGTTGCCGTGACACGACAAGTCGCCGTAGCCCTGGTCGTCGGTGAGTATAATCAGAACGTTTGGCCTACGTTTGCCCTGTTTGCCTATTGCCGAGCGTAGCGCGCCCGGGGCGAAGAATGTTGCCACGCCCGTGGCCGCGCTTTTAAGGAACAATCTACGGTTAATCATCGATTCCATGTCTTTCTCCAATCCTGAATTTTAAATTTATTTACCCCGTCGCCAGGGTCGGACCATTCCCAAGTACTGCTCATATAGTTTAATTCATCTCGGATGGTTTGGTAACGAGGTATTATCCCACATCGACTGCATTTTCAAGCGTCAAGCGAATCGATCCGCGCAGGTAATGGTGTGATTTTCTGGAACACTCTGTCCTTCATCGAAAATACGACGGTTTATGAAATACGGTACGCCTCGCCTCAAATAAGCATAAAAATATCGCGCCCGCCTAAGCCATATGCCGCCAATCATTCATGGGTGTCAGGAGAAAAACCTTTTCGTCCGAAACCATAGATATCTTTCATCCCCCATGCATCGAGGGACTTCAGCCGGGCTTCTCTGCGCAGCGACCGCAACGACACACCGATACTATCTTTGCGCTCCGGATAGACTCTCGCGCCAATGCACTGACGGCCGTTGACGAACACCTCGACCACGCTGCGGTCGACGAAAACACGCAGGCGCAGCGGTTCGTCGTTTGCCAATTCCACATGGGCGGTCTCCGGCGGCCTCTGGCGAACGTTTGACGACAATGAGGAACGCGATGTGTCTATCGACACTACGCAGGGCATTTTACCCTTACGATACCCACGATCTCGCATGCAGAGAATCCGGGTGTATTCCAGTCCGTCCGGCGAGCGGAGGATGTTCAACTCCAAAGTCTGATTCTTTTGCGGGGCGAATTCTGCTATGATTTCCATGGCGTTCCCGCGGACGTTCTTAATTACAACCTCTTCATTGGCCGGCAGTTTCATCGGACCCACTTCTATATGGTCGGCGCGCAGCGATTCAATATCCCCGGCAGGGACTATATTGAGCGGATTGAAGAAACCCTTGCGGAGCGTCAGTCGTCGCGGCAAAGACATGATCCGATTCCAACCCGGCGTAGGTTTGCCTTCGTTCATATTGAAAATGGCTATCACGCCGCCATCGCCGTCGGGGAAGGCCGATGGCGCATGCGTTCCACACGGCCCCCAGGATCCGAAGTTGAAATCGCCGCCGTTGGTCACCACGAACTTCTGCCGTTTTGTGTCGTAATCGCCGAGCATATATTTCCCGCCGCTCATGTGGCTGAAGTGCAGAAGGATATGCTTTTGATTTTTGTTTCCGATCGGCCAGAAGTAGGGACAGGCCCCGTCGTCACCGACCAGGCCATAATAATCGTTCTCGATGAACTGGTGGAGGTACTCCCAGTTCTTTAGGTCTTTGGAGCGGTGTAGAAACTCAGCGCGTATGGGCTTTCCTCCGGGGCCGCGGCGTCTACCCGCCGTGAGGATGTAGTAATACTCGCCATGCTTCCAGATGCAGGGGTCGAATATATTATACGGCAGGTTGGGAGCGTGAGGGATGACGGCCTTTCCGGTAACCTTCTTCCAGTTCAGCAGCAGCGGGTCGTCCGAAACGGCGACCATCGTCCCCTGTGCTATTCCGTGATACGCCGCGATAACACGGTCCTCGTCGACAAACGTCGTTCCGGAGAAACACCTTGCCTCGGGGCCGGGGTAGATTGCATACGGCAGGTCGCGCCAGTGGATAAGGTCATCGCTGACTGCATGGCCCCAGTGCTGGCGCGTGTCCTCCGGCGGATAGGCCTGGTAGAACAGGTGCCAACGTCCCTTCCAGTAACACAGGCCGTTTGGATCGTTAAGCCTGCTTTCTGGGTTTACGTAGTGATAGATCGGCCGATAGCGATCCTTCGAGAGTTTCTTTCGCGATTCGGCAAACCTCTTCAGCAGTGGGTTGGCTTTCAACGCCGCCTGCTGCGTCTGTAGAGTCTCGGGGTAGGAGAACCTGGGGACGCGGGAGGAGCGATCTTTCTGTTTCGCCTCCGCGTGTGTGCCAATAACGCCGCTTAACAGAACCAGCGTTAGCATTACGTTTGTCAGTGCTCTGGATATTCGAATTTGCATTAATAATCCTTTCTTCTGCTACTGGGTTACATACCTTTCGTTTCCCGGCATGACTGCCGGCATGACTGCATTTAAGATTCGGTTTTATCCTTACAAAGTCACTTCCCCCCTTTCACAGAAACCCGATATTTGTCGCGTAGTCTGGTCAGTTCCTTTTTCAACTTTGCAATGACATCCGCATATTCATCTTCGCCGTAGCGGCTATGCATCTCGCACGGGTCCTTTTTCAGGTCATAAAATTCCCACTCTTCGCCACCGGGAACGTTCTTGCCGTAGAATCTTATCAACTTGTAGCGTTTTGTCGCCACGCCTTCGTGTTTTCTGACCGAGTGCACGGCAGGGTATTCGTAATAGTGATAATAAACGG
Source organism: uncultured Planctomycetaceae bacterium (assembly GCA_964472875.1). Lineage (GTDB taxonomy): Bacteria > Planctomycetota > Phycisphaerae > SM23-33 > SM23-33 > CAYYMD01. The sequence continues at coordinate 53,026 of CAYYMD010000006.1, forward strand.
AATCGCGCCAGTCATCGGGCGTCTTCCCCTTCAGCAGGGGAACCAGGGATCTGCCCTGCATCGCATCCGGTATCGGCGCGCCGCCGATGTCAAGGAACGTCTCTGCGAAATCGATATTCTGCACGAGATCGTTGTTTTTACTGCCCGGTTCGACAACGCCCGGCCAGCGGACGATAAACGGTATGCGGAAAGACTGCTTATACATAAAGCGTTTGTCGAACCAGCCATGCTCGCCCAGGAAAAATCCCTGGTCGGATGAGTACATCACTACGGTGTTCTTGTCCTGGCCAGTATCTTTCAAATATTTCAGCAGCCGCCCGACATTTTCGTCAATTCCGGCTATGCAGGCGAAATAATCCCGCATGTACATCTGGTACTTCCAGCGGACAAGTTCCTTGCCCTTGAGGTCATGCTTTTGGAGATATTCTTTGCGGGGGCCGCTGTCGGCCTTGAGATCTTTGCCAAGACTCATTGTCTTGGCTATTGACATATCCTGTTTTTTAGCGGCCGTGCCGCGCCCCTCGTAATCGTCAAAAAGAGATTTAGGTTCTGGGAATGTCTTGTCACGGAACTCCTTCTTGAAACGCGGAGCAGGTTCCCAACGCCTGTGTGGCGCTTTGAAATGAACCATCATCATGAACGGTTTGGCCGCATCCCTTCCGTTTTTTAGCCAATTCAATGCGCGGTCCGTTATGATGTCTGTCGAGTGGCCTTTATATTGGGTTTTACCTTTTTCGGTGATGAACGTGGGATTGTGATATCGCCCCTGGCCCGGGAGCACTTCCCAGTAATCAAATCCCTGCATTTTGCCCGAGAGGTGAATCTTTCCTATCATGGCCGTCTGGTAGCCGGATTTGCGAAGGATTTTCTGAAACTGCTGCTGGTCGTGATTGAATCCGCCGCGGTTGTCTATCTTTCCGTGCATGTGGCTGTGCTTGCCGGTCAGCAGTGTTGCCCGGCTGGGCGCGCAGATGGAATTTCCTACGCATGCCCGCTCAAACAGCATTCCCTGCTTCGCAAGTGAATCTATATTGGGCGTAGGGTTCATTTTCGCGAACCGCCCGCCGTAGGCACCAACGGCCTGGTAGGCGTGGTCGTCGGAAAACAGCCAAACTATATTGGGTCGTTTTGCGTTTTCCCCGGCTAATACCTTCGAACCACCCGCGACGGACATAGCTGACGCGACCGCGCCCATAGATGCGAGAAACTCTCGCCTGCTGTAATCTTTCATATATATGTCCTTTTCGCTAATAACTCATCAACATAAAATTCTACTATAATATAAACTTATCTGTTTTTCATGTAATATTCAATGCCACTAAGAACTCCTTAGCAACTACTGTTTCCAGCGTCGGCAATGCTTGGAATAATAATCGCGAAGTCATCCATGGCCGACAAAAGTCACTGCGTGCATTTTACCAATGGTCTGTTCTAAATGGCGAGGCGGGCAGGCCTTCGGCGTTGTACAGATTGCACCGGCATGGATTCATCCTGTACCCGTACCTGACGGCCACGGGATGCTTTACCTGCGGCGATGAAACGATAACCGTGTTGGTCTTCGGATCTATTTTTGCCTCGGCCCAGTGCCATTTTCTGTCCTTGCCGGCTATAGCAAAACCATTCAGTTCGCCGTCGGGAACTTTGCGGGTAGGCGCCACGCCTTCCTTTTTTCCGACCATCAAACCGCTGCCAACGTGCTCGAAGGTTATACGGATTTTGTCTCCTTCGACCTTGTGGGACTTGTAAAGCGGGCCGCTGAAGACCAGGTCCTTCATACCGTAACCCTTGGCAAGCGCCCACAGCGCCAGCCGCTTGCCCACATCCTGCTTGTTTTTAGGATGAATATCTTTGGCTTCTCCAATATCTATCGTTACGGCCATGCCGGTGTTCTTCAGTTCCAGCGCCTTTCTCTGCGCCTCGCGGACTCTGGCCCACCCGTCGCCTCCGGCGGGATTGCCGTTCCTTTTCCTGAAGTTCGCCAACTGTACATAGTAGAATGGGAAATCGCCCTGCCCCCAGCACTTGCGCCAGCCGTATATCAACGCCTTCATCTTGTGAAAATAAGACATTCCCTCCCGGCCATTTGACTCACCCTGGTACCAGATAACCCCGCGTATTGCATAAGGCACCAGCGGCGCAATCATACCGTTGTATAACTTCGTCGGCTCCTGGTGGCTTCGGCCTATTTTACCGTCCTCTATTTTCTCCGTGATTTTCTTAAGCTCCGGCACCATCCTGAAGCCAACCGGCGGAGTCCACGGTTCTATTCGCGTTCCGCCCCAGTTTGAACCGATAAGTCCCACGGGAACCTTTTTATCCTTGTAAATTTTTCTGCCGAAGAAGTACCCCACCCCGGAGAACCTTCCCACCGTTTCTGGAGTACAAACCTGCCAATGGCCCTTGACATTATCCTGCGGGACGCCTTTGGAGATGTGGCCTATCGTAAGTAACCTGATGGAGGAATGCTTGGCGGCAGCAATTTCGTCTTTGGCGTTAGTTACCCTGCTTACGGCCCATTCCATGTTCGACTGGCCAGAGCATATCCAGACTTCACCCACAAGAACATTTTTGAGGGTCAGTTTTTCGTCCCCCGCCGCGGATTCGACTGTTAGTTTTTGCCCTTCGGCCGATGCCTTGAGCGCATCCAGTTTAACCATCCACCGGCCGTTCTTGTCGGCGACGGCTTGTTTAGTCTGGTCGCCGAATTTGATTTTTACCTTCTTTCCGGGGTCCGCCCATCCCCAGATTGGCACGGGCATGTCGCGCTGAAGGACCATGTTGTCGGTCATAAAACCCGGCAGGCGCACATCGGCCGGCGCCACCGCAGGCAGGATAAACACAATTGTCAGTACCAAAACGTTCAATCTCATCTTTTTCATTCGTATTTCCTTTGCTGATAAGCCGCCGTCATTGCCATCGTGTTGTTCTGTTCACTCACATCTTTGCTAATAATAAAACGACAAAAACCGTCTGGAGTTACGGCAAATCAAAAAATTATTGCAAAACACGGGCTTTACAACATTGTTCATTGGTTGCTGAATCCTGAACCGTACAGCCCTGAAGGTTCTGATAAGTATTCACTTATTTTCACTTAGCGGTTACGTGCTTATTGGCGGCTACGTGCTTTTTGTTCCGTGGCTATTCCTTCGTCACCCTGCTGTTCCATCCAGGCGCAAAGTTGCTTTCTTAGTTGAGCAATTCTCTCAGCATGCCCAGTTTCGTCGGCCAGATTTTCCAATTCATTCGGGTCTTTTTCGAGGTCGTAAAACTCTACGGCCGGCCTGTGCTGGTAGCGGCGGACAACTTCGGCGGCCCGATTGTTGGTCTTCGCCAGTTTTTTCCACTCGGACCAGAAGGAGCATCGTCCGGATGTAATCCAATTCGTGAACTTCGCCTCATGATTCAGGTTCAGGATGAGTTTGTAACGCTCGTCGCGGACTGAGCGTATGGGATAGCACCCGCCATTGATAATACCGAGTGTGGTGTGGACACCGTAGGCATATTCGCGATGTCTGTTGCTCTTGCCGACAAGCACATCGTAGAAACTTCGCCCGTCAAAGCCCCGACCGCCGCCGGGCGCGCCGTCTATGCCGGTGTCTGTCTTTTTCGGGTCGCCGCCCGCGGCATGGATTAACGTCGGAACCACGTCCACGTACTGGACCATCGCGTCGGTGCCGATGCCGGCCTCGATACGCCTGGGCCAACGGACAATAAGCGCCGTGTGCAGGCCCGCCTCGTAGCAGGTCCACTTGGCCAGCGGAAACGACGCACCCTGCTCGCTGGTGAAGATGAAAATCGTATCCTCCGCCCGCCCGCGGCCCTCGACCTGTTTCATCAGCGAACCGACCTCCTCATCCAGCGATCCTATCTCGGCCAAGTACCGCCGGCGCACGTCGCGCATGGCGGGTGTATCGAGCAGGTACGGCGGGATGGAGATATTATCAGCGTCGTATTCGTCGGCGTCGCCGCTGTTCCAAGGTCCGTGGGCGTTATCCGAACAGTAAACCAGGCAGTAGGGCTTGTCATCGGCGTCGATGAACTGCTTCGTCTTTTTGGGATTCACGCGTTCGAATGGAAACGATTGCGGCGGTCCGAAATGCCTTTTACCTGCCTGGCCGACGCGGTACCCCAGCCCGCGCAGGTGGTGCGCCATGCTCTTTACGCCGTCATAAACATGGCTGTGGTTAGGATAAGCGCCGTTGCGGACGGGGAAAATGCCGGTGTAGAGTTGCTGGCGGGTCGGGGCGCACATGGCCGTGGCCGTGAAGCAGCGGTCGAATCGCATACCTTCTTCGGCCAGGCGATCTATATTCGGCGTCCTCGCGTCGCGGCTTCCGTAACAGCCGAAGTCCTTCCATGTGGTGTCGTCAGAAATTACCATGACGATGTCAGGCCTTTTCGGGCCTGCGTTTTGAGCTACAGTAGTTATGCCACCATACGCAGCCGCGCCTGCAAAAGCGCCCGCATTCATTAAAAACTGTCGTCTGTTAATATTCATCCTGACTCCTTATAGATAACTCGATCCGTCTGGTGATTAAATTTTCGATGCCCGGAACATATCCGCCATGCCGAATATGAATTTTTCGTGACCGGTTACTTCAAAACCTGCGGACTGCAGCCGGCGGGCCATAGTGTGCGGACTTATAAAACCGGCTATGGAATCCACGAAGTAACGGTATTCCGCATAAAGCCCTCCCGCTATAATCGCAGCCGTTATCGGCATGATGCGATTAAGATAGAAACGCGCAAAATATTCCGCCAAATCCTCGGCGTCGCGTGAAAAAAATTCCAGTACAACCAGCCGTCCGCCGGGCCTGATTACCCTGGCCAGTTCATCCAGGGCCTTCTTAACGTCGCCGGCGTTCCGCAGGCCGAACGCTATAATTGCCGCATCGAAACTCGAGGCATCGAATGGCATCGCCAGCACGTCGCCCTCAACCCACTCTACGCGTGGGTCGTTATATTTATGGTGGGCCACTTCCAGCATTTCCCGGCAGAAATCCAACCCAACGACACGCCCGGCTGGACCCGACGCCAGAAGCCCCGCCATATCGCCTGTCCCGCAGGCAGCGTCGAGTACGTTCCACCCCGGCCGCACGCCGGCCGCTTGCACGGCGCGGCGCCGCCAACGCTGGTCCTGCCAGAAGGAATGAATGCGATTGTTGATGTCATACCCCCGGGCGACCCGCGAAAATATTCTTCGAATGTCGTCCGATGATTTCATCGAGCCAAGACCTCCGCTTTACGCGCCGTACATTTCCAGTATTTTTTTCCGCGCCTTCCGGGCGTGTTCGGTCCCGGGATATTTGCTGATAATATCCAGCAGAATGTCGGCGGCCTTATCGGGCTTGTCGGTCTGCTCGGCCTCCAGCGCCTGGTCGTACATCTCCTGCGCCTTTCGCCGGTGCACCGCGGCCGCGGTGGGCGGCACGACTTCGGAGGCCCTTAGTTTGCCCGAATAGTCCGCCTGCGGCCAGTCGGCGAGTTCACCCGGAAGCTCCACGCCAAGCAGCGGAATACCTTCCAGTGGGTGGTCCATCAGCCATTTCAGCGACATAGTAGCGAAGGAGGTGTTCGGATAATGATTGACTACCCACAGCAGAAGGTTTGCCGCCTCGCCGGGTTTGTTCCGGTCAAGCTGATGCCCCGCCTGGCGGAAGAGCAATTGTGCCTGATTTTCCGCTTCCTGCTTGTCCTTCCGGAGAACGGACGGCGCCACCAGTGAGCACAGGCGCACCGTGGTGCCCCGTTTGCCGCGACGCTGCAGCAATTGCCTGTCGGAAACGCCGCGAAACTCCCGCCGCGCGTGAACCATCACCGCGTAACTGTAAGGCGATACGCTGCCGTCGCAATACATCGGCAGCGCGGGGAACAATGCGACCTTGTGCTTCCGGGCCTTTTTTAGTTTGCTCAGCCATTCACTTCGCCTCGGCGGCAGACCTATCCACTGGCTTTCCTTCTCGATATACCACCCGCTATCCTCAAACGGCCAGGCCGCTGCCGCAACAACACCTTTGAACAGGTCTTCGTTCAATCTAACTTTTTCGCCGGTTTCGCTGCTTGAAAATTCCTTCCGCCCGCCGTCGTATACAGATGACCATGGCGTAACCGGCGGAAGCCCCGACGTTCTCCACTGCACGTACCGGCCTGGATTACCGGTCCTGGCGGCCTGGGTCAGTATTTCGAACGGCGCGGGATAATACTGATTGCCGCCGTCCAGGTCCAGCCCGTCCAGTTTTTCGCCATAGCGCCCGCCTATCTCAGTAATCACACGCACGAAATTTTTAAGCCAGTCGTTTCGGTTTTTGCCGTAATACTGATGCCGGTAATGATAGGAATGCCCGGGATGGTAATATAACACCCACCGCATATCCCGCTTGTGCAACTCGTCTGCTATTTTGCCCAGTATGTCATTTTTGTAGGTGAAGCCGCGTCGCAGTTTATCTATCGACTTCAGCGGGGCCGGCCACCGCCAGTGCGCCCAGTGGATTGTCTCGACCCACGCAGCGCCCATCTCCTCGGCCATGTCTGCATGGCGGACAGGGTCGAACCGCCTGTTAATATTGTGCAGATTCCACGCCCTACCCACCACCGGATATGCCGAAGGCGCCGTGCGTATGCCATAGGTCCCCTTGCTCAGCCATGTGGTATTCGTGTCGGAACGAAATTTCTCCAGGCGCTTTTTCCACTGCGTGTACTTTTCCTCGGCGATAAGTTCCAGACCGAACAGCGACGCCCGGCCGTCTTCTTTTACCACGCGGACCTCGACCTTGCTCACTCCGGACGGAAGTTCGAGCGTCTCGGCCGCAATAACCCGGCCGGTGCATTTCAAAGTTACCTGGTTCTGCGGACCGATTATCGCTATCTCCTCGCCTGTGGCGAATTTTTCCCCGCCGTCCGGCCCTGCGACGGCCGTGACTATGTAACTGCGGGTCTTATCCGCCCTGATGACCCAGCGGAGATATCTCTTACGCCCCTGCCAGCGAACACCAGTGTCGTTTCTGCTTTCTTTGACGCCGCCGCTGCGGTCGGCCATGTCCGCCTTGAGGTACGTAACCGCCTCGGGACGAATATCCACCGGCCCTCCGCGAGGGTATGACCAGTCATAATTAAACGCTGCGTGAGAGGGTGTGATTTTCTCCCTCTTTTCCGCCCCGACGGCCTGCCGCGGCAAAAATGCCGTTGAACATCCCAGGAACATCACCGTCACGAAAAAATATTTTAATGCCTTCATCGCATTAATCTCCTCTGCTGTTAATCCGCTCTGGACCGGGCCATATTGTTCGATGTCTGCCGACCCCGCCACATCGGGCATTGTACGTTTTACTTTAACACATTTTTACTGCAAAAAGTCCGGATTTTTCCCCTTGGCGTATTTGGCAAATCGGGTATAATAATAGTTGAAGATTCAAAGGATTGCCTTCGGAGGTGATCGACAATGATAGAAGCATTAAGAAAAAAATGGAAAATGATTCTGCTCATCGTCCTCAGTTACGCGGCGATGTGCTGACTGGCGGCGGCAGAATCGCGGAAACTCATTCTTTTGGGGTACATGCCTGAATAAAATATAACCAACTGGGGTGCGGATTGTATCTACTTCACCGGATCATATCCGCCCTTGCAGAACGGATTGCACCGAAGCAACCGCCATATACCCATCAGCGTCCCCCTCACCAGCCCTTTCTTCCGGAGCGCCTCGATGAAATAATTGCTGCAAGTGGGCATAAAGCGGCACTGCCGCCCGATATATGGCGACAGCGTCAACTGGTACAAACGTATGAGCATCACCATCACGCCGCAGGCGAATCCGCTTATTCTCCTTATTATCGCCGCCGTTCTGCTCATGTTTCCGTACCGGTTGCCCTTGAACTAAGTCTGATTATCGATTTCTCCAGTTGCTCCAGCGTCGGCTCTGACACCTTTCTGGGAATAATTACGTAATCCCAGCCGGCAGGAAGGCGGTCGCGGACCAGGCGAAATGCTTCACGGCAGAGACGTTTTATGCGGTTTCTCTTCACGGCCTTGCCGTACTTTTTCGGTACGGCCACCGCCAGACGCGCACGCGGCGGAGACAGGTCACTTCGCCGCAGCACCAGCAGCGTTATGCAGCCGTCACTGGCGCGTTTGCCGGCCTCGAAAACGCGGGAGATATCCTCCCGGCGCGTAACTCGAAATTCCCTGCCTGCTTGCTGGTTCATTGGTGTTTGCTCGCTGAGTACACTTTCATTGCACGAGAAATCATTCTACAGCCGAGTTTTATATAAGACAGCGGTTATATGCAAAATCTTGACTGCGACAGCGTAAAACATTACATATAAACTTCGGAAATTAACCCCGCCGGCAAAAAGAAAGAAATAATTAAATGCTTTTAAACAAGGCGATGTACATCGCGGCAGCAGTAATTGCCGCTGTATCGGCCGTCGGGTGCGACATGCAATCGGCGCCGCAGCCCAAAGACGCCATAGACCATTACGTGGCAGGGCAATTGCTCGCCGACCAGGGCGAAATAGACCGTGCCCTGGCCGAACTTGCCCGTGCGGTTGAAACCGACCCCGACCTGGCCGTGGCGTACACCGCGATGGGCGATATCCACCGCAAGGATGGCAACTACGAAATCGCCAGCCGATTCTACCAGAACGCATGCCAGGCCAACAGCTACGCTTTCCGGCCGCATTACAATCTCGGCGTGACCTACCAGGCGCTGTCCCGCACGGCCGAATATCTCGACAAGGCCCAGGAATATCTCAAGAAAGCCGTCAGCACTTACCTGCGGGCCATCGCTATCTCGCCGCGGGATTTCGATGCAAACCTCAACATAAGCGCGTGCTATTTCGAACTGGGCAAATTCGACATGGCCGAGCAATACTGCAACACCGCCATAGAAATCAACCCTCAAAATCCGCAGGCCAAAAGCAATCTTGGAATGATACTGGACAGCCAGGGCCGACACTACGAGGCCATAGACGCATACAAGAGTTCACTGGAACTCAATCCGCAACAGCCGGACATACTCGTGAATCTGGGGATGACCTACGTTCAACTCGGTCGGCTCAAATCCGCAATCGGCGCGTTCAAAACCGCCGCCAGGCAACAACCGGAAAATCCGCAGCCGTGGGTGCAGATGGGCGCATGCAGATATCGCATGGGCAACTACGACGAGGCGGAGCAGGCGTATCGCCAGGCCGTGGAACTGGACAAAAATAACGCCGTTGCTCACCGCGGCATCGGCGTGGTGTATATGAGCAAGTTTGTGCTTGAGCCGAAAAAGACCGCTCTTCGCGATAAAGCCATTGAGGCCTGGCACCGCTCGCTGGAAATCGATCCCGACCAGGACGACCTCGTGCGGCTTGTCAAAAAATACACTCCCAAATACCAGGGCCCCGAACTGTAATCAACTAACCGCATCGCACTGCACCACACATACGCGCGGTATTCCGCTCGGCCAAGTCGGTTACACCGCATTTAAACCATCCCACTACTTTTTGTTTTCCCCGCCAAAGATTGTAGAATGTATCGTCGGCACAGCGGGTGATACACCATACCTGCACGGACTCCACAATGATAGATATATCAAGACTATACTGCGGCCTGAGCAGCCAAACCGATTCGCTTCGTTACGGCCGCCGGCGCCAGCACGGCCCGGTGGTAGTTTTCAACTGCACGCGAAGGTGCAATCTTCGCTGCGCGCACTGTTATCTGGCCAGCGACAACGCTCCCGGCCGCGACGAGATGACCACCAGCCAGTGTATCTCGCTGTTGGACGACCTCGCCGCAGCCGATGTGCCCGTAGTGCTGTTTTCCGGCGGCGAGCCGCTGATGCGGGATGATATAGCCGAACTGATTACTCATGCCCGCGGGCTCGGCATGCGTGCGGTGCTGTCCACCAACGGCACGCTGATAACGCCGGAGACGGCAAAACGGCTGGCCGAGGCGGGAGCGCTTTACGCAGGCGTGTCGCTGGACGGCATGCGCGACACTAACGACGCGTTTCGCGGCGTGGACGGGGCCTTCGAACTGGCGCTGGCAGGCATTCGCAACTGCCTGGCAATGGGGCTCAAGGCGGGGCTTCGGCTGACGATGACGCGACGAAACCTCGACGACCTGCCGGCGATATTCGACCTTATCGAGCGCGAGCGAATCCCGCGGGTATGCTTCTATCACCTGGTGTATACCGGACGGGGTGCTGACATCCGCAGCGACGCCCCGGACCACCGGCAGAGCCGCCGGGCCGTTGATATGATTATCGACCGCACGGCCGAGATGCACCGACGCGGGCACAAGCCGCAGGTCCTGACCGTGGACAATCACGCCGACGGTCCGTATCTCTACATGCGTCTGCTCAGGGAAGACCCCACAGGCGCCGAGCAGTGTCTGCGCGACCTGCAAGCCAACGGCGGCAATCGGTCCGGTGAGGGCATCGCCGCAATTAATTACGACGGCGACGTCATGCCAGACCAGTTCTGGCGGCAGCACGTGCTCGGCAATGCGATACAACAACCTTTCGGCCGTATCTGGAATGAATCCGACGGCGCGGCGGAACTGCTGGCTCAGCTCCGCCGTCGCAAGGAATTACTCACCGGCCGATGCGCCCGCTGCCGCTGGCTGGATATGTGCAACGGCAACCTCCGAGCCCGCGCCGAGGCCGACGGCGACATCTGGGGCGACGACCCCGCCTGCTACCTTACCGACAATGAAATTTTTGAAAAATAACCGGGACTTCGCCTTCTGAAAACCATGCTCGCAGAACGGATACTCACACGATTCCTCAGGGCGGAAATAAAACGCCATCTAAGCACCGTGGAAATAAAAGCCGACGCCACGTTCGTGCCCGTCCCCTCCGAACCGTGCCTGCTATATGTTCACGTGCCCTTTTGCGAACACTTATGCCCGTGGTGTTCTTTCACGCGATACCGGTTCGAGGAAGGCCCGGCACGGGAATATTTCGAACACCTGGCGAATGAAATTCGCATGCTGGCCGAGAGGGGTTACTCGTTTTCCTCGATGTACGTCGGCGGCGGCACACCAACCGTTCTCGTGGATGAACTGTGTGAAACCATCGACCTGGCGCGGCGCCTGTTCGGCATAACCGAAGTCTCGTGCGAGACGAATCCGAACCACCTTACCGGTGAAATTTTAGAAAAACTAAGCGGGCGGGTCCGGCGGCTTTCGGTGGGCGTGCAGACATTCGACGACGAACTGCTTCGGCGCATCCAGCGCCTGCACTACGGCGGCGGCAAAGATATACTCGATGTCATTGAGCGAGCAGCCGGGCTTTTTGACACACTCAACGCCGACCTCATCTTTAACCTGCCCGGCCAGGATGAGCGGCGGCTCCGCGAAGACATAGCCAAAATCATCGCCTCGTCCGCCAATCAGGTAACGTATTACCCGCTGATGACTTCATCGCAGGTCGGCCGCGAGATGGAAAACGCATTCGGTAAAATCGGGCATCGGCGTGAGGCGAAATTTTACGATATTATTCGGCGGGAACTGGAAGGGCCTTTCCGCCCGAGTTCCGCGTGGTGTTTCTCGCGGGAAGATGGCGGCACAAACGTCGTCGGAGAACAGACAGATATGATCGACGAATACATCGTCGATTACGACCAGTACGTCGGCGCCGGCTGTGGTGCGTTCAGTTACCTCGACGGCGCGCTTTACGTCAACACTTTTTCACCGGATGAATATATTCGCAGAATCTCAGCCGGCCTCTCGCCGGTTCGCCTGAAGCGCCGGTTCTCGCGCCGCCGTCGCATGCAATACCGCTTTATGATGGACTTGTTTTCGCTCAAACTCGACAAGCGTGCCTTCCGCGAAACTTTCGGCGTATCAGTCGGCCGTGGCCTGTGGAAGGAAATGCTGTTCATGCGCCTGGCCGGTGCCTTCGAGCGAAACGACAGCTCGGCCATCACGCTCACGCCCAGGGGCCGCTATCTCGTCGTGGCCATGATGCGAGAATTCTTCACCGCACTGAACAATGTGCGAAGCCGCTAAATAATTCACATGCAAAATTGCATACCCCGCGATTCTCAAAACGCCGGTTCGCTGGCCTGGTACGATTCTGGCGCGGCGGCCTCGAAGCGTGTGCACTCGGGCAGGAACGTAAACTTCACCAGCCCGGTGGGCCCGTTACGCTGCTTGGCAACTATCAGTTCGGTTATGCCGGTAAATTCGTGGTCGCTCTCGCCGCGATGGTAATAATCTTCGCAGTGCAGCAGCGTAATTACGTCGGCATCCTGCTCAAGCGAGCCGCTTTCGCGCAGGTCGGACATCCGCGGGCGGTGCCCCGGGCGGTCGGCCGGCGAGCGGTTCAACTGGGCCGCGGCTATAATCGGAACGTTAAGCTCCCTTGCCAGCGCCTTTATGCCGCGTGATATCTCGGCAATCTGGGCCTGGCGGCTGTCGGCCCGGCCGTGGTACGTCATCAGCTGAAGGTAATCTATGAATATGCACTTGATTTCGTGCGATGCCGCCAGGCGCCGGGCCTTGGCCCGCAACTGGAGTATGGTCAGTTCAGCCGAATCGTCCACGTACATGGGAGAGGCCTCGAGGTCGCCTGCGGCCAGCTGGAGGTTGGTCCAGTCCTCGGCCGATATCATCCCCCGCCTCATACGCCGCAGGTCGAACCGCGCGTGCGAAGCCAGCATTCGCTGGGCCAGTTGCTCCTTGGACATCTCCATCGAAAACACCGCCACCGGCACCTTGTCGACCACGGCCATGTGCTCGGCGATGTTCAGCAGCATGCTGGTCTTTCCCATGGACGGGCGCGCGGCCAGGATTATCATCTCGCCGTCCTGGAAGCCGCTGGTAATCTCGTCCAGCTGGTGGTAACCGCTGGCCAGGCCGGTGATGAGTTTGCCGTCGTGCTCCTGGAGTGTTTCGAATGTCTGCTGGAGCAGGCCTTTGAGGCCCACGGCCTGGTCGCCGACCTGCTCGGTGGCTATCTGGAAGATGCGGTTCTCGGCCCGGTCGATAACCTCCGTGGCCTCCTCGCGCGTATCGAACGCCTCGCGGACAATATCCGTTCCTGCGGTGATGAGTTCCCTCAGCAGGGCCTTGTCGCGGACGATTCTGGCGTAATATTCGGCGTTGGCGGCAGTGGGAACGCCCTCGACGATTCCCACGAGATAATCCACCCCGCCGACCTGTTCGAGTTGCTTGCGCCGGGTGAGTTCATCCTTGAGCAGGACCAGTTCGATAGGTTTCTTGGCCTCGTGCATGTCCACGAGCGTTTCGTAAATCAGCCGGTGCGAGGGGCGGTAGAAATACTCCGGCTCGACTATCTGCACAACGATGTCGATGCTGGGTGCGTTCAGAATCATCGAGCCCAGAACGCAGACCTCGGCCTCTATAGACTGTGGCGGAACCCGGTTCAGCGCCTGGGTATCGGGCGGGGATTTTTGAGATTCGTCGCCGGCCATATCTGTCAATTAACCCTGCCCGCCAAAGCGGGCGCGTGTTTCAATTTCGCACATGCGGTGCGGCTGTTCACGTACAATTTACACACAACTCGGCGGCTACGCCAGTAACGAGTAGAAATTTATTCTTCTTCGTCCGGCTGGGCGGATGTTTCCTCCGCACCGCCTTCCGGTTCCTCCGCGGACGAGCCCGCCCCGGGGGGCTGCTCTGTTTCGGCGGTTTCCTCGGCTTCCATGGGGGCCTCTTCGCCCTCGTGCAGCGGCGTAACCCATACGTGTATGGTGGCCTCGACCTCATTGGCGAGGCGGATGCGGACGTCGAACCGGTCGAGATGGTCTATCGGCTCGCCCATCAGCACGTTCTCCGGCTGGATGAACGTGCCTTCTTCGGCCAGCGCCGCCACTATCTGCGCCGGGCCGACCGAACCGTAAAGGTGTCCTTCCGGGTTCGCGCGGGCGGATATTGTTATCTCCTTGCCGGAAATCTCCGAGGCAAGCTGTTCTTTCTGGGCGCGCTGGCGTGCCAGTTCTTCCTGATGCTTGCGTTTTTCCTCTTCGATGGCCTTGAGGTTGCCCTCGGTTGGCTCCACGGCCAGACGCTCCGGCAGCAGGTAGTTCCTGGCGTATCCCGGCTTGACCTCCACTACGTCGCCAATCTGACCCAAATTCAGCACGTTTTGTGTCAAAAGCACCTTCATTCGTTATTCCTTCCTCGTGTTGCGGGTTAACTGACATACGGCATCAGGGCCATGTATCGGGCGCGTTTGACCGCCCGCTTGAACGACCGCTGATGTCTGGCGCAGTTTCCGCTTCGCTTGCGGGAGTACATCTTTCCCTGCTGGGTGGTCAGGCGGGTAAGGACGGAAACGTCCTTGTAGTCCACTTCCTGGACCTTGTCCCTGCAGAAACGGCACGTGGCCTCTTCCCTCATCCGCGACTTTCTTCTTCGCCTTGAACCGGAAGAGCCCGATTCTCTTCTTCTTCTGGCCATATTTCAACTTTCCTGAATTTCTAAGTTAAACAAATCTGCTCATCAGTCCGCCATTGTGGCGGTCCTGCCTAAAACGGTATGTTGTCCTGGTCCTGGTCGGGCGAGTTATCGCCGGATTCGTAATCCGGCTCGTTGTTGCCCCAGTCGCCCTTGTTCTGCTGAGGCGCGCCTCCGCCCGCCCTGGCGGCGGGGGCTCTTTGCCCGCCGGAGCGGTTGTTCTGCGCCGAGCCGAGAAACTGGAACCTCTCGACGATTATCCGATGCTTGCTGCGCCGGGAACCGTCCTTGCCTTCCCAGGTATCCAGTTGAAGGCGGCCCTCTATCAAAACGGGGCTGCCCTTGCTCATGTACTGGTTGAATGTTTCTGACTGTCGGCCGTATATCCTGCAGTCCACAAAGCACGTCTCCTCCCGCTGCTGATTATCCTGCCCCCGCCACCGGCGGTTCACCGCCAGGCCGAACTCGACCACCGGCGTCTGAGACGGCAGGTAACTCATCTGCGGGTCACGCGTAAGATTTCCAACCATGATGACTTTATTGTAATTGGCCATTGTCTGCTCCCTGCCGGGTTAAAGACTGACCGCGCCGGCGGCCTGTCCGCCGGCGCGAATTATACTATTTTTCCTGCTCTGCTTTCTCGTCGCCGGGCTTTTCGGCCGTCTCGGTAACGGCCTGGCCGGTTTCCTCGGACTGCGGGGCTTTTTCGCCTGTGCTTTCGCCGGTAGTCTCTTTGTCCGGCTTCTGCTGTTGCCCTGCTTCCTCGGCCGCCTCGGTTTTTTGCTCAGTAGGTTCTTCCTGCCCGGCCTGTTCCGCTTCACCGGTAGCGGTGGGTTTTTTCTCGGGCTTGTCTTCCTTCTTTGACTCACCCTTGCCGGCGGACCTGTCGCTGCGTTTGCGGGAGGATTTCGTCGCAGGCGTGGGGGCGCTTATCTCATCTTCGCTGATACTGTCCCGCCGCAGCACCAGGACGCGCAAAACTTCCTCGGCCAGGCGGCAGTCGTGCTCGATCTCGCTGATCCTGGCGGGGTTGCACCGGAAATAGGTAAGCACGTACAGGCCTCGCTTGCGTGCGCCTACCTTGAATGCCAGCCGACGCTCGTCCCACGGTTTGATGGAAATCAACTCCGCTTCGGAACGCTCCAGCAGTCCGGTGATTCTGTCCTTCACCGCCTCGAACTGCGCCTCGTCGGCGTCCATGAGGAACATTCCCTCGTAATTATTCATATCGTTAGTCTTCATTTGAATATTCATTCTCCTTCGCCACAGGTTTCCCGGGCATTATACCTGTTCATGACGTATTTAATGCCATGAATCAGCCAGTCTTCCACGGCCTCTTCGGCCTGCTCTATTGCACGTTCCATGGTTTTCATTTCACTTTTTGCGAACTTTTTCAGCACAAATTCCGTCGCATCCGCCTCCGGCGGCAGCGGCCCGATGCCTATTCTCAGCCGCGGCAGGCATTCGTCGCTCACATCGGCGCCGACGTGGCGGATTATGTCGGCCAGGCCCTTGTGGCCGCCGGCCGATCCCTTTTCCCGGAACCTCAGCCGGCCCAGCGGAAGGGCCAAATCGTCCATCACTATCAAAACATCATGTCGGCCGGCGTCGTGGTACCGAAGCACCTGCCCGACCGCCCTGCCGGACAGATTCATATACGTAATCGGCTCCACCAGCACCGCCTCGACGTCAGTCCCCGGCGGGCGGGCGCTGCATATTGTGGCGTCGAACTTAACCTTCGGCTTATCGGCTCCCCACCGCTGCGCCAGGGCGTCCACCACTATGAATCCAACGTTGTGGCGCGTCCGCCTGTAATCCCTTCCGGGATTGCCCAGGCCGACGATAAACTTTCGCGTCGGGCGCTGGCGGGGTTGTTCCATAAATCAATACCGTCGGTCGTCTTACTGTTCTTCGCCGGCCGGCTGCTCGCCCTCTTCGCCTTCGGGCTGTTCTTCTTCGGGCTTTTCGCCGATAACTTCCGGTTCGGCGGCCTCTTCGGCAGCTTCCTCTTCCTCGGGCAGTTCTTCCTCGGTGACTATGCTCACCGTGCAGACGACGCTCTCCGGGTCGTCGGTAAGTTTGGTTTTCGCCGGAAGAGGCAGGTCTTTCATGGACAGCGAATCGCCGATGTTCATCTCCGTAACCGATACGGTGATTTCCTCGGGGATAGCCGATACCTCGCACTCGACGCCGACCTCGGCCGCTATCTGCTGTAGCACGCCGCCTTCGTTCACGCCGGCAGGCGTTCCACGAAGTTCAATCGGCACCGTAACTTCGACCCGCTCGTGCAGAGACACTCTCGCCAGGTCAACGTGAAGAATGTCCTGACCGAACGTGTCGTACTGAACCTCTTTTATCAGTGCGTTCTGCTTCTTGCCGTCAAGGTCAACCTCCAGGAACCGCTCGCCGTGGAGTATCGCCAGTTCCACCTCGTGGGTGTTCAGCGTTATCGGCTGGGCCTCGATGCCGTGGCCGTATATCACGGCCGGTATCTTGCCCTCCTGCCGCATGGTCCGGGCCTTGCGGGTGCCAGTTTCGCTGCGTGATTTTGCTTCCAGTCGCGCCATTACATTTTCTCCAGTTTGTGCCGATTGCTCCCGTCGCCGGCCTTCTCCGCGCCGCCGTCACATGGAAAACAATCTGCTTACCGATTCGTTGTTGTGAATCCTGTGTATCGCCTCGCCGATAAGTTCCGATATCGGCAGAACCTTAAGTTTCCCTATCGCGTCCACCTTTTCCTGCGGTATCGCAACAGTATCCGTCACTATAACCTCGTCTATAGGCGCCTCGCGGAGCCGGTCGACCGCGGCCTGGCACAGCACGCCGTGGGTGGCGCCTACGTATATTTTTTTGCAACCGTTTTTCTTGCACAGTTCGGCCGCGGCGCAAACGGTGCCGGCGGTAGAAATCATATCATCCATCATCAGGACCGTTCGGCCTTCGATTTCGCCGATTATCCGCCCGGCCTCGACCTCGCTGCCGCTGACGCGGCGCTTGGATATTACCGCCAGGTCGCCGCCAAGGTGATCGGCGTACATCCGTGCCCGCTTGGTGTTGCCCACGTCCGGGCTGACCAGGACAAGGTTCGACAAATCCAGCGTATTGAAGTACCGCCGGAATACCGGCTCGGCGTAAAGGTTGTCCACCGGTATGTCGAAAAAGCCCTGTATCTGGGCGGCGTGCAGATCGATCGTAAGCACGCGGTTCGCGCCGGCGGTGGTTATCAGGTTCGCCACAAGCTTGGCCGTTATCGGCACGCGACCCTCGTCCTTGCGGTCCTGCCGGGCAAACCCATAGTACGGTATTACCGCCGTTATCCTCGCCGCCGAGGCCCTGCGGACACAGTCGATGAACGTAAGCAACTCCATCAGGTTCGTGTCCTGCGGATAGCCCGTCGGCTGAATTATGAACACGTCCCGGCCGCGAATGTCCTGGATTATCTTCACCAGCAATTCGCCGTCGGGAAACGGATTATAGTTCACCGCGCCCAGCTCGACGCCGAGGTATTCGGCTATGTTTTGGGCCAGCTGCGGATTTCCGCGCCCGCCGAACAGTACAAAATCGTTCATGTACTTTCTCCGGTTCGCCAACCACGCCCGCCGCACGGTGGTCCGCCGGCGGCGGAAAAACTACCCGGCCAGGACTTGAACCTGGAACGGGAGGACCAAAACCTCCTGTGTTACCAATTACACCACCGGGTAACGACTTTGGAATTAATCCCTAAATGTTCCTTTCCGGCCGGCCGGGATTCGCCCAACCTCTGCGGGCTGTGCCGCGGCCATGCCGCTTTGCATCCGGCGGCGCCGGGTATTTAACAAGATCAGTTATTTACGAGTAGCGGCGTGTGTCCGTCCTGAGGTCTGAACGAGCGGCCGCTGCCTCGCTCGCCCATTCCCCCGCCGGCTTTACACCGCGGGAGGCGCCCCGTGAGGACGAAATTAATCCGTATTACAGAACGGATATTAACGCCGCCGACAAATCTTGTCAACGCTTTATTCAGATTGGATAGTGTCAAATATTATGTGTAAGTTTTATTTTGTGCCATCTGGCGAGCTG